>JAKDNM010000014.1 GCA_030456445.1 Hyphomicrobiales bacterium
CGTCATGCTCGTGATGATGGTCATGGTCATGCCCCTCATGGTCGTGCCCCTCATGGTCGTGATCATGCTCGTCGGCGTCGAGGAAATGCGGATCGTTCTCCAGCGCGCGATTGAGATCGAAGGCACCGCGATCGAGCACCTCGGCAAGGTCGATGCCGGCGCGTGTGGTGCGGTGGATGCGGGCGGAGGGATTGATCGCGCGGATCGTCGCTTCGACGTTCTTGAGCTCGTCTTCGCCGACGAGGTCGGTCTTGTTGAGCAAGACCACGTCGGCGAAGGCGATCTGGTCCTCCGCCTCACGACTGTCCTTGAGGCGCAAGGGGAGATGCTTGGCGTCGACCAGCGCCACCACGGCGTCGAGCCTTGTCTTGGCGCGCACGTCGTCGTCCATGAAGAAGGTCTGTGCGACGGGGACGGGGTCGGCAAGCCCGGTGGTCTCGACAAGGATCGCGTCGAAGCGGCCGGGGCGGCGCATCAGGCCCTCGACGACGCGGATCAGGTCGCCGCGCACGGTGCAGCAAACGCAGCCATTGTTCATCTCGTAGATTTCCTCATCGGATTCCACGATCAGGTCGTTATCGATGCCGATCTCGCCGAACTCGTTGACGATGATGGCGTAGCGCTTGCCGTGGTCCTCCGAAAGGATGCGGTTGAGAAGCGTCGTCTTGCCGGACCCGAGATAACCGGTCAGTACGGTTACCGGGATCTGCGCCTGGGTGTCGGTCATGATATTCCTCTTTCGGATGCGCGTCTCATATAAGACGGCGGCCTGCCGATTGCACGAGCTTCCTTGACTGGAAAAGCTGTCATGCGTCTGTCACATGGGTCTGCAATGAAAGCGCATCTGTTGCCGGCAAAGTGTTGCCGTCAGCATCGGCGGTTGCGAAAGTAGCGAGTGCGGATAAGCTCCGTCCAGACCGCCCGGGAGGGAAAACCCATGGCCAAGGCCGGCAAGGCTCAGACGATGAACCTTCTGCAATCGGCGGCAAGGCTTTCGCGTACCGCGCTTGCATCGCGGCTGAACGGAAGGGGCCTCTATCCGGGGCAGGACCAGATCGTGCTGGCGCTGGCCGACGAAGACGGGCAGACGCCCGGCCAGCTCGCGCTCCGGCTCGGGGTGAAGCCGCCCACTGTCACCAAGACCATCAATCGTTTGCAGAGCCAGGGTTTCCTCTCCAAGCGAGCCTCCGAGCAGGACGGGCGCCAGGCGCATGTGTTCCTGACGGAAAGCGGGCGCGACGCCATCAAGGCGATCGAGAAATCGGTGCGCAAGACGCAGAAGCTCGCTCTGAAGGATTTCGACAAGAAGGAGCAGAAGACGCTCACCAAGCTGCTCCAGCGCGTAGAGGCGAACCTGTCGGACACCGAATATGTCGAGGTGGATGAAGGACCCGAGGAAGAAACGCCGGCCGCCGCCGAATAGGCGCTTCCCGAGCATCGCCTTCGCCGCCGCAAAAGCTTTGTTCCGGCCTCTTTCGCCAAGCCTCTCTTGATGGCATAAGCAGCTTTAAACTGTTTAAGCTAGCTTTGCCGGGAGAGGGGTTCTGGCTCAGAAAATCAAGCTGTCCACGATCGCCGATGCGTTGAAAGTATCGACGGCCACAGTGTCGCTGGCGCTGCGCGATTCGCCGCTCGTCGCCGACCAGACGCGCGAGCGCATCAAGGAGCACGCGCGCGCCATCGGCTATATCTACAACCGCCGCGCGGCGAGCCTCAGGACCTCGCGCTCGGGCATCGTCGGTGTCGTCGTGCACGACATCATGAACCCGTTCTACGCGGAAATCCTGCGCTCGATCGAATCCGAGCTCGACCGCGGCCGGCAGACCTTCCTGCTCTGCAACCATTACGACGATCTGGAAAAGCAGCGCACCTTCATCGATACGCTGCTGCAACTGGGCGCCGACGGCGTCATCATGTCGGCGGCCATCGGCACGCCGAAGGAGGACATCGCGCTGGCCGAGGAGAACGGCCTGCCGGCGGTCCTGATCGCGCGCAGCGTGACCGGCGCGGACGTGCCGGTCTTTCGCGGCGACGACGCCTATGGCATCGGCCTTGCCACCAACCACCTGATTTCGCTCGGGCATACCCGCATCGCCATGATCGGCGGCACCGACAGTACCTCTACGGGCCGCGACCGCTATCGCGGCTATGTGATCGCCATGACGAAGGCCGGCATGGAGTTGAAGCCCGAATGGCGGCTGCCCGGTCCGCGCACCAAGCAGGCAGGTTTCGAGGGGGCTCAGGAATTCCTGGCCTTGAAGGACAAGCCGACGGCGGCGGTCTGCTGGAACGATCTTGTCGCCATCGGGCTGATGAACGGCATCGCGCGCGCCGGCATGGTGACGGGCGCGGATATCTCGGTTACCGGCTATGACGATCTGGAGGAGGCGGCGATCGCCACGCCGGCACTGACGACCGTGTGGAACGGGCAGCGCGAGGTCGGACGCCGTGCAGCCCGCACGCTGCTCGATCGCTTGAGCGGCATCGAGGTCCATGGCGGCCAGGAACTGATCCGGCCGGAACTGCATGTGCGTCAGTCGACCGGCAAGCCCAAAGAAAGATGAGTATGCGTGTATGCGTGCGCCCGCCTTGACGGGCGCACGTTTCGCATCGCGGCATCACATGACGCCGAAAATGCTGCAGAGCGCGTATGTCATGGTTCCGTACGAGCCGCGCTGGGCGTCGGCGCTGTCACAGGTCTTGGTCAGTTCGGCCTGCGATTGCGAATCCATGCGCCGATAGGTTTGCCTGATTTCTGTTTCCGATTTCAGCGCCGCCATGGAATCGTCGGTGAAGAAGGGTCGGAAGATGTCGCCATTCTGGTACACTATCCTCTCTACATCGGATTGGTACCCGTCGTTTGAGATGGAACCCGTTTGCATCTCCATGTCTGGTCCGCTTCCGTTGCCGGAAGACAAGTCGTTCCGACCTGCTCCGTTCGGTTGTGCAAAGGCTGAACCCGCTACAAAAAGGGCAGCGGCGACGGTCAGCGTAAATGTCCTGATTTTCATCGTCATTCCTTTCCTTCTTCGCTACGTTGCGCTTGGCAACCGAAAGCAACGGCCGCGTTGGAGGGCGTGTTCCAACACGTCGATTGAACATATTGTGAGGATTGCGGATGAAATTTTCGGGCGAGATTTACGTACTGGTTCCGGGGCCCCTCAACGAGCACGCCATCCAGCGCATACGCGATACGTTCAGGCTGGAGCCCATACCGACCGGGGACGCGAAGCTGGTCACGCCCGCGATGGCTGCAAGCGTGCGCGGCGTCGCCTCGATGGCTCCGGTCAATGCCGCGCTGATCGACGCGCTGCCGAAGCTCGAGATCATCGCCAATTTCGGCGTCGGCTATGACGGGGTCGACGCGAAGCATGCGGCGGCGAAGGGCATCATGGTCACCAATACGCCCGATGTCCTGACCGAGGAAGTCGCCGACACGGCGCTCGGCCTTCTCATCAACGCGGTGCGTGAACTGCCGAGTGCCGAAAGATGGCTGCGCGAGGGACGCTGGCCGAAGGAAGGCGCCTATCCGCTCACCGGCGCGACGTTGCGTGACCGCCGTGCCGGCATTTTCGGGCTGGGTCGTATCGGCAAGGCGATCGCGAGCCGGCTCGAAGTCTTCGGCATGCCGGTCGCCTATCATAACAGGAATCCCGTCGAGGGCTCGTCCTACGCCTACTATCCAACCCTCGTCGAACTGGCGAGGGCCGTCGATACGCTGATCTGCGTGGCGCCCGGCGGCAAGGGCACCGAAAAAGCCGTCAACGCCGAAGTGCTCAAGGCGCTCGGTCCGAACGGCGTGTTCGTCAATGTCGGGCGCGGCAGTTCGGTGGACGAGGATGCGCTTGCCGCGGCGCTCGAAAGCGGGACCATCCGTGCCGCCGGCCTCGACGTTTTCGCCGACGAGCCGAAGGTGCCGCAACGGCTCCTCGATGCCCCCCACACCTGTCTCCTGCCGCATGTCGGCTCGGCAAGCGTCTATACGCGCGATGCGATGGCCGATCTCCAGGTCGACAATCTCGTCTCCTGGTTTTCCGAAGGAAAGGCGATCACGCCGGTATCGGAGACGCGGCACGTCGAGCCCAAATCTTAGGATTTCTTAACGTCCGTTTAAGGCTTGCTCCCCATCCTGCCGCTGAAAGACGGCACTTTCGCCGTGGCCGGGGGGCCAGCACATGAATTTGCTATCCATCGGACTGGTGGCCGGACTGGCCGCGACGGTCGGCATGACGGCGCTGAAGAAGCCTGTGCCGGCAATCGACGAGGCGCCGGCAAAAGGCGTCGAGGCGGCCGCCTTCCTGAAACCGGATACGGTCTTCCGGCTGGAGAATGCAGGCGGCCGGATGAGCTGCATCGTGCGCAAGGGACGGACGCTGTCGGACGGTCGCTCGCTGATCGAGCCGGGGCCGCGATGCGCCGCGATCTTCGCGCCGCTCGGCGATGCTGCCGTGTGGCATGCGCGTGACGACGGAACGGTCGATTTCATCGGCAGGGGCGGGCGCACGCTTGTCCGCTTCGCGCTTGCCGACGGGGCCGGCTACGAATCAATCCGCCCGCGCTCGAAGATCCTTTCGCTGATCGCGGAAAGATAGACCGTCGCGAGCAATCCTACTCCGCCGCCTGCCGTGCCGTTGTCCGCATGGCGGAATGGGTGCGCACCGCATCGCCGAAGGCTTCGAAGATGCGGCGCGAGGTGTCGTCCTTGTGCGCCCAATATTCGGGATGCCACTGGACGCCGACGGCGAAGGCCGGCGCACCCCTGACCGAGACCGCTTCGACCGTCCCGTCTTCGGCGACGGCCTCGACATCGAGCCTGGGGCCGAGCCGGTCGACCCCCTGGCGATGCAGCGAATTCACCTGGATGTCGCCCGCTCCGAAGATGCCGGCAAGGCAGCTTCCGGGCTGGATGGAGACCTTCTGGCGGATGGCGAAGCGCTCGCTCTGGCTCACTCCCGCCGGCGCGCGATGATCGATTGCCCCCTCGCGCTCCTGGATTTCCGTCGCCAGCGTGCCGCCGAGCGCGACGTTCATTTCCTGTATGCCCCGGCAGATGGCGAGCAGCGGAACGCCGCGTTCGACCGCCTTGCGGATGAGCGGCAGTGTGGTCGCGTCACGGGCCGGATCGTAGGGGCCGTTCGCCTCGCTCGCTTCACCGCCGTAAAGCGAGGGGTGCACGTTGGATTTCGACCCGGTGACCATGACCCCGTCGACGGCGGCAAGCAGCGCGTCCAGGTCGAGACGTTTGCCGAAGGACGGGATGAGAACCGGGAACACGCCGGCCGCCGACACGGCGGCCTCGAGATATTGCTCAGGCGTGGCGTGCCAGACATAGTTCTCGAATGCCTTGGTATCGGTGGAAACGGCGACCAGCGGCTGGTTCATCGAAATCCTCGGAAAGCTGTTCGGGCGGTGGGTGCCGGCAAGGAAGAGATAATATTATTTGCGGGTGTTTCCAATCGGGGTATTGGGCCAGACAAGACCTCCCAACCTATGCACATCCGTGCCTACACGGCGAGGATGCAAATGCGCAGGGGCCGACGAAGACGAATGCCAAGAGCGACGACTCAAGCAAGGGCGCCCGAAACGCCCGACCGGGCGTCGCGGCTGATGGCGCGCCCTCGTGGAGCCCAGCCGCGCCAGCGGCGATGCGGGCGTGAGCGAAAACAAATCACCTTGCGCCACTTTACCTTAGTATTATGCCATCACGTTTTTCAGGCGTTGGCTCTGGACACCCCCGCCGCCTTGTATAGGGTGAATTTCAACGTATTCAGTCAGCTTTACTGTCCAAATTATCTACCGGATTTTATGGAGGAGACCTATGGATCGTCGTACATTTTTCAAAAAAGCGGGTGTCGCGGGCGCTGGCGTTGCTGCTGCCGGCTCGCTCGCCGCGCCGGCAATCGCGCAATCACAGCCGAAAGTGACCTGGCGCTGCGCCTCGTCCTTCCCTAAATCGCTCGACACGCTTTTCGGCGCATCGGAGACGATGGCGAAACATCTGTCCGAGGCGACGGACGGCAACTTCACCATGCAGCCCTTCGCGGCCGGCGAGATCGTTCCCGGTTTGCAGGCGGCGGACGCTGCAGCGGCCGGTACGGTCGAGATGGCGCATACCGTCACCTATTATTACTGGGGCAAGGACCCTACCTGGGCGCTGTTCGCAGACGTGCCCTTCGCGCTTAACGCACGTGGACGCAACGCCTGGCAGTACCACGGCGGCGGCATCGATTTGATGAACGAGTTTCTGGACAAGCAGGGCCTGATAGGCTTCCCCGGTGGCAACACCGGCACGCAGATGGGCGGCTGGTTCCGCAAGGAGATCAATACCGTCGATGACCTCAAGGGTTTGAAGTTCCGCGTCGGCGGCTTCGCCGGCAAGGTGCTGGAGACCCTGGGCGTCGTGCCGCAGCAACTCGCCGGCGGCGACATCTATCCGGCGCTGGAGAAGGGTACGCTCGACGCCTGTGAATTCGTCGGACCCTACGACGACGAGAAGCTCGGCTTCGTGAAGGTGGCGCCCTTCTACTACTACCCAGGCTGGTGGGAAGGCGGCCCGACCGTGAGTTACCTGATCAACAAGGACAAGTGGGAGAGCTTGCCGAAGAATTACCAGTCGCTGTTCCGCATCGCGGCGCAGGCATGCGATGCCGACATGCTGCAGAAATACGACTACGTGAACCCGCCGGCCATCAAGAGGCTGGTGGCCCAGGGTGCGCAGCTTCGGCCGTTCAGCAAGGAAATCCTCGAAGCCTGCTTTGACGCCTCCAACAAGGTATATGCGGATATGATGGCCTCCAATCCCGGCTTCAAGAAAGTGTGGGATTCGATCACCGCGTTCCGCAAGGACTACTATCTGTGGGATCAGGTGGCGGAATACAATTTCGACACCTTCATGATGATCCAGCAGCGCGCCGGCAAACTCTGAGCGTTTATAGCGGATTTATGGATGGACCCGGGGTGCATCGCGCTCCGGGTTTTTCTGTTTCCGGATGGCTGCGCGGCGTCTCTGGATCACCGTGAACTGGATACTGGACTAACGAAATCGCCCGTGTATTGATGTCCGGCACGGCGGCGGGCCAAGGGGAAAACAAAGCCCGGCCGCCGTTTGTCAACATGGGAGGAATTTTTATGGATCGTCGTGCCTTCTTCAAAAAAGCGGGGGTCGCCGGGGCCGGTGCCGCAGCCGCCGCAACGCTTGCCGCACCGGCCATCGCCCAGTCGCAGCCGAAGGTGACCTGGCGCTGCACCTCGTCGTTCCCGAAATCGCTCGACACGATCTTCGGAGCGGCGCAGACCATGGCCGACTACGTCAAGGAATCGACGGACGGCAATTTCAACATACAGGTCTTCGCCTCCGGCGAGATCGTGCCGGGCCTGCAGGCAATGGACGCGGCGGCGGCCGGCACGGTCGAGATGTGCCACACGGCCTGCTACTATTTCTGGGGGAAGGATCCGACCTGGGCGCTGGCTACCGCGGTGCCCTTCAGCCTCAACGACCGGCAGATGAATGCCTGGCTCTACTATGGCGGCGGCAACGACCTCCTGAACGAGTTCTTTTCCACCCAGGGGCTTTACGGCCTGGCCGCCGGCAATACCGGCGTTCAGATGGGCGGCTGGTACCGCAAGGAGATCAACACGCTCGAAGACCTCAAGGGCCTCAAGATGCGCATCGGCGGCTTCGCCGGCAAGATCATCGGGAAGCTCGGCGTGGTGCCGCAGCAGATCGCCGGCGGCGACATCTACCCGGCGCTGGAGAAGGGCACGCTCGACGCCTGCGAGTGGGTCGGCCCGTATGACGACGAGAAGCTCGGCTTCGCCAAGGTCGCCAAATATTACTACTACCCCGGCTGGTGGGAAGGCGGCCCGACGCTGCATTCGCTGATCAATCTGGAGAAGTGGAACGCGCTGCCGAAGCCCTACCAGGCGGCGCTGAAATCCGCCTGCGAGGCGGCGAACTGCGACATGATGGCGAATTACGACTACAAGAACCCCAGCGCGCTGAAGAGCCTGGTTGCGAGCGGCGCGGTGTTGCGCCCGTTCAGCCAGGAAATTCTCGAAGCCGCGTTCAACGCCTCGATGGAGACCTACAAGGAAATCAGCGCGTCGAACCCAGCCTTCAAGAAGATCTATGACAGCCAGACCGCGTTCAAGAAGGACGCCTATCTGTGGGCGCAGGTCGCGGAATATACCTACGACACGTTCATGATGATCCAGCAGCGCGCCGGCAAGCTCTGAACGGCCCTGCCTGAAAGCGGACGCCCCGGAGCGATGCTCCGGGGCGCTTTCGTTCCGGCCGATCGAGTTCGGCCCGGCGGCTGGAGCATGATGTGATTGGATCGCATCATGCTCATATCTTTTTATTTGAGCATGATCCGGAAAACCGGTGCCCACTTTTCCGGATCATGCTCTATGCCGTCAATTGAATTTCGGCGGCTGACTGAGATCGGTCGCAGGCGCGGGCGTTGCCGGTTTCGGCGCATTGCCGCCGCCCAGAGCGGGGGGCGTGCCACCGAGGCCGGGAGGCGTACCGCCGAGGCCAGGCGCTTGCGTATTGTCGCTGCCCGGAGCGGCGAAGGGATTGAAGCCCATGCCGTTGCCGCCGAGGCCCGGCACCTGGATATGGATATCCTTGATGTCCAGTTGGACCGCATCGCCCTTATAGCGCAGCACCATTTGCGGGAAGGCGATGGTGAGACCGATCATGATGACCTGGATGACGACGAACGGCACGGCACCCCAATAAATCTGGCCGGTCGTGATCGGCTCGATCTTCTTGCCGGTGACCTTGTCGATATAGGGCACGCGGGCAGCGACCGAGCGCAGATAGAACAATGCGAAGCCGAAGGGCGGGTGCATGAAGCTTGTCTGCATGTTGACGCCCAAAAGCACGCCGAACCAGATCAGGTCGATGCCGAGCTTGTCGGCCACCGGCGCCAGCAGCGGGATGAGGATGAAGGCGAGTTCGAAGAAATCGAGGAAGAAGGCGAGAACAAAAACCAGGATGTTGACGACGATCAGGAAGCCGAGTTCGCCGCCTGGTACCGACAACAGCAGATGCTCGACCCAAAGGTGGCCGTTGACGCCGTAGAAGGTCAGCGAAAAGGTGCGCGCACCGATCAGGATGAAGAGTACGAAGGAGGAGAGCCTGGTCGTCGAGGTGAGGGCCTGCCGGACTACGTCCATCGACAGTCGGCCCTTTACCGCTGCCATGACAAGCGCGCCGACCGCGCCCATCGCGCCGCCCTCGGTCGGCGTGGCTATGCCAAGGAAGATGGTGCCGAGCACAAGGAAGATCAGCGCCAGCGGCGGGATGAGCACGATGATCACCTGCTGCGCCAATCGTGACATCAGGCCGATCTTCAGGCTCTTGTCGAGGACCGCAGCGACATAAATGACGATGATGGCGATCGTCGCGCCCCATATGTCGGCGTTCTGGCCGTAATGGGGAATCAGGATGCGGTTCGCCCCGTAGGCGATGGCCACCGCGATCACCAGCGCCACCACCAGCGACATGACGCCGGAACCCAGCGTGCGGGCCTCCGGCGGTAGCGCCGGCATCGAGTCCGGCCAGATGATCGACATCAGGAGCACGTAGCCCATGTAGAGGCTGGTCAGTACGAGACCGGGCACGATCGCGCCCGCATACATATCGCCGACGGAGCGGCCGAGCTGGTCGGCCAGAACGATCAGCACCAGCGAGGGCGGGATGATCTGGGCGAGCGTACCGGACGCAGTGATGACGCCGCTGGCGATGCGCCGGTCATAACCGTAGCGCAGCATGATCGGCAGCGAGATCAGGCCCATGGCGATGACCGAAGCGGCGACCACGCCGGTCGTCGCGGCAAGCAGCGCGCCGACGAAGATGACGGCATAGGCGAGGCCGCCGCGGATCGGGCCGAACAACTGCCCGATCGTATCGAGCAGATCCTCCGCCATGCCGGATCGTTCGAGGATGATGCCCATGAAGGTGAAGAACGGGACGGCAAGCAGCGTCTCGTTCGACATGATGCCCCAGAAACGCTCCGGGAGCGCGTAGAGGAGCGGCCACGACAGCGAAATGCTGCCGCCCGAATAGGGCGCCAGCTCCACGCCGATGAAAAAGAACAGAAGCCCGTTCGCGGCGAGTGCGAAGGCGGCCGGATACCCGATGATGAGAAAGAACACCAGGGCGGCGAACATGATCGGCGCCATGTTCTGCGCGATGAACTCGATCATCAGCGGATCTCCGTAGGATCGAGTTCTTCGATATCATCAAGGGATTGATCGGTAGCGACGTGCTGGTGCTCGTCGTCGATCAGGCCGCGCATGATGGCGATCTTCTTGACGATCTCGGAGACGCCCTGCAGCGCGAGCAGCGCGAAGCCGAGAAGCAGCATCAGCTTGCCCGGCCAGATGATGAGGCCGCCGGCGTTGGTCGAAACCTCGCCGGAGCGAAAGGAGAGCCAGACGTAAGGGAAGAAATAGGAGAGCATCAGGAGAACGAAAGGCATCAGGAAGAAGATGTGCCCGAACAGATCGACGATGTTCTGCTTGCGGCGGGAGTACATGTTGTAGAGTATGTCGATACGGATATGCTCGTTCTGCTGGAGCGTGTAGGCGGCTGCCAAAAGATAGGCTGCGCCGAACAGGTACCATTGCAGTTCGAGCCAGGCGTTCGAGGCGATGTCGAAAGCCTTTCTCGATATCGCATTGCCGGCGCTGACGAGAACGGCCAGCAGGATCAGCCACGAAACTGCCTTGCCGACGAAGGCCGTTATGCGGTCGATGATGCGCGACAGCGCGATCAGGACGGTCATCGGGCGATCGAACAGAAGTGTCCACAGCACGGCCGCCGCGACAGTTAGAACGATGGCCCCCATGACCTCCGTCGCTGGCGACAGGTCGATGGCAAGATGGAATCCCACCCGCTTTCCCTCCCCTTAACAAGTATAGGACCGCCCTGCTCCCGACCGGCGGCCCCTGCTTCCCTTGACGGGCAATTCTCCGCGCCGTGCTTTTACACGTGCGCGCGAACCATATTTTTCCCTAACAGCTTTGCCGCTTCGTGCAAACAAAATGGTGCGGCGGACCGGTTCCCTCGGGGAAATTTTCGCGGTGCAACATTTTGATCCCGATCGGCGCAGAATTAACTTGATATAGTAAGCTATGTGATTATATCGGCGCTTATGGCATCGCCCAGAAACACCCTCAACGGCTTTGGCTATCTGCTCAACGACACGGCGCGGCTCTTGCGACGGCGCTTCGAGCAGAAAGCGGGCGGCTACAACATCACCTCTTCCCAGTGGCGTGCGATGGCGCAATTGTCGCGCAATGACGGGCTGACCCAGGTTGCGCTGGCGCATATGCTCGAGGTCGAGCCGATGAGCGTCTGCCGTCTGGTCGATCGTATGGAAGCCGGCGGCTTCGTCGCGCGCCGGCCCGATCCGGCGGACAAGCGCGCAAAGCTTGTGTATCTTACGCAAAGGTCGCGCGACCTGCTCGACGTCATGAAGGTCGTGGCGGCGGAAGTTTATGAGGATGCTTTCGCCGGTTTCGAGGAAGACGAACGTTTGCGGCTGGTCGGCACGCTCAACAGGATCAACGCGAACCTTTCCGAGGTCGTCGCGGTTCGCGAGGAAGAAATTGCATGAATGCGCGTGTCGAAGTGCCGGCCGACGTCAAGGCGTCCGTTCCGGAGACCTCTTTTCCGCCGAAGAGGCGCAAGCGGCGCATGTCGCGTCTCGCGCTGATGGTCTGCGTGCCGCTGGTGCTGGCGGTGGCCGGCGCCTATTTCTGGCTGACCGGCGGCCGCTACATCGAGACGGATAACGCCTACGTCAAGCAGAGGATGGCCGCGATCTCGTCCGATGTCGCCGGCAAGATCGTCGAAGTGGATGTCCGCGAGAACCAGAAGGTCAAGGCGGGAGACGTGCTCTTCAGAATCGATCCCCAGCCGTTCCGGATCGCGGTTGACCAGGCCAATGCGGCGCTGGCGACCGCCAGGCTCCAGGTCAAGCAGTTGCACGCCGCCTACGCGACAGCCGAGGCCAAGGTGAAGGCGGATCAGGCAACGGCCGAAATCAGGCATCGTGAACTGACGCGCTCCGTAGAGCTTGCGGGCAAAGGATTTGCCGCCGCCTCGGCGCTCGACGAGAGCCGGCTTGCGGCCCAGCAGGCCGACGCGCAGGTCGATCTTTCGCAAAAGGGCGTTGACGCGGCAGCCGCCGCTCTCGACGGCAATCCCGCGGCACCGATCGACGCCCACCCGACCGTGCAGGCCGCACTGGCGTCGAAGGAACAGGCAATGCTCGATATGGCGCGCACGACGGTCAAGGCGCCCAAGGACGGCATCGCCAGCCAGGTGGCCAAGGTCAATGTCGGCCAGTACGTCTCGGAAGGCACCGAAATGCTTGCGCTGGTGGAGACGAGCGACACCTGGATCGAGGCCAATTTCAAGGAAACACAGCTTACCGAGATGCGGCCGGGCCAGCCGGTCGTGGTCACGGTCGATACCTATCCGGGGCTCAAGCTCGACGGCAAGGTCGCGTCGATCGGGGCGGGGACCGGGTCGGAATTCTCGCTGATCCCCGCGCAGAATGCGACCGGCAACTGGGTCAAGGTCGTGCAGCGCATTCCCATCAGGGTGAGCGTCGACCAGAAAGGCGCCGATATCCTGCGCGCCGGCATGAGTTCCGACGTGACGGTCGATACCGGCAAGACCAGGCTCGAACGCGGGATATTCTGATATGAGTGGAGCGGCTGCCGCGGGGCAGGCTGCGGAACCCGTCAGCAACCGCGGCGCGATCACCGTGGCGGTGATGCTGGCGACGATCATGCAGGTCCTCGACACCACGATCGCCAATGTCGCCCTGCCGCATATGCAAGGCAGCCTCAACGCGGCGCAGGACCAGATCACTTGGGTTCTGACATCATACATCGTTGCCGCCGCGATCATGACGCCGGTGACCGGATGGCTGTCGGACCGATTGGGCCGCAAGAACCTCTTCCTGGTATCCGTCGCCGGCTTCACCCTTGCTTCGCTCGCCTGCGGCATCGCCACCAGCCTGCCGGAAATGGTGGCGTACCGCCTCTTCCAGGGGCTGTGCGGCGCCGCGCTCGTTCCCCTTTCGCAGGCCGTTCTCCTCGATATCAATCCGCGCGAACGCCATGGCCAGGCGATGGCGTTGTGGGGCGCGGGCATTATGGTGGCGCCGATCATCGGGCCGACGCTCGGCGGCTGGCTGACGGAAAGCTACAACTGGCGCTGGGTGTTCCTGGTCAATCTGCCGGTGGGTATCCTCGCTTTTTCCGGCATCCTGGTTTTCCTCCCCAAGGAACCGACGCGCGAGCGCCGCTTCGACCTGTTCGGGTTCGCCATGCTGTCGCTTGCCATTGGCGCGTTGCAGATGATGCTCGACCGCGGCGAGCAGCTCGACTGGTTCAACTCGCCCGAGATCTGGATCGAGCTTGCGCTGACGATCACGGGCGCGTGGATATTCGTCGTCCATTCGCTGACGGCGAAGAATCCATTCATCGACATCGCCATGTTCCGGGACCGCAACTTCTCCATGGGGCTGATCTTCATCTTCATCATCGGCATCGTGCTGCTGGCCAGCCTGGCGCTGTTGCCGCCGCTGATGCAGAGCCTGCTCGGCTATCCCGTCATTACGACCGGCTTGGTCATGGCGCCGCGCGGCGTCGGCACGATGATCTCCATGATTATCGTCGGGCGGCTGACGCGCGTCGTCGACGCGCGCATCCTCGTCTTCATCGGGCTGACGCTGACGGCCTATTCCATGCACATGATGGCAGGATTCTCCATCGATATGTCGGAATGGCCTTTCATCACCAGCGGCGTCGTCCAGGGGGTCGGCATGGGTCTGGTCTTCGTGCCGCTTACCACGCTTGCCTTCGCCACCCTTCCATCCCACTACCGGACGGACGGCACCGGCCTGTTCAGCCTCGTGCGCAATGTCGGGTCCAGCATCGGCATCTCGGTGGTCTCGACGGTCCTTGCCCAGATGACGCAGGTCAACCACGCGGAGATCGGCAGCTTGTTGACACCGTTCAACCGCAACGTCATCAACCACGCCCCAGGGCTCCTGACAGGCGATCCTATGACGCTCGCCCAGATCAACGGCGAGGTGACGCGCCAGGCCGCGATGATCGGCTATCTCGACGATTTCAGGCTGATGATGGTGATCTGCCTGTTCGCCATGCCAATTATTCTCCTCCTGCGTTCGCCCAAGCACCAGTCGGCAGGCGAGGCGGGGACACATGCGGTGATGGAATAGTCGGCCGTCAGCGTTCCGGGCGGCCGGCGGAATAAAGCCGGAAGGCTTCCAACGTCGCTTCGCTGACATGATGCTCGATGCCCTCGGCGTCGCGTCGGGCAGTCTCGGGATCGACGCCGATGTCGATCAGGAAACGCTCGACGATCTCATGGCGGATGCGGCTCTCCTCGGCGAGCGCGCGGCCGCGCTCGGTCAGGAAGACGCCGCGATAGGGCTTGCGGGAAACGAGCCCCTCCTCGATCAGCCGCTTCAGCATGCGCGCGACGGTGGGCTGGGCGACCCCGAGCCGCGCGGCGATATCCACCTGGCGCGCCTCGCCTCCATCGCGGATCAGATCGTCGATCAGTTCAACGTAGTCCTCGAACAGTTCGACCTTGCGGGCCTCGCGCGCGTGGCGAAAGGCTTCGGCCTGCACATCCGCATCCGGTAGCGAAGGGTCGGCATGCTTCGGTCGGCTCACCATGGTCGTCCCGGCGGTTTTCCCAATCGTCCCTATTTGCGTCACCGGGCGGGGAATTGGAACCCCTCCGCCGGCAAAGCGCGGTGGCTTGACAAGACGCCAGTTAGCATTAACTTTCAATTATAGCATGTGCTATATTCAGATTGGCGATGATGCTTCAGGTCACACCCGATACCACGGATGATGCGCGCTCCGATTTCCCGGAAGGCGGACGGGCGAGCCTTGCCGAAGTCAATGCGACGGTGGCTATTCCGCACGACGCGTCATGGCTGCGACGGCTGTTTGCCTTCGCCGGTCCGGGCTACATGGTCTCGGTCGGCTATATGGATCCCGGCAACTGGGCGACCGACCTCGCCGGCGGGTCGAAATTCGGCTATACGCTGTTGTCGGTCATCCTGCTCTCCAACCTGATGGCGATCCTGCTACAGGCGCTTGCCGCGCGGCTCGGCATCGCGACGGGCCGGGATTTGGCGCAGGCATGCCGCGCTCATTATCCGCGCCCGGTCAATCTGGCGCTCTGGTTTCTGTGCGAGCTGGCCATCATCGCCTGCGATCTGGCCGAGGTGATCGGCACGGCGATCGCGCTCAATCTGCTTTTCGGCATTCCGCTGATCGCCGGCGCGCTCATCACCGCGCTCGACGCCTTCCTCGTGCTTCTCCTGATGCACAAGGGGTTCCGTTATCTGGAAGCCTTCGTGGTGGCGCTGCTTATCGTCATTTCCGTCTGTTTCGGCGTCCAGGTGATCGCGGCCCAGCCGGTGGCCGGCGAATTGCTCGCCGGCTTCGTGCCGTCGCCCGAGATCGTCCGGCATCCGGAGATGCTCTACATCGCAATCGGCATTATCGGCGCCACCGTCATGCCGCACAATCTCTACCTGCATTCCTCCATCGTGCAGACCCGCGCCTATGAGCGGAACCCGGAAGGCAGGCGGGAGGCGGTGAAGTTCGCGACGATCGATTCGACCATGGCGCTGATGCTGGCGCTGTTCGTCAACGCGGCCATCCTCATCGTGGCGGCGGCGAGTTTCCATGCCAGCGGCCATCAGGTCGAGGAGATCGGCCAGGCCTTCGAGCTTCTATCGCCGCTTCTGGGGCTCGGTATCGCCTCGACGTTGTTCGCAGTGGCGCTGCTTGCATCCGGCCTGAACTCGACGGTCACGGCAACGCTTGCCGGACAGATCGTCATGGAGGGGTTCCTGCAGCTTCGGATGCCGCCATGGGCGCGGCGGCTCTTGACCCGCGGCATCGCCATCGTGCCGGTGATCGTGGTGACCGCGCTTTACGGGGAAAGCGGGACCGCCAAGTTACTGGTGCTCAGCCAGGTTGTTCTATCCATGCAACTTCCCTTCGCCATCGTGCCCCTGATCCGGTTCGTTACCGATCGAGGCCAGATGGGAGAGCTGACAATATCCAGAAAGACCGCTTGTATTGCATGGATCGTGGCGGCAATTATCATAGCCCTGAATGTAAAACTGCTTTTCGATACTTTTGTTCCATACTGAACTGAATCAATTCTGTCGTTTTTTCTCGATTTCCTCTTGCCACTGACATTCACGCGACGTTTCGGCTTTGCGCAAGATTTGATGGACATTACCGAAACGTCACTTTTCTTCCGCGCCGTCTCACTTATGTGACAATCGGATGACAGCCATATGACGGCTGGGCTTAGCCGGGGCTCGCTACGCGGAGAAATACGTTGACGGGTTCGCTTCGAAATAACCCAATTCCAAAATCGCCGGTGGCTTATCAAAGCGCGCCCGCGCGGCGCTGGCCCTTCCTGCGGGCGGCAGGCTCAGTGCTGGTGACCGTTGTTCTCGCGTCCGTTCTCGTCTTTCTGGTCGAATTGATCGTGCGCGGCTCGATTACCGAGACCGTGCAGTTCTTTTCGACCTTCGACATGCCGGGCTGGTCGACCGTTCTCCTTTTCGCGCTCCTGCTGATCGCGCTCGACGCGATACTCGGCCGCGCGCACCAGGCATTGCTGATCGTCGGACCGATCGTGCTCGTCTTGGCCTTCGTCAGCCATGAGAAGGCCCGCTATCTCGGCGATCCGCTCTACCCGGTCGATCTTCTCTATGCACGGCAGATTCTCGACCTCCTGCCGTTGCTCGCACGCGAGCGGCCGTGGACGATGGCGGCGGTGGTAGCTGGCGCGATCGGCGGCATCGCCGTTTTCGTGACGGCGCTGGTGCTGTGGCGCCGGAAGGAGCCGCTCGCCTGGCGCGCGCGCGCGTTGCGCCTCGTCGTGGCGCTGCCGGTGCTCGTCTCCTTCGCATCCATCATGGATTATTCTACCTTCTCGTGGGTGCGCGACCGGCTCCAGATCGTTCCCATGATGTGGGACCAGAAGGAAAACTATTCGCATAACGGCTTTGCCGCCGCCTTCATCCTCAACGTGCCGATGGCGGACGTCGCCAAGCCGGCCGGCTACTCGAAGAAGGCGATCGAAAGCCTCGCGGCGGAACCGGCCGTCTCGGTGCCGCCGGATGCGCCCGACATCATCATCGTCATGAACGAATCCTTCTGGGACGCGACCCGGCTGCCGAACACCAAGATCACGCCCGACCCGATCCCGACCGTGCGCGCCAACCTTTCGGGCGAGATGTTCTCGCCGGAATTCGGCGGCACCACCGCGAATATCGAATTCGAGGCGCTGACCGGCTTCTCGAACGCCTTCCTGCCCTATGGCAGCATTCCCTATCAGCAGTACATGCGCCGGCCGATGCCTTCGCTCGCCTCCTTCCTCGGCTCGCAAGGCTATGTGACGCGCGCGCTGCATCCTTACGCCAAATGGTTCTGGAACCGCGGCACGACCTACAAGGATTTCGGCTTTGACAGCTTCATGTCGGAGGAGAATTTGCCGCCGCTCGCTACGCACGGCCCGCTTGTCTCCGACAAGGCCTTGTTCAACGAGATCATGCACGAGGCCGACCAGCAGAAACGGCCGTTCTTCTTCTTCGCCGTGACGCTGCAGAACCATGGTCCGTACGAGCCGTTCCGCTACACCGACCCGACGATCGACGTCGAAACGACGGCCGGCGACGCCGCCAAGCAATCGATCCTGAGCTACGCACAGGGCACGGCGGATGGCGACAAGGCGCTGGCGAGCCTGATGGACTGGGCCAAGCACCGCAAGCGGCACACGATCCTGGTCATGTTCGGCGATCATCTGCCGCCGCTCGGTCCCGCCTATGTCGCGACCGGCTTCCTGAAAGACAATGTCGCGCCGCGCAGCGGTCCTGTCGACAAGATGAAGATGGACCACGAGACGCCGCTCGTCATCTGGTCGAACCGTTCGGGGCCGGTGCGCGATGTCGGCACGATCAGCCCCTCGCTCATCCCGCTTTATGTCCTCAAGCTCGCCGGTATTGAGCATCCCTATTACACCGGCTTCCTGAGCCAGGTGCGCGACCGCTACCCTGTGGTCTATCGGCAGATGCTGATCGGCGCGGACGGCAAGCCCGTGGACGATTGGCAGAAAAAGGAGCCGGCCGATCCGGTGCTGCGCGATTTTCGCCTGATCCAGTATGACCAGATGTTCGGCAAGGAATACGCCTCGCCGAAATTCTTCCCGGCCATGCAGGCATCCAAGCCGGCGAGTTGACGGGACGAGCGTAATTTTCGTGCGCGCAGAAATGTTCAGGCGCAGTAATATTTCTGGCTGGCAGGGCTTATCGTTGCTTCCTGTCGCGGTCTCGGCGGGGCACGATTTCGTTTGACGTGGTAGGAAAGCAGCGAAACACTATCTGCCAACCGATCAGAACTCGCCGAACCCGCGCCGAGTCGGAAGGAGATGGCGGATGACGCTGCATCAGGTCGCGCTCGACGACAAATACGACCTTGCCAAGGAGCGAATTTTCATCTCCGGCTCGCAGGCGATCGTGCGCATGCTCCTCATGCAGCGGGAGCGCGACCGCCGCGCCGGCCTGAACACGGCCGGCTTCATCTCCGGCTATCGGGGCTCACCGCTCGGCGGGCTTGACCAGCAATTGTGGAAGGCGAAGAAGCAACTGTCGGCCGCCGACATCGTCTTCCAGCCAGGCATCAACGAGGAACTGGCCGCGACCGCCGCATGGGGCTCGCAGCAGACAGAACTTCTCGGCGAAGGCAAATATGACGGCGTCTTCGCGCTCTGGTACGGCAAGGGTCCGGGCGTCGACCGTTCCGGCGACGTGTTCCGCCACGCCAATCTCGCCGGCACTTCGCCGCATGGCGGCGTGCTCGCCCTGATGGGTGACGACCATACGGCCGAATCCTCCACCACCGCGCATTCGAGCGAATTTGCGTTCGTCGATGCGATGATCCCGATCTTCAACCCGGCCGGCGTTCAGGAGATGGTCGATTACGGCATCTACGGCTACGCGCTGTCGCGCTTCGCCGGCATGTGGTCGGCGATGAAATGCGTCAAGGACAATATCGAATCGACGGCCTCGGTGGATGTCTCGCTCGACCGGCTCGCCGTCACCCTGCCGGAAATCGATATGCCGCACGGCGGGCTTTCGGTCCGCCACGAGATCGACATGCTCGGCCAGGAGGAGCGTCTGTATGAGCACAAGCGCCGGGCCGCCGCCGCCTTCATCCGCGTCAACAATCTGAACCGCATCGTCTATTCCGGTGGGCCAAGCCCGAAGCTTGGCATCATCACAGTGGGAAAAAGCTATCTCGACGTGCGCCAGGCGCTTGACGATATCGGCATCGATGAGGCGCGCGCCAACGAGATGGGCATCCGCCTGTTCAAGGTCGCCTGCCCATGGCCGCTCGATCTCGAGCATATCGGCGAATTCGCCAAGGGCCTCGAAACGGTGATCGTCGTCGAGGAGAAGCGGTCGCTGATCGAGGTGCAACTGCGCGAGAGCCTCTACGGCACGGCCATGCAGCCGGTCATCGTCGGCAAGAAGAACGAGCGCGGCGACTGGCTGTTTCCGGCCAAGGGAGCGCTCGATCCCAACGAGGTCGCCATCGCCATCGGCGAGCGGGTGCTGAAGATCATCGGGCCTTCCGAAGAGATCGCGGCACGCGTCGACCGCATGCGGCAATTCCAGGCGATGCTCGCCGACACGACCGACGTTGCGACCCGCACGCCCTATTTCTGTTCGGGATGCCCGCACAATTCCTCGACCAAGGTGCCGGAAGGCTCGCTCGCATCGGCCGGTATCGGCTGCCATTTCATGTCGCTGTGGATGGACCGTTCCACCGTCGGCTTCACGGCGATGGGCGGGGAGGGGGCACAGTGGATCGGCCAGGCGCCGTTCTCCAAGCGTGGCCATATCTTCCAGAACCTGGGTGACGGCACCTACAACCATTCCGGAATGCTGGCGCTGCGCTTCGCGGTCGCGTCGGACGCCAATATCACCTACAAGATCCTCTATAACGACGCCGTCGCCATGACCGGCGGGCAGCCGCACGAAGGCGGCCTTTCGGTCGATGCGATTGCCCGGCAGGTGCGCGCCGAGGGCGTGGAGCGCGTTGCAATCGTCACCGACGAGCCGGAAAAATATGCCGGCAAAGCCGAATTCCCGGCAGGCGCTACGATCAGCCATCGCGACGACCTGGATGCCGTGCAGCGCGAGTTGCGCGAGGTGCCGGGCGTCTCGGTACTGCTCTACGACCAGACCTGCGCGGCGGAAAAACGCCGCCGCCGCAAGCGCGGCACGTTTCCCGACCCGGACAAGCGCGTCGTCATCAACGAGCTGGTCTGCGAAGGCTGCGGCGATTGCGGCGTCGCCTCGAACTGCGTTTCCGTGCAGCCGCTGGAAACCGAATTCGGCCGCAAGCGGCGCATCGACCAGTCGAGCTGCAACAAGGATTTTTCCTGCGTCAACGGCTTCTGCCCGTCTTTCGTGACCGTGCACGGCGCGCGCATCCGCAAGGCGGAGGGCGCGGCCGGCGGCCATGACCCGCTGGAGGGCGTGCCGGCGGTCCAGCCGGCGGCGCTGGCCGATGGCTGGGCGGCGATCGTCGACGGCATCGGCGGAACCGGCGTCGTCACGGTCGGCGCCATCCTTGGCATGGCCGCGCATCTGGAGGGCAGGGGATGCGGCATGATCGACATGGCCGGCCTCGCCCAGAAGGGCGGCGCCGTCTACAGTCATATCCGCGTGGCAAAATCGCCTGCCGATATCCATGCCATCCGCGTATCGGCCGGCAAGGCGGATCTGATCCTCGGCTGCGACCTCGTCGTATCGGGCGCCAAGAAAGTGCTGGCGTCCGCCCGCGAGGGCCATACGATCTTCGTTGCCAACACGGCCGAAGTGATGCCGGGCGATTTCGCCCGCTCGACCGATTTCTCGCTTCCCATCGAGCGTTTGAAGAAGGCGATCCGGGCGGCGGCGGGCGAGGACAAGGCGCATTTCTTCGACGCGACGCGGACGGCGACGGTGCTTTTCGGCAATTCGCTCGGCGCCAACATGTTCATGCTCGGCTTCGCCTACCAGCATGGCGGCCTGCCGCTTTCCGCCGAGGCGATCGAGCGTGCCATCGAACTCAACGGGCAGGCGGTGGCGATGAACGTCGCGGCGTTCCGCTGGGGCCGGCGCGCCGCCCACAATCCCGAATTCGTCCGTACCATCGTCGAGAAGGCGCGCGGCGGAGCGTCCGATCGCAAATTGGCCGAGGGGCTCGACGAAATCGTCGAGAAGCGCGCTGCTTTCCTGACGGCCTATCAGGACAGAGCCTATGCGGAGCGCTACCGCAAGCGCGTGGCCTTGATCCGCTCGGCCGAGGAGAAGGCCGTGCCAGGCTCGATCGTGGTGGCAGAGGCGGCGGCGCGTAATCTCTTCAAGCTGATGGCGATCAAGGACGAATATGAGGTCGCCCGGCTTTATACGGACGGTTCCTTCCGCAAGCAGCTTGCCGCCGAGTTCGAGCATTACGACAAGCTCGAATTCCATCTGGCACCACCAATCCTCAACCGGCGCGGTTCGGACGGCCGCCTGCGCAAGTCGAAATTCGGTCCGTGGATGATGAAGGCGTTCGGCGTTCTCGCGGCGCTGAAAGGACTGCGCGGCACGGCGTTCGACATCTTCGGCTATTCGGAGGAAAGGCGCATGGAGAGGCGCCTGCTAGCCGAGTATGAGAGCGACCTCGACCGCATCGCCGGGGTGCTTTCGCCGGAGCGGATCGATGCGGCCGCCGCACTCGCCTCGGTGCCGGCGCTGATCCGCGGTTTCGGCCATGTGAAGGCGGCTAACGCGACAAAGGCGGCGGGCGAGCGTGAGCGCCTGACAGCCCGGTTTCTGCATGGTTTGAAGGCGCCGGATATATTGCAAGCTGCTGAATAATATAGGTTTTTTGCCATCTATCAGCTTTAGCATACATAAGCGATTTATTAAGGGGGGTATGCCATTATCTACCGTCAGACGACGGATTCCGATCAATGAAGCGAACAAAACCGGGAAACATCCCTGCCGATGTCTACATCCAGTTTGTCCGCTCGTTATTCAACAGCGTTCATACTGTTCTTGTCGGCTCGCTGATACATACGCTTCTCGCCTTCCTCGTCTTCTGGAAGAACGGCAACCCCATCTACATCCCGCTCGGTATCCTGCTCTTCGGCGTTGGTATCTGGCGCTACTTGGGGATGCTGAAATTCACCAAAACGGGTACGATCGCCAACAGGGCGGAAGCAGCCGCGTGGGAACGGCACTATGTCATCCGGGGCAGCGTGCAGGCGCTGGCCATCGGGTTGTTCTGCCTTCTCGCGTTCTACCCCTTCAATGACCATTTCGCGGAGATGGTGGCGATCCTGATGACGTTCGGGTCGATCGTCACGGTAGCGGGCCGGAATTATGGCTCGCCCCGGATGGTCGCCGTCTTTTCCGCGGCATTCCTCCTGCCGATCGGCGTCGGCCTCAGCTTGAGGGCGAATATTCCCGACGTGGTGCTCGCGCTGACGGTCTTCCTGTTTTTCTTCATCGTCAGGAGCACGGCCGACAATGTTCGCGATGTGCTCTTCTCGGCGGTTATCGGCCACCGCAAGGCAAAGCAGATCGCACAGCGTTTCGACCGCGCGCTCAACACCATGCCGCACGGCCTTGTCATGCTTGGGCCGAACGGACGCGTCGTGGTCGCGAACTCCGAAGCGGCGCACCTGATGGCCGCGGCCTCGACCGAACTGCTTCTGGGCCGGTCGCTGAAATCCCTCATGATGCGCGGCGCGGCGGCAGGCTACCTGAGCCGCAAGGATGCGCAATTCGCCGAAGCGCAACTCACGCGTGCGCTGCATGAAGGTCGCGACCGCAAACTCCTGCTCAGCTTCTCCAACGGGCGCCATTTCGAATTCTCGACCCGCGAGGGCAATGACGAACTTGGCGTCATTACCTTCGAGGACGTCACCGCGCGCGTCGAGGCGGAAGGGCGTGTCCGCTTCATGGCCCGTTACGACAATCTCACCGGCCTTCCCAACCGGGCCTATTTTCATGAGCGGGTGATGGAGATGATGGCGGGCGGGGATCGCGACCGGTTGTGCGGCCTTGCGGTCTTCGACCTCGATGACTTCAAAAGCGTCAACGACACCCTCGGCCACCCCGTGGGAGACGGCCTTATCTACGCCGTGGCTGAAAGACTGGGTGCCTTTGCCGAGGAAGATGTCCTCATCAGCCGTTTCGGTGGCGACGAGTTCATGATCTTCTTCGATCGCATTACCGACGAAGCGGACTTTACGCGCAAGCTCGATAGGATATTCGAAGGTCTCCAGGGCGAAGTCGATGTCGCAGGCCATTGTCTGCGCATCCAGTGCAGCGCCGGCACCGTGCTCGGCGCCGTCGGCGAGACGGATGTCGACGGCATGATCGTCAAGGCCGATCTGGCGCTCTACAAGGCAAAGGATCTGGGCAAGAACGGCTGGCGTTCGTTCGAGACGTCGATGGACGAGGCCTTCCGCAACCGGCAGGTCATGAAGGCCGATCTGAGGAGCGCGGTCGAGGGGCGTGCGCTTCGTGTCGTCTATCAGCCGATCGTGGCCATGGACACGATGCGCATCGCAAGCTGCGAGGCGCTTTGCCGGTGGGATCACCCGCAACTCGGGCCGATCTCACCATCGGTCTTCATTCCACTGGCCGAGGAGATGGGCATCGTCTCGGAAATCTCCTCCTTCATGCTCGCGGCCGCCTGCGCCGAATGCGCGCGCTGGCCGCGCCAGATTCCCGTCTCGATCAATCTGTCGGCGCGGGATTTCCGCAATAGCGAGATTGTCGAGAAGGTGCGCAACGCGCTCAGCGATTCGGGGTTGGAACCGCACCGGCTGGAGATCGAGGTAACCGAAACGGCGCTGCTCGACGACAAGGCATCGACACAGCTTTATCTCAAGGAACTCAAGGCTCTCGGCGTCAGGATCGCGCTCGACGATTTCGGCACCGGGTATTCGAGCCTGAGCTACCTGCACACGCTGCCGCTCGACAAGATCAAGATCGACCGCAGCTTCCTGATCGACGTCGCGCGCAACGAACGTTCGTTGGAATTGCTCAAGGGCATCGTCAAGCTGTCCAGGCAACTCGGTCTTCTGGTCACGGTCGAGGGCGTGGAGACGTTCGAGCAGCTCAAGATACTGGCGCTCAAGGTCAGGCCGGACATGGTGCAGGGGTTCCTGTTCGGCTCGGCGCTGACTGCATCCGGTATCGATACGATGTCGACGACGGTCTGGCCATTCGCCAACGAGATCAGCGTCGCCAAACGCGCGGCAAGGCGCTGAAGCGTGTCGCGATCTTCAGGTTCGCATACGCTTTAAGCTCTTGATTTCACGCATGTCCTTATCCTCAAACCGATCCTCCTTTTCGGGGGATATGCGCCGGCCGCGCCTGTCCGCCGGCCCGGCGGCGAAAATTTACTAAAAATTAACGTTAATTTCGAGTAAACACGTCCCATAAGTTTTTCAGCTTTGCCCGTGGTTAAGGTTTGGTTTACTGTCTTCCCAGCCATAGGGGAGGCTGAACCTTGGAAAATCAATTCGCAAAGCAAACCGACTCAACCCGGCGCGAGACGGATCCCGGCATGACGGCGTTCGCGCGCAACGTGTTGGGAATCATGGAGAAGATCGAGTATCGCCTTTGTGAGGGCGGAGAGGATCTGGAAGATATCTTCCGTCTCCGCTATAATTCCTATCTTTCCGCCGGTATGATCAAGTCCGATGCTTCGCGCATGGTGATCGACGATTATGAAGACCTGCCGGAAACCTATACTTATGGCATACACTACGATGGGAATCTGGTTTGTACCGTAAGATTCCATCACATTACAAAAGAGTTCTCGCGCTCGCCGAGCACGACGGTATTCGGGGATGTGCTTGGACCGCGCCTCGACGCCGGCGAGACATTTATCGATCCGAGCCGTTTCGCGGCCGATAATGAGTGGTCGACGACGCTCAGGGTGCTGCCCTACATCACGCTGCGGCTGCCGATGCTGGCTTGTCATTATTTCGGCACCTCGGCCTGTTTGCAGGCGATAAAAGGCGAGCATGCGGCGTTCTACAAGCGCGTCTTCGTCGCCGAACCGCTGGTCAGGGAACGCGCCTATCCGGGCCTGACCTGCGCCGTCGATCTGTGGCAGTCTCCCAGTCCGCTGGTTTGGCAGCAGGCCCAGGAGCGCTTCGCATTCTTCCGCTCGACGCCGCTCGAGGAAAGAATGCTGTTCACACGGTCGAATGATACGTACAGGGCGCCTTTGACGATCCTTCCCAGCGCAAAATATCTCAGTCACGCAGCCTGAGAGCCTCCGGGGATTGTACCCTCAGGGGCCGATCCCGCCGAACTTGCGCTTTAGAGCATGATGTGATCGGATTGAATCACTCCATGCTCTTATCTCTTTGTTTGAGCATGATCTTTTCGGAAAACCGGTGCCCACTTTTCCGGATCATGCTCTAGGAACCCATCAATAGGATGGGATACGACAATGACGCTGGTTTCGGTGAAGAATGGCCCCAAGGGATGATCTGGTGCGCCGGGCCGTCTGGGCCGGCGATCTCGGTGAAGCGGAAATCGAACGCGCCCGCAAAGGGACGGTCGAGAAGGTCTTTCCGAAAGGCGCCTATATCTGCCACCGTGGAGACCGGCTCGACTATTGGACAGGTGTGGCGCAGGGCCTCGTCAAGATCAGCACCATATCGCAGGGCGGCAAGGCGATGACTTTTGCCGGCATCGGCACGGGCGGCTGGTTCGGCGAGGGATCTATACTCAAGGACGAGCCGCGCCAGTATGATCTCGTGGCGCTGCGCGAGACGCGGCTTGCCTTGGTGAACCGCGCCACCTTCTTCTGGCTCTATGAGAATAGCGCCGCTTTCAACCGGTTTCTCGTCCGCCAGCTCAACGAGCGCATGGGCCAGTTCATCGCCACGATCGAGCACGACCGGATCCTCGATGCCAAGGCGCGAGTGGCGCGCAATCTGTCGTGGCTCTTCAATCCGGTGCTCTATCCGGGCGCTGGCTCTCAGATCGAGATCACGCAGGAAGAGCTCGGGCTTCTGGCCGGCGTCTCGCGCGCGGTCGCCAACCGCAGCCTTGCCGAACTCGAAGATGAAGGACTGATCCGCGCAGAGCACAGAGAAATAAGGGTGCTCGATCTGGCGGCACTCAAAACCTATTGATGCCGCGAAGCAAACAGAAGCGCTGATCTATCACGCATTGTACCGTTCCGTCTGTCAAGGCATCTGTTGCCTGATTGGCCCATTTAAACGATCCTGCCCGTATCGCGCGTTCGGCAAGCCTAGGCCCATTGGCTACTTGCGGCCGGATTGGAGCGCGCGATAAATTTGGTCCAAAATCGCCAACGATGCGAGGAAGACAGGGAGGAAGACGGGAGGAATATGGAAATGGATTCGACGGCGGGCGCCGCCGAAACTCTCGACACGTTCCCGAAATATCTGCTGGCGAACGCCTCGCGTTTCGCGGAGCGGCCTGCCATGCGCTTCAAGGATTACGGCATCTGGCAAAGCTGGAATTGGGCCGAGCAACTCGACGAGGTGCGCGCCTTCTCCATCGGTCTGGCCGAACTCGGGGTCCGGCATGGCGACAAGATCGCAATCGTCGGGCCGAACAGGCCCCGGCTTTACTGGACGTTCGCGGCGGCGCAGGCGCTTGGCGCCATTCCCGTTCCCGTCTATGCCGACGCGGTGGCCGAGGAGATGGCTTTTGTACTCGACCATGCCGGGGCGCGTTTCGCGGTGGTCAGCGACCAGGAACAGGTCGACAAGATCCAGTCCTTCTCCGACCGCATCCCCGCGCTTGAACAAATTATCTACGACGAACCGCGCGGGCTGGAGGACTACGACCCGGCTATGCTGCATTCCTTCGAGGCCGTGCAGGCTCGGGGCGGGGAGATGTGCGCGGCCGATCCGGACGCGGCTCGCCGGTGGGAAGAGAAGGTCCGCGCCGCGAGCGGCGAGGACGTTTCCGTCATGCTCTATACGTCCGGCACGACGGGGCGCTCGAAAGGGGTAATGATAGGGGCTGCGGCGGCGGTCAGGGCGACGTTCGATACAGTCAGGTTCGACAGCTTGACCGAGAAGGACAGCGTGCTCGCCTATCTGCCGCTCGCCTGGGTCGGCGACCATTACCTGAACTTCGCGCAGAGCTATGTTTCGGGGTTCTGCATGGCCTGCCCGGAAAGCCAGGAGACGGTGCCGCAGGACCTCAGGGAAATCGGCCCGACCTTCTACTTCGCGCCGCCGCGTGTTTTCGAATCGCTGCTCACCAGCGTGACCATCCGCATGGAGGACGCCAGCGGCTTCAAGCGCTGGCTTTTCCGTCACTTCATCGGTGTGGCGAAGAAATATGGCGAGGCGATCCTGGAGAAGCGTCCGGTGCCGCTTTCGGGCCGCGTCGCCTACGCGCTCGGCAACGCCGTCATCTACGCGCCGCTCAGGAACGTGCTCGGCTTTTCGCGCATCCGCATCGCCTATACCGCCGGCGAGGCGATCGGCGCGGACCTCTTCTCTTTCTTCCGGTCGCTGGGGATCAATCTGAAGCAGCTTTACGGGCAGACCGAAGCGTTCTTGTATGTGACCGTGCAGAAGGACGGCGAGGTTCGTTCCGACGCGGTCGGACCGGCGGCGCCGAATGTCGACATCCGTATCGCGGAGGATGGCGAGGTGCAGTTCCGCTCGCCGGGTCAGTTCGTCGGCTATTTCAAGGAGGACGAAAAGACCGCCGAAGTGATGACGCAGGACGGCTTCATCAAGACCGGCGATGCCGGCTTCTTCGACAAGGACGGACAACTGAAGATCATCGACCGGTCGAAGGATGTCGGCCGGCTGGAGTCGGGCGCGCTGTTTGCCCCGAAATATGTCGAGAACACGCTGAAATTCTTCCCCAATATCAAGGAGGCCGTCGCCTTCGGCCATGGGCGCGAATTCTGCGCGGCGTTCATCAATATCGACCTCCAGGCCGTGGGCAACTGGGCGGAGCGCAACAGCATCGCCTATGCTTCCTATCAGGAACTGGCCAGCCACCCCGAAGTGCTCAAGATCATCCTCGGCCATGTCGGGGAAGCCAATCTGAGGCTGTCGCGCGAGGAACTGATGGCCGGATCGCAAATCCGCCGCTTCATCGTACTGCACAAGGAACTCGACGCGGATGACGGCGAACTCACCCGCACGCTGAAAGTGAGGCGAAACTTCATCGCCGAACGCTACGGCGAGCTGATCGAGGCGCTCTACGACGGCTCGACGAAGAAATATGTCGAGACGGAGGTCACCTATGAGGACGGCCGCAAGGGCCGCATCCGGGCAACGCTCGCGATCCTCGACGCGCCGCTCCACGGTGGAGACCAGAACCGGTGGCGGGAGGCCGCGGAGTGAACGCGCGTCCCGATCCCGCCAGGCTTAGCGACGCGATCGCCGACGGCGCTGTGCTGCTCGACGTGCGCAACGTGTCGCTCTCCTTCGGCGGAGTGAAAGCGGTCAGCGATATCTCCTTCGATGTGCTGAAGGGTGAGATTCGGGCGATCATCGGCCCCAATGGCGCCGGCAAGACCTCGATGCTCAACGTCATCAACGGCTTCTATACGGCGCAGCAGGGAACGATCGTCTTCCGCGGCAAGGAACGCCGCGCCATGAAGGCGCATGAGGCGGTCGGGCAGGGGATTGCGCGCACGTTCCAGAACGTCGCGCTCTTCAAGGGGATGTCGACGCTCGACAACATCATGGCCGGACGCTCGGTGATGATGAAGCGGAACCTTTTCTGGCAGATGCTGCGGCACGGCCCTGCGCTCAGGGAGGAGATCGAGCATCGGCGGGAGGTCGAGGAGATCATCGATTTCCTGGAAATCGAGCACATAAGGCACACGCCGGTCGGCAAGCTGCCCTACGGATTGCAGAAGCGCGTCGAACTCGGCCGCGCGCTGGCCATGGAGCCGACGCTCCTCCTTCTCGACGAGCCGATGGCCGGCATGAACCTCGAGGAAAAAGAGGACATGAGCCGCTTCATCGTCGAGGTGAACCGGCATCGCGGCACTACGATCGCGCTTATCGAGCACGATATGGGCGTGGTCATGGATCTCTCCGACCGGGTGGTCGTGCTCGACTATGGAAAAAAGATCGCGGACGGCCCTCCGGACGCCGTGAAGGCGAACAAGGATGTCATCGACGCCTATCTCGGCGTCGCACACTGAAGCTTTTGGAGAAAATCCCATGCATGGCATTCAATTCACCCCGCTAATCTCGCTCATCGCAGGCGTTCTGATCCTGATCATGCCGCGCCTGCTCAATTATATCGTCGCGATCTACCTGATCATCATCGGCCTTATCGGCCTGTTCCCGCATTTGGCGGGCTAGCTGCGGCGGGCAAGGGGCCGGGAGGGGAAATATGGATCTCGCATACCAGATACTGGTCAAGCCATTCGCCGACATGGTCTCGGCGCCGGACTTTTTGATGCAGGTCCTCTGGGAAGGGCTCGTCTCCGGCGTGCTCTATGCGCTGATCGCGCTCGGCTTCGTGCTCATCTTCAAGTCCTCGCGCGTCTTCAACTTCGCGCAAGGCATCATGGTCGTGTTCGCGGCGCTGTCGCTGGTCGGCCTGCACGAGCACGGCGTGCCCGCCTGGCTCGCCGTGCTCCTCACCCTCGGCATCATGCTCGTTCTGGCGGTGGCTGTGGAAAGGGTCGTGCTGAGGCCGCTGGTCAACCAGCCCGACATCATCCTGTTCATGGCCACGATCGGGATTACGCTGTTTCTCGTCGGTTTCGGCGAACTGATTTTCGGCGGCGAAAACAAGCGGATGATCACGGAGCAACTGGGCATTCCAACCGGCAGTTTCGAATTCGAGCCTTTCGGCGGGCTGCTATCCATACAGCAGGCGGACCTCACCGCCGTCGTGGGCGCCGTGGTGCTGGTGGCGGTGCTGATCCTTTTCCTCAACCGCACCAGGATGGGGCGTGCCATCCGCGCGCTTGGCGACGATCACCAGGCGGCGATGTCGGTCGGCATCTCGCTGTCGACGATCTGGGTGGTCGTGTGGTTCATCGCCGGCATCATCGCGCTCGCCACCGGCATCGTATGGGGCGCTCGCGCCGGCGTTTCCTTCGCGCTGGAGGTCATCGCCTACAAGGCGCTGCCGGTGCTGATGCTGGGCGGCCTGGAATCGGTGCCCGGCGCGATCATCGGCGGCGTGGCGATCGGGCTTCTGGAGAAGCTGTTTGAAATCTACTGGGGGCAGCCGCTGCTTGGCGGCAACACCGAGACATGGTTCGCCTACGTGCTTGCGCTGATCGTCTTGTTGTTCCGTCCGCAGGGTATTTTCGGCGAAAAAATCATCGAGCGGGTGTAAAAGAATGCTCTACCGGACGGCAGGCCAGTTCAAGACCAGTTACGAAGCGGATTTCGCGCTGTTTCCCGTCCGCCAGGACGCGATCCTGCTTGGCGTGATCCTGCTTTTCGCCTGGGTGATCCTGCCATGGAGCGCCAACGAATTCGTCTTCCAGACGCTGCTCATCCCCGTCCTCATCTATTCGCTTGCCGCGCTCGGGCTGAACCTCCTTACCGGATATGCGGGTCAGCTTTCTCTCGGCACGGCGGCCTTCATGGGTGTCGGCGCCTATGCCTGCTATAAGCTGACGACCATTTTCCCCGGCATGAACCTCGTGGTGGCGATTGCGCTGTCGGGCTTCTTCGCGGCGGCGGTGGGGGTCGTGTTCGGCCTGCCGTCGCTCCGCATCAAGGGCTTCTATCTCGCGATCGCGACGCTTGCAGCGCAGTTCTTCCTTGTCTGGCTGTTCGAGAAATGGGCCTGGCTTTACAACTACAATTCGTCGGGCGCGATCCAGGTGCCGAACATGAAGATGTTCGGCGTCTATGTCGCCGGCCCGCAGGCGACTTCGCTGACGCAGTATTATTTCGTGCTCGCCGTCGTCAGCCTGATCACATGGTTTTCCATCAACATCACGCGCGGCCGCATCGGGCGCATGTGGAAGGCGGTGCGCGACATGGATATCGCGGCCGAACTGGTGGGCATCAATTTGATGCGCGCCAAGCTGTCGGCCTTCGCCATATCGTCTTATGTCGCGGGCGTGTCGGGGGCGCTGTTCGTGTTCCTGTGGCGCGGGGCGGCGGAACCGGTGCTGTTCGACGTGCAGCTTTCCTTCCGCATCCTCTTCATCGCCATCATCGGCGGGCTCGGCTCGATCATCGGCAATTATTTCGGCGCGCTCCTGATCGTGGCGCTGCCGGTCATCCTCGGCATCGTGCCGGACGCGCTCGGCGTGCCGATCAGGGCGGCAGTGCAGGAGCACCTCAACACCATGATCGTCGGGGCGCTCATCATCACTTTCCTCATCGCCGAGCCGCTTGGCATGGCGAGGCTTTGGGGCATCATCAGGGAAAAGCTCATTATCTGGCCTTTCCCGCATTAGGCGAAGCCGGGCTTATCCGGATCGTGACAATTGGAGTGGAGGAAAAGCGAATGAACGCACTTACAAGAAAATGCCTGCTACCGGCCCTTTTGGCCATGGGGACGATGCTCACCCTTCCGGCGCTGGCGGAAGATTCGGTGAACGTCACCAATCTTTCCTACCGGACCGGTCCCTTCGCGGCGACCGGCACGCCGGTCATGAACGGCCAGCGCGACTACATGCTGATGATCAACGCGCGAGACGGCGGCGTCAACGGCGTGAAGATCGACTATCAGGAGTGCGAGACGGGCTACAACACCGAAAAGGGTGTCGAGTGCTACGAGAAGACCAAGGGGCAGAGCATCGTTACGCAGCCATGGTCGACCGGCATTACGCTGCAGGTGCTGCCGAAGTCCAACATCGACAAGGTGCCGATCCTGGCGCCGGGCTACGGCTTCTCGCCCATGGCCGACGGCAAGACTTTCCAATGGGCCTTCAACCCGCCGACCAGCTATTGGGACGGCGCTTCCATGATCCTGCAGGACATTTCCAAGGGTGACCTCGCCAGCCTGAAGGGCAAGAAGATCGTCCTCCTGCATCTCGACGCGCCCTACGGCAAGGAGCCGATCCCGCTCATCCAGGCCTATGCGGATAAATACGGCTTCACCTTCCAGGCGATCCCGGTCGGCGTGAAGGAAATGCAGAACCAGTCGGCGCAGTGGTTGCAGATCCGCCGCGAGAAGCCGGATTACGTCCTGATGTGGGGCTGGGGCGCCATGAATACCGGCGCGCTGACCGAGGCCGTCAAGACCAAGTTCCCGATGGATCATTTCGTCGGCATCTGGTGGTCTGGCAGTGACGCCGACCTCAAGGCGGTCGGGGAAGCCGGCAAGGGCTACCGCTCCATCTCGTGGAGCTATCCGGAGTCCAACTCCAAGGTCATGCAGGACATCAAGAAATATGTCGTCGATGCGGGCCAGTCGATGCTGCCCAAGGACGAGTTTGACTACGTCTTCTACCAGAGGGGCGTCGTGATCTCGATGTTCACCGTCGAGGCGATGAAGGCGGCGCAGGAGCATTTCAACACCAAGGTCGTAACGGCCGAACAGCTTCGCTGGGGGTTGGAGAATTTGAAGCTCGACGACGCGCATCTGGCTGAGATCGGGATGACCGGCATGGTGCCGCCCTTCTCCACCTCGTGCGCCGACCATTCCGGCCACGCCGGCGGCTGGATGCTCCAGTGGGACGGCACGAAATTCGTGAAATCCTCCGACCTGCTCAAGCCGGAGACGGAGATGTATGCGGAGCTGTCCAAGACGGAAGCCGCCAAATACGCCGAGGCGAACAAGCCCTGGCCGATCAACGAAGACTGCAAGATGTAATGCAGGTGCTCTTCTCCCCGCGAATGCCATGGCGTTCGCGGGGAGAAGAAACAGCAAGCTTGGAGTCTCGATGACGAACGCAACGAACCTTGAACCGGCAACCGACGCCATTCTATCGGTCAACAATATCGAGGTGATCTACGACCGGGTGATCCTCGTCCTGAAAGGCGTGTCATTTTCGGTGCCGACCGGCGGCATCACCGCGCTTCTCGGCGCCAACGGGGCCGGCAAGACGACGACGCTGAAGGCAATCTCCAACCTTTTGCGCGGCGAGCGCGGCGAGGTCACCAAAGGCAACATCCTTTTCGAGGGCAAGGAAATCCAGTCCTCCTCGCCGAACGATCTGGTGCGTCGGGGCTGCATCCAGGTGATGGAGGGGCGGCATTGCTTCGGCCACCTGACGGTCGAGGACAATCTCATGACCGGCGCATTCACGCGGCGCGACGGCAAGGCGGCGGTCCACCGCGATCTGGAACTGGTCTATTCCTATTTCCCGCGCCTCAAGGTGAGGCGGTCGAGCCAGGCGGGCTATACGTCGGGCGGCGAACAGCAGATGGTGGCGATCGGCCGGGCGCTGATGTCGCGGCCGAAGATGATCCTGCTCGACGAACCGTCCATGGGGCTCGCGCCGCAACTGGTCGAGGAAATCTTCGAGATCGTGCGCAAGCTCAATGAGGAGCAGGGTGTTTCCTTCCTGCTTGCCGAGCAGAACACGAATATCGCCCTGCGCTACGCCAAATACGGCTATATCCTCGAATCGGGGCGCATCGTGCTTGATGGCGAGGCGCATGCGCTGCGCGAGAACGAGGACGTCAAGGAATTCTACCTTGGCGTCGGCGGCGAAGGCCGCCGCTCCTTCAAGAACGTCAAGCATTACAAGCGGCGCAAGCGCTGGCTTTCGTGAGAATCCGCAAACCTGCCTCCGGCGGAAATATGCTCGCTGGAGCAATGGTTTTCAAACAAAGCCCCCAAACGCCCGACGCGCGGCTTGTAGGGGTGGCCCCCGCGGAGCCCAGCGGCGATACGGGCGTGAGCGAAAGGGGCAAGTGCGGCGAATCCCGCCATTGCCCTTCACCCGGCTTTTCGCTATGTCGGCGGGAACGGTATTCTTGAGGGTTTCACCATGGCAGATCACTCGCCCGCCGGTCCGGCCGAAATGGGCGCACCGATGGACTATCCGGAGCATGAGAAGACCTATCGGCTCTTCCTCGGGCTGACGAAGTACGGCTCGTTGCATATCATAGCGCTGATGATAGCAATGGCGTTCTCCTTCTTCACCAGCGCCGGTTTCTTCTCCGGACTTATCCTTTTCGTCATTATCTCGCTCGTCGGCATCTATCTTCTGCGCCGCGCACCCGAGCACGTGGCCTGACCCTTTTCTTCCGCGACCCGGCGCCCGTTCGCCGTGGCCGCTCCATTTTCCCAATCGGGAGGGCATAAGGCGGTGGGACAGACAGTCTTCATCCCGCGGGAAACGGTGGGCGACGAGTCGCGCGTGGCGGCTTCGCCCGATACGGTCAAGCGCATGGCTGCTCTCGGGCTCGACGTGATCGTCGAGAGCGGCGCGGGCAAATCCTCTCGCATCATGGATGCGGAGTACCAGGCGGCGGGTGCCACGATCGGCAAGACGGCGGATGCCGGCAAGGCGGACGTGGTTCTGAAGGTTCGTCGGCCGACCGGCGCCGAACTCAAATCCTATGGTAAGGGCGCTATCGTCATCGCCACGATGGACCCCTACGGCAATGAGGGCGACGTGCAGGCGATGGCGAAGGCCGGCGTGACGGCGTTTGCCATGGAGTTCATGCCGCGCATCACGCGTGCGCAGTCGATGGACGTGCTGTCCAGCCAGGCGAACCTCGCCGGCTACCAGGCAGTCATCGACGCGGCTTCCGAATACGACCGGGCGCTGCCGATGATGATGACGGCGGCGGGCACGGTACCGGCGGCGAAAGTCTTCGTCATGGGTGTCGGCGTTGCCGGCCTGCAGGCGATCGCGACCGCCAAGCGCCTCGGCGCGGTGGTGACGGCGACGGATGTGCGGCCGGCGGTGAAAGAGCAGGTGCAATCGCTCGGCGCGAAATTCCTTGCCGTCGAGGACGAGGAGTTCAAGGCGGCCGAGACGGCGGGCGGCTACGCCAAGGAGATGTCGAAGGAATACCAGGCCAAGCAGGCGCAGCTTACGGCCGACCACATCGCGAAGCAGGACATCGTCATCACGACGGCGCTCATTCCCGGCAGGCCTGCGCCGCGCCTCGTCTCGGCGCAGATGGTGAAGTCGATGCGGCCGGGCTCGATCATCGTCGATCTGGCGGTGGAGCGCGGCGGCAATGTCGAGGGAGCGGTCGCGGGCAGGGTGGTTGTATCCGACAATGGCGTGAAGATCGTCGGCCATCTGAACATGCCGGGCCGCATCGCGGCGTCGGCGTCGCTGCTCTACGCCAAGAACCTCTACACCTTCCTCGAGACCATGGTGGACAAGGAAACGAAGAAGATCGCCCTCAATCGCGAGGACGAACTCGTCAAGGCCACGATGCTGACGGATGGCGGCGCAGTCGTCCATCCGAATTTCGCCAACGCCGCCTCCTCAAAGAATGACGGCGAAGCGTCGAAAGGCAGGGCGGCGACGAAAACGGCAACGCCGAAGAAAGCCGCCGATACCAAGGCAGCGACTGGCAAGACGCCTGCTAAGAAGGCTCCCGCCAGGCCGAAGGGAGGCGCATGATGGAAAAGACGGCGCTCACACAGGCGCTCGACCAGCTCGACAAGGCCTCTGCCGCCGTGCGCCAGGCGCTGGAGACGAGCGCCGGCTATGCCGACCATGCCGCCGACACGGCGGGCGCGGCCGCACATGCGGCGACCGGCGGCGCCATCGATCCCTTCATCTTCCGCTTCGCCATCTTCGTGCTGGCGATTTTCGTCGGCTACTACGTGGTCTGGTCGGTGACGCCGGCGCTGCACACGCCGCTGATGTCGGTCACCAACGCCATCTCCTCGGTGATCGTGGTGGGTGCGCTGCTGGCCGTCGGCATTTCGGCGTCCGGGCTGGCGAGCGGTTTTGGCTTCGTCGCGCTGGTGCTGGCTTCCGTCAACATCTTCGGCGGTTTCCTGGTCACCCAGCGCATGCTCGCCATGTACAAGAAGAAAGAGAAGTGACCGATGTCGGCTAACGTCGCTTCCTTCCTCTATCTCGTCTCGGGCGTCCTTTTCATCCTGGCGCTGAGGGGGCTTTCGCATCCGACCACCAGCCGGCGCGGCAACACGCTCGGCATGGTCGGCATGACCATCGCCATCCTGACCACGCTGGCGCTTGCCACCCCGTCATGGAGCCGGCTCGGACTGATCGTGCTCGGCATCGCTATCGGCGGCGGCGTCGGCGCCTTCATTGCGCGCAAGATCGCGATGACGGCGATGCCGCAGCTCGTCGCGGCCTTCCATTCGCTTGTCGGCCTTGCCGCGGTGATGGTGGCGGCCGGCGCGCTCTATGCGCCGGAAAGCTTCGGCATCGGCGCGGCCGGCGCCGTTCACGGCCAGGCGCTGGTGGAAATGTCGATCGGCGTCGCGATCGGCGCCATTACCTTCACCGGCTCGATCATCGCCTTTCTCAAGCTCGATGGCCGTATGTCGGGCAAGCCGATCATGCTGCCGGCGCGCCACCTCATCAACATCGCACTGGCCGTGGCGCTGGTGGTGCTGATCGTTCTTCTGGTCACGACGCAGAGCCATCTCGCCTTCTGGCTGATCGTGGTGCTGTCGCTATTGCTCGGCGTGCTCCTCATCGTTCCGATCGGCGGCGCCGACATGCCGGTCGTCATCTCGATGCTGAACTCCTATTCCGGCTGGGCGGCCGCCGCGCTCGGCTTCACGCTCGGCAATCTGGCGCTCATCATCACCGGCGCGCTGGTGGGCTCGTCTGGCGCCATCCTGTCCTACATCATGTGCAAGGGCATGAACCGCTCCTTCATCTCCGTCATCCTCGGCGGCTTCGGCGGCGAGACGGCGGCTGTCGCCGACGACGGCATCGAGCGCACCGTCAAGCAGGGCTCGGCGGACGACGCCGCCTTCCTGATGAAGAACGCGCAGAAGGTCATCATCGTGCCGGGCTACGGCATGGCCGTGGCGCAGGCGCAGCATGCGCTGCGCGAGATGGCCGACAAGTTGAAGGCCGAGGGTGTGGAGGTCAAATACGCAATCCACCCGGTCGCGGGCCGCATGCCCGGCCACATGAATGTGCTTCTGGCAGAAGCCAACGTGCCCTATGACGAGGTCTTCGAACTGGAGGACATCAACTCCGAGTTCGCGCAGGCCGACGTAGCCTATGTCATCGGCGCCAATGACGTCACCAACCCGGCGGCACGCGACGACAAGAATTCGCCGATTTTCGGCATGCCGATCCTCGAGGTCGACAAGGCGCGTACCTGCCTCTTCGTCAAGCGTTCGCTCGGCTCCGGCTATGCCGGCATCGACAACACGCTGTTCTACAAGGACGGCACGATGATGCTGCTCGGCGACGCCAAGAAGATGACCGAAGACATCGTCAAGGCGCTCGACGAGTAGGACAATCGCCTTGACGACCCCATGGAATCAGACTGGCCGGCGGCGCAGGGCGCGGCCGGCCCCCGTTTTCTCTTTGTTTTCACGCAATTCCGGACGGAAAACCAGTTCCCACTTTTCCTGGAATTGCTCTATTTCAGCACGCTCTCCAGATGGAAACTGGCAACGCCGGCGGCGATATTAACGCCTGTCTGCGCCTGAACGCTGATGGGCTGCAGCGTGAAGGTCCGGTCGGAGCCGCCCACCAGGACGTTGGCGCCGGCGCCGACAACTGCGGTCGCCTCGGCGGTCACACCCGTATAGTCACCGGCAAGCGCGCCCGGCCCGTAGCCGCTCTTGGTCGGGGCAAGCACCAGCCATTGCATCACGGACTTGCCGGTGACGCCGATATCGAGCCCGATCTTGGTGACGCGGCCGACATAGTCTTCCTTCGGGACGTTGGGGTCCGAAGGCGTAAAGGTGCAGTTCAGCTTCTTCGACGAGCCGACGATCATGCCGACGCCGCCATGTATGACGCACTCAAGCCGACCGACTTCCTGAGCTTGATCCGACGCGGCAAAGGCCGGGACAATTGACATGAACGATGCGGCAGCCACCGCCAGTGCGAGCGTCTTCATTGCGGAATCTCCTTGACGTTTCGTCTGGCGAATTAACCGACGAAAGAGCCAACGGTTCCGATCACGGATGATAACAGGGGAGGCGGCAGGTTTACTTTTGCCGTCCGTATCCGGGCTTGGGCAGCTTTTAGCTGGAGCGGGTCCGGGCAAGACCGTCCACGGCCGGCTTGTAGTTCCGGTCGAGTTGCACCGCCTTGGCATAGGAGGCGGCTGCCTTCGGCTTGTCGCCGCGCTTTTCGTAAACCAGCGCCTGATTGGCCCAGCTTTCCGCGACAGTGCCGTCGAGCTTGATGGCGGTGTTGAAGTCGGCGAAGGCGTTGTCGGTGTCGCCGAGCGCCAGATAGGAGAGGCCGCGGCCGTTATAGGGCTCGGGCGCGCGCGGCGACAGCGATATCGCCTTGGAGAAATCCTCGATCGCCTGCTTGTGCTGCCCCTGCGCCTGATAGATCAGGCCACGGTCGTGATAGGCGCGGCCGTCGGTGGTGTCCTGCGCGATCGCCTGATTGAAATCGGAAAGCGCCTGACCGAGCCTTCCAGCCTGCCGATAGATGTCGCCGCGGCCGATATAGGCGGTGTCGTAGTTCGAGTTGATCTGGATGGCGCGCGAGTAGTCCGCGACAGCCTTGGCATCGTCGCCGGTATAATGCCAGATCAGCGCGCGGTTGGCGTAAGCCTGGTAATAATTCGGGTTGAGCTTGATCGCCGTGTCGAAATCGTTGAGCGCGTCGCGATACTTGCCGGCGCGGCCATAGGCCGATCCGCGCACATTGTAGGATTCGGGGCTGTTGGGATTACGGCTGATGACGGCCGTCAGCGAGCCGATGTTCTCCGCCGATCCCTGTGCCGGATCGACATTATACATCTGTTCCTGCGCAGTCTGGCAGGCAGCGAGCCCGAGCATTGCAAACAACGCAACGGCAAGAACCGCCTTGTGTGACGCCGAATGCCTGCTGTCCGCGAAATCCGCCATTCCGTCAATTCCTCGTCTGCCGATAGCTTTATCTAGGGGATACCATCAGAAGCGTCGATCTCAAATAGAAAGGCGGCCGCGATTGCAATCGCACCGCCCTCGGTATCCCCGGAAAAGGTCGAAATATAGGCGCCTGAAGCGTGTCGCGATCTTTCAGATCCGCTCCGCCTTAAGGCCGTTTAGCGCGCTATCGGCTTGGGTGCGGCTATGAGGCCTTCCCGCTGCGCGCGCTTGCGGGCCAGCTTGCGGGCGCGGCGCACGGCCTCGGCCTTCTCGCGGGCGCGCTTCTCGGACGGCTTCTCGTAATGTCCGCGCATCTTCATTTCGCGGAAGATGCCCTCGCGCTGCATTTTCTTCTTGAGCGCGCGGAGCGCCTGGTCAACATTGTTGTCGCGGACGAGTACCTGCACGTGTGATCCTGTTTTCCGAGCGAGTTGCTGCCGTTTTCTGCCCAGCACCAAGGCTTCCGCGGCGCACCACCGTCGCGAATAGCGGCGGCTGTTACCAGAACAGGCAGCGAATGTCGAGCGAAAAGCGCAGGATGTGCATTTTCGCCGGTCCCGGCGGGAGGCGGCGCAAAGCGTCAAACCCCGTCGCAAACAGCGCAAGGCCGATCCGGCCTTTTCGTTACAGGGGCTCAGATGCTACACGTCGCTCCGACGGGTCAGCAGGGCGGAGAGGCCATGCGCAAATATTCGATTTTCGCGATCGCGCGTGAGGCCATGCGCGGCAACAAGGGCTGGGAGGAACAATGGTCCTCGCCCGAGCCCAGGCCGGAGTACGATGTCATCATCGTGGGCGCGGGCGGGCATGGGCTCGCCACCGCCTATTATCTCGCCAAGGAGCACGGCATCACCAATGTCGCGGTGCTGGAGAAGGGCTGGCTGGGCGGCGGCAATACCGGCCGCAACACCACCATCATCCGCTCCAACTATCTCTACGACGAATCGGCCGGTATCTACGATCATGCGGTGAAGCTGTGGGAGGGACTGTCGCAGGACCTCAACTACAACGTCATGTATTCGCCGCGCGGCGTCATGATGCTGGCGCACAATGTCCATGACATCCAGGTTTTCAAGCGTCACATCCACGCCAACCGGCTGAACGGCGTCGACAATGAATGGCTGACGCCCGAACAGGCGAAGGAATTCTGTCCGCTTCTCAATATCTCGAAAGACGCGCGCTATCCGGTGATGGGCGCGGCGCTGCAACGGCGCGGCGGCACGGCGCGGCACGACGCGGTGGCCTGGGGCTATGCGCGGGCGGCTTCGGCGCGGGGCGTCCACATCATCCAGAATTGCGAGGTGACGGCCATCCGTCGCTCGCCGAACGGCCGTGTCATCGGCGTCGAGACGACGAAGGGGCCGATCGGCGCCAAAAAGGTCGGCGTGGCGGCGGCAGGCCATTCCTCGGTGCTCATGGAAATGGCCGACGTGCGGATGCCGCTGGAGAGCTATCCTTTGCAGGCGCTGGTCTCGGAGCCGGTCAAGCCGTGCTTTCCCTGCGTCGTCATGTCGAACACGGTGCATGCCTATATCTCGCAGTCCGACAAGGGCGAACTCGTCATCGGCGCGGGCACCGACCAGTACATCTCCTATTCGCAGACCGGTGGCCTGCACATCATCCAGCATACGCTCGACGCGATCTGCGAGATGTTCCCGATGTTCTCACGCATGAAGATGCTGCGCTCATGGGGCGGCATCGTCGACGTGACTCCGGATCGCTCTCCGATCCTCGCAAAGACCCCTGTGCCGGGCCTCTACGTCAATTGCGGCTGGGGGACGGGCGGCTTCAAGGCGACGCCGGGCTCGGGGCACGTCTTCGCCCACACCATCGCCAACGACAACCCGCACCCGATCAACGCGCCCTTCACGCTGGAACGCTTCAGTACCGGCCGGCTGATCGACGAGGCGGCGGCCGCCGCCGTGGCACATTAGAGGAGGAGGCGATGCCGAAAGCCGTCAATCTTGCAAACAAGCTCTCGCTGTTTTCCGAGCACTGGTCTCCAAAGATCGTCACCACCTACAATGACAATGACATCATGGTCGTGAAGTTCGAGGGCGAGTTTCCGATGCACAAGCACCCCGACACCGATGATTTCTTTCTCGTTATCGACGGTCATGTGACGATCGAGACCGAACAAGGAAATGTCGAGTTGAGGCCGGGCGAACTATACGTCGTGCCCAAGGGCGTCATGCACCGGCCGATCGCGCGCGGCGAAGCCAAGGTTCTGCTCATTGAGCCGCAAGGCACGCCGAATTCCGGCGATTCGGCTACTGCCGCGACCAAAGTTCGTATCTAGGTGGGCCCATGCTTCTGATCCGCTGCCCCTATTGCGAGCAGGAACTGCCCGAGATCGAGTTCCGCAACGCCGGCGAGGCGCATGTCGCGCGGCCTCCCGACATCGCGAACGAAAACGACGCCGATTTCGAGAAGTATTTCTTCATCCGCACCAATCCCAAGGGGATCATCTACGAACGGTGGCGGCATGTGCATGGCTGCGCGCGGTTCTTCAATGCGGCGCGCGATACGGTGACGGACAGGTTCCTGCTGACCTACAAGGCCGGCGAGAAGAAGCCGAAGAAGCTGCCGGGGGCGGGCAAGCAATGACCATATCGTTCCGTCTCGCCAATGCCGGCCGGCTCGGCCGCGCCAAATCGGTTCGCTTCAGCTTCGACGGCAAGGAATATGCGGGCGTCGAGGGGGACACGCTGGCCTCGGCGCTCCTCGCCAACGGCGTGCATCTGGTCGGACGCTCGTTCAAGTATCATCGTCCGCGCGGCATCCTGTCGGCGGGTGCGGAGGAGCCGAGCGCGCTGGTCGGCATCCACCGCGACGCGGAAAGGAAAACGCCCAACATCCGCGCGACCGTGCAGGAACTCTATGAGGGACTGAATGCGGTTTCGCAGAACCGCTGGCCGTCGCTCTCCTTCGACGCCGGCTCGGTCAGCGATCTTGCATCGCCGCTCCTTTCCGCCGGCTTCTACTACAAGACCTTCATGTGGCCGAAGGTGGCGTGGAAATCGCTCTACGAGCCGAAGATCCGCGAGGCGGCCGGTCTCGGCGTGGCGCCCGACCTGCCCGACACGGATCACTATTCGGCACGCTACGCGCATTGCGACGTTCTGGTCGTCGGCGGCGGCGTGGCCGGTCTGGCGGCCGCATTTGCGGCAGCGGAGACGGGCGCGAGGGTTATCCTCTGCGACGAGCAGGCCGATCTTGGCGGCGCGCTGCGCTACGAACAGGGCGCGACGGTGGATGGCCAGCCGGGCTGGGAGTGGGCACAGGCGACCGTCGCCAAACTCGCCGCGAAGGACAATGTGCGGCTCCTCACCCGCACCACGGGCTTCGGCTATTACGCGCAGAATTTCGTCGGCCTCGTCGAGCGCCTGACGGACCATCTCGCCCAGCCCTCGCCCGACCAGCCGCGCGAGCGGCTGTGGCAGGTTAGGGCGAAGCGCGTCGTGCTTGCCACCGGTGCCATCGAGCGCCACATGGTTTTCGGCGACAATGACCGGCCGGGCATCATGCTGGCTTCGGCGGCGCGCGCCTATCTCAACCATTACGGTGTCGCCGTCGGCAGACAAGTCGGCGTATTCACCGCCAACGATTCCGCTTATTGGGCCGCGGTCGACCTGAAGAAGGCCGGCGTCAATATCGCGGCGATCGTCGATACGCGCGACAATCCGAGCGGACGGGCGATAGAGGAGGCGCGCGCGCTCGGCATCGAACTCAATCTAGGGCGCACGGTGATCAGGACAAACGGCCGGCTGCGCGTCTCCTCCATGGTGGTGCAGGCCAAGAAGGGCGGGCCGGAGCGCACGATCCCCGTCGACGCGCTTCTCATGTCGGCGGGCTGGACGCCTTCGGTCCACCTCTTCTCGCAGTCGCGCGGCAAGGTCGCGTTCAACAAAACGACCAATCGCTTCGTGCCGGGCGATTATGCGCAAGCCTGCGTTTCGGTCGGTGCCTGCAACGGCACGGACGGCATCGACCCGTCCGTCGCGGAGGCTTTCGCGGCGGGCGAGAAGGCGGCGAGGGAGGCCGGCGCCAAGGCCCGCAAGCTTTCGCGGCCGAAGGCGGAGACGAGCGAAAGCTGGTCGCGCGGCATGGCCGGCGCCGCACCCGGCGCTGGCGCGGATGCGAAATCCAAGGCATTCGTCGACTTCCAGAACGACGTGACGGCCAAGGACATAAGGCTCGCGGTCGGGCAGGGGATGCGCTCGATCGAGCACGTCAAGCGCTACACCACCAACGGCATGGCGACCGACCAGGGCAAGACGTCGAACCTGCACGGGCTGGCGATCGCCGCCGAAACGCTCAGCAAGACCATGCCGGAGGTCGGGCTCACCACTTTCCGGCCGCCCTATACGCCGGTCACCTTCGGCGCCATCGTCAACCATTCGCGCGGGCCACTGTTCGAGCCGACGCGCAAGACGCCGATGCACGATTTCGCGGTGGCGCGGGGCGCGGTGTTCGAGGATGTCGGGCAATGGAAGCGGGCGTGGTATTTTCCGCAAGGCGGCGAGGACATGCATCGGGCGGTCGACCGCGAATGCGTTACCGTGCGCAAGGCCGCCGGCATCTTCGACGGCACCACGCTCGGCAAGATCGAGGTGGTTGGGCCGGATGCGGCCGCCTTCATGGAACTCCTCTACACCAATCCCTGGCAGAAGCTCGATCCAGGCCGCTGCCGCTATGGCATCATGCTGAGGGAAGATGGCTTCATCTATGATGACGGCGTCGTCGGACGGTTGGCCGAGGACCGTTTCCATGTGACCACGACGACCGGCGGCGCGCCGCGCGTGCTGAACCACATGGAAGACTATCTGCAGACGGAATTCCCGCATCTGAAGGTCTGGCTGACCTCTACCAGCGAGCAATGGGCGGTGATCGCCGTGCAGGGGCCGAAATCGCGCGACATCATCCAGCCCCTGGTCGAGGGCATCGACATCTCGGACGAGGCGTTGCCGCATATGTCGGTGCGGACGGGCAAATTCTGCGGCGTGCCGACCAGGCTTTTCCGCATGTCGTTTTCCGGCGAGCGCGGCTTCGAGATCAACGTGCCGTCGGATTTCGGCCGGGCGGTCATCGAGGCGATCTGGAAGGAAGGGCAAAAGCACGGCGCCTGCATGTACGGCACCGAGGCCATGCATGTGCTGCGCGCGGAGAAGGGCTACATCATCGTCGGCCAGGATACGGACGGCACGGTGACGCCGGACGATGCCGGACTTTCCTGGGCGGTCGGCAAGAAGAAGACGGATTTCGTCGGCATCCGCGGCATGAAACGGCCGGATCTTCTGGCCAAAGGGCGCAAGCAGCTCGTCGGGCTGAAGACGAAGGACCCTAAGACCGTGCTGGAGGAAGGCGCGCAGATCGTCGCCGATCCGAGGCAGGCGATCCCGATGACCATGATCGGCCATGTGAGTTCTTCCTATTGGTCGGAGAATTGCGGGCGTTCCATCGCGCTGGCGCTGGTCAAGGACGGGCGCAGCAGGATGGGCGAGACGCTTTACGTGCCGATGCCCGACCGCACGATCGAGGTCGAGGTGACGGGCACGGTGTTCTACGACGAGACGGGAGCGCGGCTGAATGGATAGGGCTGCTGTAAGGGAAACGCCGGCCGAGGGCGTGACGCGCACATTCGTGCTCGAAGGCCGGAGCGGGAAAAATTCGCGCGTGACGATCGAGCCCGCCGCCCCGGCATATCGCATTTCGCTGAGGGCGCCGGCTGAATCGCTCGCTTCGCTGTCGCGGGCGCTCGGCGTGAAGCCGCCCGAGCAGCCGATGGGGTCGGCCTATGCGAAGTCGGGCGATTTCGCCGGCAAGGGTGGGCGCGTGGCGCTCTGGCTCGGGCCGGACGAATGGCTGGTGATTGACACGCAAGGCAACGATCCCATGGTCGATTGCGCAAGGGCCAAGGCGCTCCATTCCGCGGTCGACATCTCGCACCGCCAAGTCGCGATCGACGTATCGGGCGCCGGCGCGGCGGATGTGCTCAATGCCGGCTGTCCGCGTGACCTGTCGCTTGCCGTATTCCCGGTCGGTTCGGCCGCGCGCACGGTGCTGGGCAAGATCGAGATCGTGCTGTTGCGGACCGGCGAGGAAGCCTTCCGGGTTGAATGCTGGCGTTCCTTCTCCGATTATGCCTTCACCTTCCTCGCGGAAGCGGCGCGGGATGTTTCATGACCAAGGGAACCATCCCGCGCTAGAAGGGTTTCTCGCTACGAATTGCGAGGAACCAGAACATGGCAGGCAAGCCAGACACAGCTTCTGAGAAATCCGGGAAGAAATCCGCGGCCGTACGCTCCTACGAGAAGGAAAAGCGGCTCAAGGAGAACGAGGACGAACTGGACGAGGGACTGGAAGATACGTTCCCGGCCAGTGATCCGGTTTCCGTGACGCAGCCCAGCAAGCCGGGAAAGCCCAACGACAGGTAAGTGGCCTGTTCGTGCGTCCTCGAAGGGCGCACCGCCCGAATCCCGGCGACTGCCTTACTCCCCGCCGTCGATTCGCTCGACAGCCAATCCCGCCAGGAGCGTGACCGCTTCGCCGTAGGTGCGGGCTTTTTCCGGGTTGGAGGCGTTGCCGTCGAGTGCACGCTTGTAGACGCCCTGACAGATCGCGGCGAGGCGGAAGAAGGAAAAGGCGAGGTAGAAGGTCCAGTTGCCGATGCCGGAGATGCCGCGACGCTCGCAATATCGCTCGACATATTCCTGTTCGGACGGCAGGCCGATGGCCGCGCGGTCGATGCCGCCGAGGCCCTTGAAACCGGACGTATGGGGCAGCCGCCACTGCATGCACTGATAGGCGAGATCGGCATAGGGGTGGCCGAGCGTCGAAAGCTCCCAATCGAGCACGGCGAGGATTTTCGGGCCATCTTGCGCGAAGATCATGTTGTCCATCCGGTAGTCGCCATGGACGAGCGAAACGATGCCGTCATCCGGCGGCAGATGCTTTTCCAGCCAGGCGATGAGCCGGTCCATATCGGCGACGGTTCCGGTCTCCGAGGCGCGGTACTGGCTCGACCAGCGCGAAAGCTGGCGCTCGAAATAGCTGCCCGGCCGGCCGAAATCGGCGAGGCCGGCCTTTACGATATCGATGTCGTGGAGGGCGGCCAGCGTGGCGTTCATGGCGTCGTAGATGGCGGCGCGCTCCGCATTACCGGGCAGTTCGGGCAGCGACGGGTCCCAGAAGATGCGGCCGTCTAGAAACCCCATGACGAAGAACATCCGGCCGATGGCTGAATCCTCGGGCGCGAGCAACAGCACGTCGGGGACGGGCACTTTCGTCCCCTTCAGCGCCTTCATCACGCGGAATTCGCGGTCCACCTGATGCGCGGATTTGAGAAGTTCGCCCGGCGGCTTGGCGCGCAGTACGTATCGGCCGCTTTTCGCGTGGAGCAGGTAGGTCGGGTTCGACTGGCCCGAATTGAATTTTTCGATTGTCTCGAGGCCGGAAAACCCCGGCACGTTGGTTTCCAGATATGGCCCCAGCGCGGTCTTATCGAGCGCATTGGGGTCGGGCGTATTGGGGTCGAGCGTATTGGGGTCGGGCCTGTCCATCTTGTTCAGGCCGTCTCGT
>JAKDNM010000200.1 GCA_030456445.1 Hyphomicrobiales bacterium
TTAGGCGGAACTCCGGAGCTGGGATTCGATCGCCGCTTTGTCGATAATCGACCAGACTTCCTCGATCCTGTCGTCCTTGAACCTGTAAAATACGTTCTCGGCGAAGGATACTTTCCGCCCGTTCACGGAAAGGCCGAGAAACGTGCCCTTTGGCGCGCAATGAAAGGCCAGTCGAGCGGCGATGCAAGGCGGATCGGCGATCAGCAACGCCATATTGAAGCGAAGATCCGGAATCTGGAGAAAATCCTGCTCCAGCATCCCGCGATAGCCTGACAGGCCGATTTGTCGGCCGTTATAGACCACCTCCTCGTGAACGAACCGGCCGAGGCTCGGCCAGTCCTGCCTGTTCAGGCAGGCGATGTAGGCCCGGTAAACATCGGCAAGATCAACCTTGTTCGTCAAAGTTTCGTCCAGGCGCCGTTCTTCTTCGAGGATTTCACACAGGCCTCGATGAAGGCGACGCCCTCCACGCCGTCCTCGACGGTCGGGAAGATCACGTCCTTCGACAGCTTTCCGCCCTTCCGCCGCGCCGCGCGGATGGCGCGGGCCGCTTCGGCGTAGATGTTGGCAAAGCCTTCCAGATAGCCTTCGGGATGGCCGGGCGGGACGCGCGTCACGCGCCCGGCCGCAGCGCCTGCCCCGGCGCCGCCGCGCGTGATCAGCCGCTTCGGCTCGCCGAAAGGCGTGTACCAGAGATAGTTCGGGTCGGCCTGCGTCCATTCCAGCCCGCCCTTGGTGCCGTAGACCCGCAGCTTCAGCCCGTTCTCGTGGCCCGGCGCCACCTGGCTCGCCCACAGCATGCCCTTCGCCCCGCCCTTAAAGCGTAAGAGAACACTTACATTATCGTCGAGCAGGCGGCCCTTGACGAAGGAAGTCAGTTCGGCGGCGAGCGTATCAAGTTCCAGCCCGGTGACGAAGCGGGCGAGATTATAGGCATGCGTGCCGATGTCGCCGACCGCGCCGCCGGCGCCCGACTGCTTCGGGTCGGTGCGCCAGACCGCCTGCTTGTTCGCGCCAGTGTCCTCGACCTTTTCCGTCAGCCAGTCCTGCGGATATTCCGCCTGCACGACGCGGATGTCGCCGAGCACGCCCTTCGCCACCATCTCGCGGGCCTGCCGCACCATCGGATAGCCGGTGTAGTTGTGCGTCAGCACGAAGACCATGCCGGTCTTCTTCACCAGTGCGGCGAGCTTCTTCGCATCGGCGAGGATGGAGGTCAGCGGCTTGTCGCAGATGACATGGATGCCGGCTTCGAGAAACGCCTTCGCCGGCGGAAAATGCATGTTGTTCGGCGTTACGATCGACACCGCCTCGATACCGTCGGGGCGCTTCGCCTCCGCTTTCGCCATCTCGGCGAAGGAGGCGTAGCTGCGTTCCGGATCGAGGCCGAGTTCGGCGGCAGAAGCCTTCGCCCGTGCCGGGTCCGACGACAGTGCGCCGGCCACCAGTTCGAACTCGCCATCCATGCGCGCGGCGATGCGATGCACACCGCCGATAAAAGCGCCCTGCCCGCCGCCCACCATGCCGAGCCGGATCGGGCCGTTGCCGGATTCGACTTGTCTGCCGCTTACCATAAAAGCTCCTCCGTCGCTGGGGCAGTCGGCAATCGGCAATCGGAAGATTTTTGCCCTACTGCCTACTGCCTACTGCCTACCTGCCTATTCTCCAATCCCCATCATCTTCCTCAACTGCGCCCGATCCGTCTTGCCGCCGGCGAAATCGTCGAACGCCTTTTCCGTCACCTTGATGATGTGCGCTGCGATGAAGGGGGCGCCTTCGGCGGCTCCCTGCTCGGGATGTTTCAGGCAGCATTCCCATTCCAGCACCGGCCAGGAATCGTAATTATACTGTGCGAGCTTGGAGAAGATGCCGGAGAAATCGACCTGCCCGTCGCCGAGCGACCGGAAGCGCCCTGCGCGCTCCAGCCAGCCCGCATAGCCGGAATAGACGCCCTGCCGCCCGGTCGGGTTGAACTCGGCGTCCTTCACGTGGAAGGCGTAGATGCGCTCGTGATAGATGTCGATGAAGTCGAGATAGTCGAGTTGTTGGAGCAGGAAGTGTGAGGGATCGTAATTGATGCCCGCCCGCCTGTGGCCGCCGACCTCGTCAAGAAAGCGCTCGAAGGTGGTGCCGTCGAAAAGATCCTCGCCGGGGTGCAGCTCGTAACCGAGGTCCACGCCATGCCCGTCATAGACGTCCAGGATCGGCTTCCAGCGGCGGCCGAGTTCGGCGAAAGCTTCCTCGATCAGGCCGGCGGGACGCTGCGGCCAGGGGTAGAGATAGGGAAAGGCGAGCGAGCCGGAAAACGAGACCGAAGCCGTCAGCCCCATATGCTCGGACGCTTTCGCCGCCGCCTTCAACTGGCCGACCGCCCATTCCTGCCGTGCCTTCGGATTGTTGTGCACGGAAGCCGGCGCGAAGCCGTCGAAGGGCGCGTCATAGGCCGGATGCGCGGCGACAAGCTGGCCCTGGAGATGGGTAGAAAGCTCCGTCACCTCGACGCCGGCCTCCTTGCAGATGCCCTTCACCTCGTCGCAATAGGCCTTTGAGGAAGCAGCCTTTTCCAGATCGAACAGCCGCCCGTCCCATGTCGGGATCTGCACGCCCTCATAGCCGAGACCGGCCGCCCATCTGGCGATCGACGGCAACGAATTGAACGGCGCCTCGTCGCCCGCGAACTGCGCCAGGAAAATGGCCGGGCCCTTCATCGTCTTCGGCATCGAAAAACCTCCTCTGTCGTCGCGCCGGCCGCCGGGACGGCTGTCTTTCGTGGTCGCCACAATGGCGTGCCCTTGGCGAAAGCTCAACCGGTGCGGCGGGATTTTCGAAGGAGGCTGCCCCAGAACAGCGAGCCCATCAAAATACCCCCGCTGCGATTTCCCCCTTGCCGAAAACATTGTAAGGGGCGGCGTTTCCTTCACTTCTAAACGGCCCCATCGATGCCCTCCCTCCCGATCGTCTACTCCACCCACGCGCTGCATCCGCACGCAACCGCCATGCTCGACGGCATCGCCGCAATCAGGGTCGCCTCGGCGCTCGACGCCGAGACCTTCGTACGCGAATCGCGCGATGCGTCGGCACTTGTCATCCGCGTTTCGGTGCCGGCGGAAATCTTCGACGACGCGCCGTTGCTGAAGCTCGCCGCCCGCCACGGCGCCGGCCTCGACATGGTGCCGATGGAGGCGGCGACGCGCGCCGGCGTGCTCGTTTCCAACGTGCCCGGAGCCAACGCCCGCACGGTCGCGGAATACATCTTCTTCGCCGCGATGGCGCTCTTGCGCCGCTTCCGTCCCATCGACCACGACCTGCGCGCCGATGGCTGGCTTGCCGGCCGCGTGCACACGGTCCACGGCAACGAACTGGCGGGCCGCACGCTCGGCATCGTCGGCATGGGCAATATCGGCCGCACAGCCGCCTCGATCGCGACCGCCGGCTTCAACCTCGACGTCATCGCCACCAGCCGCAACCGTCAAAGCCTGCCGGAAGGCGTCGGCTGGCGCACGCTGGAAGAACTGATAGCCGAAAGCGACATCGTCGCCATCTGCTGCCCGCTGACGGCGGAAACGCGCGGCATGATCGACGCCGACCGCATCGCCCGCATGAAACCCGACGCGATTCTCATCAACGTCGCACGCGGCGCGATCATCAACGACGACGCCCTCCTCACAGCATTGCACGAAAACCGCATCGGCGGCGCCGCGCTCGATGTCTTCGACACCCCGCC
>JAKDNM010000082.1 GCA_030456445.1 Hyphomicrobiales bacterium
TGGTGCCCAGGGGCGGATTCGAACCACCGACACGCGGATTTTCAGTCCGCTGCTCTACCAACTGAGCTACCTGGGCATCCGGTTCGTCGCGGCGCGGCCGGAACGATCGGGGAAGCCGAAGCTCCCCGGAAGCGCGTGGGTTATAGCACGAGAATCCGGCCTGTCCAGCGGTCGAGTTCACGCCTGCGCGGAATGCGCCGGCCTCTATTCCTGCTGGCTGCCGTTCGCCTCGTCTTCGTCTTCCTCGTCTCGTACGGGGATCACATAGCGGCCCGACAGCCAGCGGTTCAGGTCGACATCCTTGCAGCGCTTCGAGCAGAACGGATAATGCTCGCGCGCCGACGGCTTGCCGCATTCGGGACAAGGCCGCTTCGGCCTCAGCGGCGTCACGTTGCCGGTATTGGTGTCTGTCATTTCCAATTCCCATTCCCGGTCCGGAACCGGCATCGGCGCGGCTGCCGCACCTGGCTAGAGCATGATCCGGAAAAGTGGGAACCGGTTTTCCGAAAAGATCATGCTCTTATCTGGGTGCGCGGACCGATGGATCAAGGCCTTTCCGCTCAGACCGCAGCCGCCCAGTTGGCATGGACATGGTAGCCCTCGGCTGCGAGCAGCGAGACGGTCTCGTAAAGCGGCAGGCCGACCACGTTGGTATAGGAACCGACGAGCTTGACGACGAGGCTGCCGGCGAGCCCCTGTATGGCATAGGCGCCGGCCTTGCCGCGCCATTCGCCCGACGCGACATAGAGGTCGATCTCCTCGCGCGTCAGCCGCTTGAAGCGGACGCGCGTCTCCACCAGCCGCTGGCGTACCTTGCCGGACGGCGAAACCAGGCAGATGCCCGTGAACACGCGATGCGAACGGCCGGAGATCAGCCGCAGGCAGTTCGACGCTTCGTCCGCCAGTTCCGCCTTGGGCAGCACGCGGCGGCCGACCGCCACGACCGTGTCGGCCGCCAGCACGAAAGAAGCGCCGCCGTCCGTTTCCTTGCGGAGCGAGGCCGCGGCGCGTTCGGCCTTGGTGCGCGACAGCCGCTTGGCGAGCGAGCGCGGGTGCTCGCCGCGCGCCGGCGTCTCGTCGATGCCGGTCGGCATGACGCGGTCCGGCTCGATGCCGGCCTGCTGCAAGAGCTCGATCCGCCGCGGCGATCCGGAGGCGAGCACCAGCTTGTGCAATGCGCTCATGGCGATCCTGTCGGCAAGGCTTTCGGCCCGCGGCGATTACTTGAAGCGATAGGTGATCCGGCCCTTGGTCAGGTCGTAAGGCGTCATCTCGACCAGAACCTTGTCGCCGGTCAGCACGCGGATGCGGTTCTTGCGCATGCGGCCGGCCGTGTGGGCAATGATTTCGTGCTCGTTTTCAAGCTTCACGCGAAACATGGCATTGGGCAGGAGTTCGGTGACCACGCCCGGAAATTCGAGGACTTCTTCCTTCGGCATTCGAAACCTTTTGCTGGATTGGGTACCGGCGGCAAGCCGGATTTCGCGCGGAACCTATATGATCGGAAGGGCTTTGTGAACAAACTTATTCCCGGGGCGGAGAAGCGGCGGCCCGGGCGAAACGTGCGGCGATGCGCCTTGCCAGCCGCTCGCGCACGTCGCGATAGGCCGAAAGGATCTGCTCGCGCGTTCCGGTCGCCGTCGTGGGGTCGGCCGTCGGCCAGTATTCGACCTCGATGGCCATCGAGCGCGTCATTTCCAGTGCCCTGTGATGAGCCTCCGGCGCCAGCGTCACGATCAGGTCGAAATAGTCGTCCTCCAGCTCGTCGAGCGAGCGCGGGTGGCGGGTGCCGAGCGAGAGGCCTGCCTCCGTCAGCACCGCATCGACGAACGGATCGCGCTCGCCTGCCCGCACACCCGCCGAGGCCACGAAGGTCGAAGCGGGCAGCACGCGCCTGGCCAGCAACTCGGCCATCGGCGAACGGATGGCGTTTTGCCCGCACAGGAACAGGACCGAGCGCGGCAGGCCGGAAGCGGCGTGTTCCATGGCTGCAGGAGGTGGGGACGCAACCGGCGCCAAGTTCAGCCGCGCCAATGCAGCACGCAGACCAGCGTGAAGAGCCGGCGCGCGGTGTCGAAGTCGACGTCGATCTTGCCCGACAGCCGGTCGCGCAAGGTTTGCGAGCCCTCATTGTGCATGCCGCGCCTGCCCATATCGATTGCCTCGATCTGGCTCGGCGTGGAAGTGCGGATCGCAGCGTAATAGCTCTCGCAGATCAGGAAATAGTCCTTCACGATCCGCCGGAACGGCGTCAGCGAAAGGATGTGGGTGACGACCGGGTCGCCGCCCTCGCGCGAGACGGCGAACACCAGCTTGGCGTCCACCAGCGAAAGCTTCAGCCGGTAAGGCCCTTCGCCCTCGTCGGCGACCGGCCGGAAGCTGTTCTCCTCCACCAGGTCGAAGATGGCGACCGCGCGCTCATGTTCGACATCGGGCGTGGAACGCCCGATCGACGCGTCGAGTTCGACGTCTGTCAGTCGGTCATTGGCGGACGGCTTGTCGGACATGGCGGCAACGGCCTACCCGTTCAGCCGGATCGCGACCGAACGCGCATGCGCCCCCAGTCCCTCCGCCTCGGCGAGCGCGATGGCGGCCGGCGCGAGCTTGCGCAACTGCTCCGGGCCGAGCTTCAGGATCGAGGTGCGCTTGACGAAATCGAGCACGGAAAGGCCCGAGGAAAAGCGCGCCGAACGCGCCGTCGGCAGCACATGGTTGGACCCGCCGACATAATCGCCGATCACTTCGGGCGTGTGCCGCCCGAGGAAAACCGCACCGGCGTTGCGGATCCTCGCCAGGAACGGTTCCGGGTCGCGCATCGCCAATTCGAGATGCTCGGCGGCGATGCGGTCGATAAGCGGTATCGCATCGTCCAGCTTTTCCATGACGATGATCGCGCCGAAGTCACGCCAGCTTGCTTGCGCCGTTTCCCTTCGCGGCAAGCGTTCGAGCTGCCGCTCGACGCATCCCGCCACGGCCTTGCCGAAATCCCCGTCGTCGCAGATCAGGATCGATTGCGCGGCAGTGTCGTGCTCGGCCTGCGCCAGCAGGTCGGCGGCGATCCAGTCGGGATCGTTTTCCGCGTCGGCGACGACCAGTACCTCGGAAGGTCCCGCTATCATGTCGATGCCGACCGTGCCGAACACCTGCCGCTTGGCGGCGGCGACATAGGCGTTGCCGGGGCCGACGATCTTGGCCACCGGCGCGACCGATGCCGTTCCGTAGGCGAGCGCGGCGACGGCCTGGGCGCCGCCCATCCGGTAGATTTCAGAGACGCCGGCGATGCGGGCTGCAACGAGAACCAGCGGGTTGAGCGCGCCGCCGGGAGCGGGCACGGCCATCGCGACCCGCTCCACGCCCGCGACACGCGCCGGCACGGCGTTCATCAGCACCGAGCTTGGATAACTCGCCGTGCCGCCCGGCACGTAGAGCCCGACCGACTGGATCGCCGTCCAGCGCGAGCCGAGTTCGACACCGATCGGGTCGGTATAGCGGTCGTCCTTCGGCTTTTGCCGCTCGTGATGCGCGCGGATGCGCACATGCGCGATCTTCAAGGCGTCCACCGTCGCCGGGTCGGCCGAGGCCATAGCCGCGTCGATCTCGCCCTCGTTGATGCGCAGCGGCGTGCGCGTCAGGTCGAGCCGATCGAATTTCCTCGAATAATCAAGCAGCGCCGCGTCGCCCTCGTCGCGCACGCGGCGGATGATCTCGCCGACGACGGCGTCGACGTCCTCCGACACTTCGCGCTTGGCGGCAAGAAGGGCGGCGAATTCGGCTTCGAAAACCGGGCTTTTGTGGTCGAGCGTGCGGGCCATGTCGTGCTGCCGGGTTCAGGCGAAATGGGCGGGGCGAGAAGCGGTTTCCCAGGCCGGTCCCAGATCGGCAAGCCGCGCCTCGATGAATTCGATGTCGAGCCGGATGGTTGCCTCGCCGGCGAAGACGAGCTCGATCGTACCGGCCGGCGCGTCGCCCGGGATGAAGCGTATGGCGAGAAGCGAAAGCACGTCCTTGATATTGTCGCGATCGATACCGGTGCTCCTGACCGAAAGAACGTGTTCGAAATGAAGGACGCTGCGACGCCTCTCATATTTGCGGCGGAAAAGGCTTCGCTTGCCCTCGCGGACGAAGCGGTTCATCGGCACCAGGAACCATTTCCGCGCCGGGCTGTAGTCGATGTCGCCGATCTGCATCAGCGCATCTTGCACATGCGCGGAGATGACCTTCAGGTCGTCTTCATCGAGAGCGGCAAGCTTCAGTTGGTCCATGGGGTCCGCCCGGGCCGGTCGGCGGCATGCCAACCACGCCGCTGCAGGCCTGTGTTATGCGGAACGGAAGGGCCGCGCAACCGCATTGCCATGCTCCACACCTCGCCGCTATCCGGAGATACGCTCGATCACCGCGCCGCAGCCGGAAAGCTTCTCTTCCAGCCGCTCGAAGCCACGGTCGAGATGATAGACGCGGTTGACCATCGTTTCGCCTTCGGCGGCAAGCCCTGCGATGACGAGCGAGACGGAGGCGCGCAAATCGGTCGCCATCACCTGCGCCCCTTTCAAGGCGGATACGCCTTCCACGATCGCCGTCTGGCCGGCCAGCCCGATATGGGCGCCGAGCCGGGCCAACTCCTGCACGTGCATGAAACGGTTCTCGAAGATGGTCTCCGTGATGCGCGATTTGCCCTTGGCCATGGTCATGAGCGCCATGAACTGCGCCTGCAGATCCGTCGGGAAGCCGGGGAAGGGCGCGGTCGTCACATCGACCGGCCGGATGCCGGCGCCATTCCGCCTGACCCGGATACCGGAGTTCAGCGGCACGATCTCCACGCCTGTCTGCTGCAGCGTATCGAGCGCGGTCTTGAGAAGCTCCGGCTCGGCTCCCTCCAGCACGACGTCACCGCCCGTCATGGCCACCGCCATGGCGTAAGTACCCGTCTCGATGCGGTCGGAGATGATGCGGTGGCGCGCGCCGGAAAGGGAGGTGACGCCGTCGATCCTTACCGTCGGCGTGCCGGCGCCCTCGATGCGCGCGCCCATCTTGTTGAGGCATTCGGCGAGATTGACGATCTCCGGCTCGCAGGCGGCATTCTCGATCACGGTTTCGCCCCTGGCGAGCGCGGCCGCCATCAGCATGACATGGGTGGCGCCGACCGAAACCTTGGGAAAGGCGTAGCGCGCGCCGATGAGGCCCTTCGGGGCGCGCGCGACGACATAGCCGCCTTCGATATCGATTTCGGCACCGAGCGCGGAAAGCCCTTCGATAAAGAGATCGATCGGGCGCGTGCCGATCGAGCAGCCGCCGGGCAACGAGACGCGCGCCTCCCCCATGCGGGCGAGCAGCGGCCCGATAACCCAGAAGCTGGCGCGCATCTTCGAAACCAGTTCATAGGGTGCGATCGTATCGACGATCTGCCGGGCGGTGAAATGGATCGTGCGCGAATAGCCGCCATTCTGGTGCTCGCGCCTGCCGTTCACCGAATAGTCGACGCCGTGATTGCCGAGGATGCGTATTAGCTGCTCGACATCGGCCAGATGCGGCACGTTTTCGAGCGTTAGCGTGTCGTCGGTCAAAAGCGAGGCGATCATCAGCGGCAGCGCCGCATTCTTGGCACCGGAGATGGGAATCGTGCCGTTGAGCTCTCTGCCGCCGGTGATCCTGATGCGATCCATGAGAAATTCCGTGATGCGCCCGATGCGGGCATTGCGGGAGGGCGATCTAGACGATCGCTTGTGGCTGTTCAAGGAAGACGGTCAGCGAATGCCCCGTGCGCGAATCCCCTTCGGCCCTTATCCTAGCCGATTTCGTCCTTTTTGTGCAGCGCCGCATCGGATTTCGGTGCCGCGGCGATACCCTCCGGCCTGCGGTCGGCCTCGCCTGCGCGGCGCGAACGTGCCTGAACCTTGCGCCGCTGGAGGTTCGCGCGCAGTTCCTCCGCCAGCCGCGCCGTGCGGTCGGCGTCCTTCTGGACAGGCTTTCCGCTCTCCTTCAATTTCCACCCTTCCGCGAAACGAATACAGCGTTTCGTTTATCACAAAACGCGCATGATGGCAGCGGAACAGACGCGATTGCGAAACGGAGGCGCTTTCCACGCGGCGGCATCGCCACCGCGCCTGGCACGGGCGCTACACGCCGAGATGGCGCTGGAGTATCTCGGGCTGGGTCTTGAGGTCGGCGGCGGGGCCTTCATGCGCAATGTGGCCGTTGTTGAGGATATAGACACGATCGGCCAGCGCCAGCGTCGCGGCGAGGTTCTGCTCGACCAGCACGATGGTCTGGCCGGCTTGCGCAAGATCGTGGCAGGCGCGAACGAGATCCTGCACGATGACCGGGGCGAGCCCCTCGAACGGCTCGTCGAGCAGGACGATCTTCGGGTCGCGCACCAGGGCCCGCGCGATCGCCAGCATCTGCTGTTCGCCGCCGGAGAGGTCGGTGCCTCGGCTGGTGCGCCGTTCCTTCAGGCGCGGGAACATGGCGTAGATGCGTTCGAGCGGCCATTTGTTATCGGCGGTGAGGCCGGCGAGGATAATGTTTTCCTCGACATCGAGGCTGCCGAAGATGCGGCGGTCCTCATGCACGAGTTGCATGCCTCGCCGCGCGATCGAGTGCGCCTTCTTGCCGGCCAGTTCCTCGCCGTCGAGCTTGACGCTGCCGGCCTTGGGCGTGACCACGCCCATCAGGCTTTTCAACGTCGTGGACTTGCCGGCGCCGTTGCGCCCGAGAAGCGCAACGACCTCGTTCTTCTCGACGCGCAGCGCAACGTCGAACAGAATGTGGCTGTCGCCGTAATAGCTGTTGAGGCCGCCGACTTCGAGCAGGCTCATGCCATCTCTCCCTGGACGCCGCCGAGATAAGCTTCCTGAACTTTCGCGTTGTTCTTGATCTCTTCGGGCGTGCCTTCGACGAGCACGCTGCCTTCCTGCAGCACGGTGACGTTCTCGACCAGCTCGAAAAGCGAATCCATGTCGTGGTCGATGATGATCATCGTGCGGCCCTGCGCGATCGATTTCAGGAGCGCCACCGTCTCGACGCGCTCTTGCGGGCTCATGCCGGCCAGCGGCTCGTCGAGCAGCAGGAGGCTCGGCGAAGTCGCCAGCGCCAGTCCGACCTCCAGCCGCCGTTTCTCGCCATAGGCGAGTTCGGAGACCGGCGTATTCAGCCGCGCGGTCAGATTGACCAGGGATGCCGTCTTCGCGATTTGCTCGTCGAGGCCCGGGACGCCCGAGAGGCTCCTGAACAGGTCGAGCTTGAACCGGCCCCTCAGTTCGCCGAGCGCGGCGATCGCGAGGTTCTCGCGGACCGTCAGCCGCTCGAAAAGCTGGTTGATCTGGTAGCTCTTGGTGAGGCCGAGCTGGCAGACGTCATTGACGCCCATGCTGGTGATGTCGCGCCCTTCGAACACGATCTTGCCCGAGCTCGGCGGCACTTCGCAGGTGAGCATCTTGAAGAAGGTGCTCTTGCCCGCGCCGTTCGGCCCGATGATGCCGCGCATCTCGCCATAATCGACGGTGAAGTCGATATCGCTGTTGGCGACCACGCCGCCGTAGCGCTTGGTGAGGCCGGTTGCCTGCAGGATCTGGCCGGACTTGTCGATGGCGCGATTGCGTCCGGCTGGCGCTGGATCGGGCACCGCTCTCACGGGCGCCGGCGCGGAAGACGCCATCACTGCCGGCGCAGGGGCCGGCTCAACCTTTCGGGCACCGTCCTTCTCACGCGTCGCCATATGATAGAGATCTGCGATGGCGCCAACGAGGCCGCGGCGCAGGAAGCAGACGAGCAGCACGAACACGATGCCGAGGACGAGCTTCCAGCTTGCACCGAGATGCAATGTCGTCTGAAGGAGGTCGTTGAGATAAAGCCACACCGCCGCCCCAAGCAACGGTCCGAACAGGGTCCCCGCCCCGCCGATCGCGGTTTGTATGACGATTTCGCCCGACGTCGCGAACATGAAGGCGTCGGGCGGCATGAAGCCCTGCATCATGCCGAGCAGGCCGCCGGCGAAGCCGGTATACATGGCCGCGATGACGAAGACCGCAAGCTTGTAGCCGTGGATGTTGTGGCCAAGCGCTTCGGCGCGCAGCGGATTGTCGCGAATGGCGCGCAGCAGGAGCCCGACGGGGGAACGCACGAGGCGCAGCGCGATGACCAGCCCGACGAAATACCAAAAGGCGAAGAAGACATACATCGACCAGTTCGAGTCGAACTGGATCGTCGTGAAGCCGAGTTCCAGGTTCGGGGTCGGCACGCCCGGCAGGCCGTTTTCGCCGCCCGTATATTCCGACAGCGGGTTGAACTCGACGAAGAAGAACACTTCGGCGATCGCCACCGTGATCATGGCGAAATAGATGCCGGTGCGCCTGAGCGCGATCAGGCCGACCAGATAGCCGATGATGCCCGCCACGATCGTGCCGAGGAAGAGGGCGACTATCGTATTCTCAAGTGGGGTCTCCGTCAGCATATAGGCGGCGAACATGCCGCCCGTGCCGAAGAAAGCGGACTGGCCGAAAGAGAGCAGGCCGGTATAGCCGAACAGGAGATCGAAGCCGATCCCGAGCAGGCCCCATATGAGGATGCGGTTGATCGTTGTCGGCGTGAAGCCGAGATAAGGCAGCACGAAGGGTGCTGCGATCAGCGCGATCGCGGTCAGGATTTCGACGAGGAAGGGGCGTTGTCTGAGCATCGGATGGCCGCGTTTACTCGCGGCCCGCCGTGCCGAGCAGTCCGTGAGGACGAAGCACCAGCACAAGCGTCATCGCCACGAAAAGCATGACATAGGAATAGGCGGGATTGAACATCGAGGTGATGGAGATGATCTCGCCAGCGATGAGGCCGCCGATGATGGCGCCGGGGAAGGAGCCGACGCCGCCGATGACGACCACCACGAAGGTCTGCACCAGGATCGCCTCGCCGACGTCCGGCGCGATGGAGACGACCGGCGCGTTGACGATGCCGGCAAAGCCGGCCGCCATGGCGCCGATGCCGAACACCAGCATGAATATCTTGTAGACATCGATGCCGAGCGAATCGACCATCACCGAATCCTCGATGCCGGCGCGCACGATCATGCCGATGCGGGTCTTGTAGAGCACGTAGTAGAGCACCAGAAGCGCGATCGCGACGATGCCGAGCGCGGCAAGGCGATAGGTCGGGTAGAACATGAAGCCGAGATCGGTGATGCCCTGGAACAGCGCCGGCGGCGGGGTCGTCTTCGACAGGCTGCCGAAGAAGAAGCGCACGCCTTCGACGAAGACGATGCCGAGACCGAAGGTGACGAGAAGCTGGTCTTCAGGCGGCCGTGAATAGAAATGGCGGATGATCAACCGCTCGGTCACCACGCCGACCAGCATCACGAACAGTGAGCCGGCGGCCAGCGCGACGATGAAGGAGCCGGAATAGGTGTAGGCCAGCCAGCCGGCATAGCCGCCGAGCATGAACATGGCGCCATGCGCCAGGTTGAGCACGCCCAGCGTGCCGTAGATGATCGTCAGGCCCGACGAGATCACCGCCAGAAGCGCGCCGAGCACCAGCCCGTTGAAACATTGCGATATGAAATTCGCCCAGTTGACCACGTTGTCCCGCCCTAATCGTGGATCGATTCAAACATTTTTTTATACCGGTATCGGAGTTGCATGCCCTAGCCGTCCAACGGGAGCATGAATAGGTAGCCGGCATCATGCCGGCAAAGCGCCCCTCCGGCCGAGGCCGGAGGGGCAAGCACGATCAGGTATAATCGCCAAGCTTGCAGCCGAAGGCGTCGGGCGCCTGCATCAGGCCCTCGCCCGGCACCACTTCGAGAACCTCCCAATAGTCCTCGTCGTTCTTCATATCCTTCTTGGCCTTGCCGCGAACGATGATGACGGGACGGACGCACTGATGGTCCTCGGGCCGATAGTGGACGTCGCCGATGAGGGAGGGGATCGTCTCGCCCTTCTCATACTGCTTGATGATGTCGACCGGGTAGAAACTGCCCGCCTCCGAAACCATCCGCGCCCATTGGGCGAAGCTGACATAGCTGTTCTCGGCGCCCCATTCCGGCCGGTAGCCGTATTTCTTCTGGAACGCATCCACAAACATCTTGGCCAGCGGATACTTGTCCTCGAGCGTCCACCAGAAATCGGTCGCCGCGTATACGCCCTCGGTGATTTCCGGCCCGACTTCCTTGGCAAGGAACGGAATCTGGTAGGGAATGACAAGCGTCATCTTGGGCAGGAGGCCGAACTGCTTGGCCTGCTGCGTGGAGAGCACGGCGTCGCGGCCCCAGTTGACGTTGACGAGGAACTCGGCGCCGGAATTGGCGATGTTGGTGAGATACTGGCTGAAGTCCTGCGTGCCGAGCGGCGACACCTGGTTGGTGACCATCTCCCAGCCGGCATGCTCCTTCAGATAGTCGTTCACCGACTTGGTGACCGTGTGGCCGTAGGTGTAGTCCGGCGTCATGAACGCCGCCTTGCGGTTCTTGCCGAATTGCTTCACCAGAACCGGGCCGATCGCGGCAGCGGCTGTCTGGCCGAAGAAATTCTGGCGGAAGCCGTAACGCACGCAGTCCTTGCCGGTGGTGTCGTTGGAACCGGAGATGCCGGCCACGTAGAGGATCTTCTCGCGCTCGGCGAATTTGTTGAGCGCCACCGCGACGGCCGACGAGGTCGAGCCGGTCATCAGGATGATCTTGTTCTGGTTGATGAAGGTCTGCTCGGCCTGCACCGCGTTGTTGGGCTTGGCGCCCGAATCGGCGGAGAGAAGCTTCACTTTCTTGCCGAGAAGGCCCTTGTCGATCTTGGGCGCGAACTTCTTCATAAGTTCGTGGCCTTCGTTGATATGGTCGACGGCGAGTTCCCATCCCTTGAGCTCGTCCGCGCCCTGGGCCGCATAGGTGCCCGTCAGCGGGACGGCCGCGCCGAGATAGACCGTGTCGCCTTCCGAACCGGCCGGCCAGGTGCCGATCGCCGGCTTGTCGTCGGCATAGGCCCATCCAATGGTGCCGAGGCCGGGAATGAATGTCGCCGAGGCGACGCCTGCGCCGAGTTGCAGCACGTGCCGACGCGAAATTCCGCCCATGCCCTTATTGCCTGATTTGAATTCTGCCATGAATTCCTCCCATGGATTTAGGTTCTGTAATTCAAGTTTCCGGTCGTGACGTCGATATGACCGCGTCCCCGCTGTTTTGCCGCCCCACCGCCAGGTAAACGCCGGCCCCTCGAGCCATTACAGCCCGAGGCGACCAAGTCATCGGTGGGGAGTATAGGCCGACTGAAAACCGCCGCGTCAATGCAACTTTCGTTTGCCATCGACGCGAGGAGAGGCCTGGAGCGGTCGGCGGGCCGGCTTTTTCCGCGTCAGCCGCGCCGTGATTTCGGGAAGGGGATAACGACCATGGGCGAGCGCTGGCACTCCGCGATCGCCGCCTCTTCGATCAGCGTGTCCACGGCCTCTCTTATTTTCTGGCTGGCCGGGTCCACGCCCGTCAGCCGGTTATAGGCGCACTCCAAGAGTTCACGCACGGCGGCGAAATCGCTCTGCATCGTCCCTCACAAACAGATCTGCCCGCCGCAAACAAGCTTATGGCCGATTCGGATGGCGGTTCGCTTAATGGGTCCGGGCGGATTTTATTCGAAGTTTCATGGCCGCAGAAAAGAAGGGCGGCGCCGGTCAGGCACCGCCCTTTTTGGTATTCGCCATCATGCTCACAGCGTGCGGGTTATCATCTCGACGCGATAGCACTCGATGACATCGCCTTGGCGAATGTCCTCGTAGTTCTGGAAGGCCATGCCGCATTCCTGGCCCACGGGCACTTCGGCGACCTCGTCCTTGAAGCGCTTCAGCGTCTTCAGCGTGCCTTCGTGGATGACCACGTTCTCGCGGATCAGGCGCACGCCCGCGCCGCGCTCCACCTTGCCTTCGGTGACGCGGCAGCCGGCGACCTTGCCGACCTTGGTGATGTTGAACACCTCCAGGATTTCGGCATTGCCGAGGAAGGTCTCGCGACGCTCCGGCGAGAGCAGGCCCGACATCGCCGCCTTCACGTCATCCACGAGATTGTAGATGATGTTGTAGTAGCGGATTTCGATGCCCGCCTGCTCGGCGGCATCCCGCGCCTGCTTGTTGGCGCGGACGTTGAAGCCGATGATGGCCGCGCCCGAGGTTTCGGCGAGCGACACATCGCTCTCCGTGATCGCGCCGGCGCCGGAATGGACGATCCGCGCGCGTACCTCGTCGGTGCCGAGCTTGTCGAGCGCCGTGACGATCGCCTCGATCGAGCCCTGCACGTCGCCCTTGATGACCAGCGGGAATTCCTTCAGGCCCGCCGTCTGCAATTGCGACATCATCTGCTCGAGCGAACCGCGCTGGCCGGACTGGCGGGCGACCGCCTTCTCGCGGGCAACGCGCTGGCGGTATTCGGTGATCTCGCGGGCGCGCCCTTCATTGGTGATGACTGCGAAGCGATCGCCGGCCTGCGGCGTGCCCTGCAAGCCGAGCACCTCGACGGGCGTGGAAGGCGGCGCTTCATCCAGATGCTCGCCCCGATCGTTGATCAGCGCGCGCACCCGGCCCCACTCGCTGCCGGCCACGACGATGTCGCCGGTCAAAAGCGTGCCGGTCTGCACCAGCATGGTCGCCACCGGGCCGCGGCCCTTGTCGAGCTTGGCCTCGATCACGACGCCCTCGGCGGTGCGTTCGGGATCGGCCTTCAGGTCGAGAAGTTCGGCCTGGAGAAGGATCGCTTCCAGAAGCTTGTCGAGATTGGTGCGCTTGGCGGCCGAGACCTCGACGTCGAGCACCTCGCCGCCCATGGATTCGACGAAGACCTCGTGCTGGAGGAGTTGGGTGCGCACCTTCTGCGGATCCGCCTCCGGCTTGTCGATCTTGTTGATCGCCACGATGATCGGGACGCCGGCCGCCTTGGCGTGGCTGATGGATTCGACCGTCTGCGGCATGACGCTGTCGTCGGCCGCCACCACCAGAACGGCGATGTCGGTCGCCTGCGCGCCGCGGGCGCGCATGGCCGTAAACGCCGCGTGACCGGGCGTGTCGATGAAGGTGATCTTCTGGCCATCCTTCTCGACCTGATAGGCGCCGATATGCTGGGTGATGCCGCCGGCCTCGCCGACCTGCACATGGGCATCGCGGATGGCGTCCAGAAGCGAGGTCTTGCCGTGATCGACGTGACCCATGATGGTCACGACGGGCGGCCGCTGCTCCAGCAGATCCGGATCGTCCTCGACGTTGAAGAGGCCTTCCTCGACATCCGATTCCAGGACGCGCTTGACCGTGTGCCCGAATTCGCTTGCCACCAGTTCCGCCGTATCGGCGTCGATGACGTCGCCCGGCTTCATGATCTGGCCCTGCTTCATGAAGTACTTGACCACGTCGACGGCGCGTTCGGCCATGCGGCTCGCCAGTTCCTGGATGGTGATCGTTTCCGGCAGCACCACCTCGCGGGAAATCTTCTCGCGCGGCTCATTGTGAAGGGCGCGCTTGAATTTCTCCTGGCGCCGGCGCATCGACGACAGCGAGCGGCTGCGCGCATCCTCGTCCGAAAGCGCGGCGTTCAGCGTCAGCTTGCCGCGACGACGGTCCTCCTCGCCCTTCACCGGCCGTGCCGGCCGCGCGATTTCGGGCTTGACGGGACCGCGCCGCACCGGGGTTCCGCTACGGCTGCGCGTCTCTTCCTCGATCTCCTCGGCGACGCCGGCAGCGTCGGTCGGTGCGCGACGACGCGCTTCCTCCTCGGCGCGACGGCGCGCCTCGGCCTCCGCCTTCAGCCTCGATTCTTCCTCCGCCTGACGGTGCGCCGATTCCTCGCGCTCCTGGCGGCGCCGCTCTTCTTCTTCCGACCGGCGCTTGGCGTCGTCCTGGGCGCGACGGCGCTCGTCGACCTCGCGGACCTTGGAATCCTCCAATGCCCGGCGGCGCGCGTCCATCTCGTCGCGCGACAATTCGTTGAGCACGACGCCGGACCGCTCGGACGGCCCCGGCGCCGGGCGAACCGGCTGCTCGGGAACCGGCTGCGGCGCCGCTTGCGGAGCGGGCTGCGGCGCGCGCGGCTTGAGCGCGACCGGCTGCTGCTCGGGACGCTCGCCCGGCATGGAGAACTTCCGCTTCTTCGTCTCGACGACGACGGACTTGGTGCGTCCATGCGAGAAATTCTGCCGCACGGTGCCCTGCTCCATGCCGGGCCGCTTCAGGGTCAGCGTCTTCTTCGTGCTGACGCTCAAGGTTTTGTCGTCACTCGATTTCGTATCACTCATTCCATATCCTCTGCGGCCGCACTATCCGCGGCGCCGATCACATCCGCCACTACCGCAATTTCCAGATTCTCTTCCGGGAAGCCGCCCCGGAAACGGTCGAGCGCCACCACGCGCTTCAGCGCCGACCGGCCCGCTCCGTCCGCGAGCACGGCAGCATGTATCACATTTGTGCCCCCAATTGCCAAACCCAAATCCGCTTCGGAAAAGAGTTTGTAAGACGGTATGTCGGGGCCGCCGGCGTGAACGGTCGCGCGGCGGGCGGACGCTATTTTGCGCACGCCGTCTTCGGACGCTTCATCGGCGTGCAGCACGAGAAGCACTGTCCCCTTGCGCACCGCATCCTCGACCTTGACCGCGCCGAGGACGACCGAGCCGGCCTTGCGCGCCAGCCCGAGCGAGCCGAGTGCTGCGCGGGCCAGGAGGCCATCCACCGCCTGGCCGAAATCGGGGCCGACTGTCACATCGGCCCTGAGCGCGCGGGAAAAGAGTTTCTTCGCCGCCGCGCGATCGACATGGGCGCGGTCGGCCGTCACCCAGCAGCCGCGCCCCGGCAGGTTACGCTTGAGATCGGGAACGACCGATCCGTCAGGCCCGCGAACGAAACGGATGAGGCTGTCGGCCTCGCCCGCTCTGCGCGTCACGATGCAAGTGCGCTCGTTCATGAGTTCCGACGGTTCCAACTACCCGTTCGCTCCAAATCCGGCGTGGCATGGCTCAGGCGCCGGCCAGCTCGGCGTTCTCGCCGGGCTCGCCATCTTCCTCTTCCTCCGCCGCAAGGTCGGCCTCGGTGATCCAGCCGGCCTTGAGACGCGCGGCAATCACCATCTGCTCGGCCTCTGCCCGGCTGGTGCCGAAATTTGCAAGCACGCCGGGAAACATCTTGGTCTCGCCGTCCTTGCGTTCCTTCCAGCCGGTGAGGTCGTCGACCGCATAACCGGCGAAATCCTCGACAGTCTTCACGCCGTCTTCGCCGAGCGTGACCATCATGGCCGTGGTGATGCCCGGTATCTCGCGCAATTCGTCGGCGACGCCCAGTTCCTTGCGGCGAGCGTCATGCTCGGCCTCGATACGCTCCAGATATTCGCGGGCGCGCGCCTGAATCTCGGAGCCGGTATCCTCGTCGAAACCGTCTATCGAGGAAATCTCGTCGGACTCGACATAGGCGACCTCCTCGACGCTGGTAAAGCCTTCGGAGGCCAGCACCTGGCCGACCATCTCGTCGACGTTGAGCGCTTCCATGAAGAGGTTCGAGCGCTCGACGAATTCCTTCTGGCGGCGGTGCGATTCCTCCTCTTCGGTCAGGATGTCGATGTCCCAGCCGGTGAGTTGCGAGGCAAGGCGGACATTCTGGCCGCGGCGGCCGATGGCAAGGGACAGTTGGTCATCCGGCACCACGACTTCAATACGCTCGGCATCCTCGTCGAGCACCACCTTGGCGACTTCCGCCGGCTGCAGCGCGTTGACGATGAAGGCAGCCGCGTCCTGCGACCAGGGGATGATGTCGATCTTCTCGCCTTGCAATTCGCCGACCACCGCCTGGACCCTGGAGCCGCGCATGCCGACGCAGGCGCCGACCGGATCGATGGAACTGTCGCGCGATATGACGGCGATCTTGGCGCGGCTGCCCGGATCGCGGGCGACCGACTTGATCTCGATGATGCCGTCATAGATCTCGGGCACTTCCATGGTGAACAGCTTCGCCATGAACTGCGGATGGGTGCGCGACAGGAAGATCTGCGGGCCGCGCTGCTCGCGGCGCACATCGTAAACATAGGCGCGGACACGGTCGCCATACTTGAAATTCTCGCGCGGGATCAGTTCGTCGCGGCGGACGATCGCCTCGCCACGGCCGAGATCGACGATGACATTGCCGTATTCGACGCGCTTCACCGTGCCGTTGACGATGTCGCCGACGCGGTCCCTGTATTCGTCGTACTGGCGGTCGCGCTCGGCCTCGCGCACCTTCTGCACGATCACCTGCTTGGCCGACTGGGCGGCGATGCGGCCGAAATCCATCGGCGGAAGCTGCTCGGCGATAAAATCGCCGACCTGGGCGTCGGGGTTCCTCGTGCGCGCGTCCTTGAGCGCGATCTGGCGGCCGAAATCCTCGACATCCTCAACGACTTCCATGAGGCGCTGCAGCTTCATCTCGCCGGTGGTCGGATTGATGTCGGCGCGTATATTGGTCTCCTGGCCGTAACGGGAGCGCGCCGCCTTCTGGATCGCGTCCGCCATCGCGTCGAGCACGATCTGCTTCTCGATCGACTTCTCGCGCGCCACAGCGTCAGCGATCTGGAGAAGCTCCAGCCTGTTCGCACTGACTACCATCTCATTTCTCCCGTAAAACTGCCGCGACCGGCCCCGGCCGCCGCGTCAAATCCTGTCTTGTCCGTTGGCCACGGCTTCCTCGCCCTGCCCATCGTCATCGCCGCCATGCCCCTCCCGGAGCATCTTGTCTTTTTTCAGCGCGTCGCGGATCAGATCGTCGGTCAGCACCAGCCGTGCCTCGGCGATCGTCTCGAAGGGAAGCGGGGTCCTGAAATCCTCGCCGAGCGCCGGCTTGTCGGTCTCGACCGTAACGCCTCCGTCATCGGTGGCGACAATGCGCCCGCGGAACCGCTTGCGGCCGGCGACCTGGACGGAGGTCTCGACCTTGACCAGCCGCCCGACGGCTTCGGCGAAATCCGATTTGCGCACCAGCGGCCGATCTATACCGGGCGAGGAAATCTCGAGATGATAGGCTTTGTCGACCGGGTCTTCCACGTCGAGGACGGGCGACAGGAGGCGGCTCACCGCCTCGCAATCCTCGACCGTCATGGTGCCGTCCGGCCGCTCGGCCATGATCTGGAGCGTCAGGCCGTTCTGGCCGGAAAGCCGCACCCGGACCAGCCGATAGCCGTCCGCCGCGAGCACCGGCTCGACGACCAGCGCGATGCGCGCGTCGATGCCGCTCTCGCGGATGATACGGTCGTCGCCCTTTGCGGCTTCAGTCATTCGGTCTCCGCAGCCCGTCGGATCAACAAATCGGATTAACAAATCGGATTAACAAAAAAGAGCGGGACCGGGTGGACCCACTCTTCGTCAAA
>JAKDNM010000201.1 GCA_030456445.1 Hyphomicrobiales bacterium
CCCATGCCCCAGGCAAAGCCCTGGTATTCGTCCGGATCGAGCCCGCCGAAGCGCAGCACGTTGGGATGGACCATGCCGCAGCCGAGGATTTCCATCCAGTCCGAGCCCTCGCCGAAGCGCACTTCGCCAGGCTTCGAGCGGTCGCACTGGATGTCGACCTCGAGGCTCGGCTCGGTGAAAGGGAAGTAGCTCGGCCGGAAGCGCATGCCGACCTGCGGCACCTCGAAGAAGGCCTTGCAGAACTCCTCCAGCACCCATTTCATGTTGGCCACCGTCGCCGTCCTGTCGACCACCAGCCCTTCGAGCTGGTGGAACATGGGGGAATGGGTGGCGTCGGAATCCTGCCGATAGGTCTTGCCGGGAATGACGATGCGGATCGGCGGCTTTTGGGCCTCCATGGTGTGGATCTGCACCGGCGAGGTGTGCGTCCTGAGAAGCTTGCGCTCGCCCGTCTTGTCCCGATTGAAGAAGAAGGTGTCGTGCATCTCGCGCGCCGGATGCCCCTCGGGGAAGTTCAGCGCGGTGAAATTATAATAGTCGGTCTCGATGTCCGGCCCCTCGGCGATCGAAAAGCCGAGATCGCCGAAGATGGCGGCGATCTCATCGATCACCTGGCTGATGGGATGGATGCGCCCGCGCTCGGCCGGCGACTGGCGGACCGGCAAGGTCACGTCGATCTTCTCGGCGGCGAGCCGCGCTGCGACGGCCGTGTTGCGCAGTTCGGCGCGGCGCGCGGAAAGCGCTTCGGTCATGCGGGCTTTCAGCCCGTTGATCGCCGGCCCCTGGACCTGCCGTTCCTCGGCGCTCATCGAGCCGAGCGTCTTCAGAAGTTCCGAAACCGATCCCTTCTTGCCGAGTGCCGAGACGCGCACGGCCTCGATGGCCGCTTCGTCACCGGCGGCGGCGATTTCGGCAAGCAACGCGCTTTCCAAAGCTTCAAGATTTCCAGCGGCGGCGTTCACGGCGAACTCTCTTCGGTTGGGCGCCACCATGGCGGCGCCATTTCGGTCCTGTCGGCGGCAAAGAAAAACCCGCGCCAGCCCTGCCAGCGCGGGTTTCCCAAATCAGCAAATGATATGCTTGGGAAGCGCTGGCTAGGCCACAGCGCTTTCAAAAGCGTTCGGCGTGGTGTCCTTCAGATATTCGAGCGACGCCTTCGACTTGGCAACCAGCGCGGCGAAAGCCTGCGGCTCGTGGATCGCCATGTCGGAAAGCACCTTGCGGTCGATCTCGATGCCGGCCTTGTTGAGCCCGTCGATGAAGCGGCCATAGGTCAGACCGTGCTCGCGCACTCCCGCGTTGATGCGCTGGATCCACAGCGCGCGGAAATTGCGCTTGCGGTTCTTGCGGTCGCGGTAGGCGTATTGCAGCGACTTCTCCACCGCCTGCTTGGCGATGCGGATGGTATTCTTGCGGCGGCCGTAAAAGCCCTTGGCGGCCTTCAGAACCTTCTTGTGCCTGGCGTGGGCGGTTACGCCCCTTTTGACGCGTGCCATGTCATGATCTCCTTAAAACGCTCGTCGAGCAGCCGGGCTCAGAGCCCGCCGCCGTTGGGAAGAAAATTCTTGATGACCTTCTTGGCATCCGGTTCGGCGAGAACCATGGTGCCGCGGGCATCGCGAATGAACTTGTTCGAGCGCTTGATCATGCCGTGGCGCTTGCCGGCGGCAGCCGACAGCACCTTGCCGGTGCCGGTGATCTTGAACCGCTTCTTGGCGGCCGATTTGGTCTTCATCTTGGGCATTTTGCTTTCCTTTTTCGTGTGCCTCATGATGGAGGCTTATTGCTTCGGCCCAATTACGATCCGAAAAGACCATGGCCCGAAAAGCATTACGAACCGCCACGGCATGCCCTGCCGGACGGTTCCAGAACGGCGGCCTTATAGCCGCGCGGAAGAAAAAGCGCAACAGGGTCGGGCCTGTCGACGAAACGCAAGCGGCACATCGGCCGGCAATTGAAACATCAGGGTCAGCACTCCTAAATCCGGTCGAAATTGCCGCAAGATTCTGCTTCAAACCCGTAACGATGAACAAAGACAGCCAGGATCCGCATTGGACGCGCAGATGGGCGTTGCCAGTTTCCCTGGCCGTGCATTTGCTTGCCGTTGCGCTTCTGATCTTCGGGCTGCCTATATCGCTGCCGCACCCACAGGAAGACCAGGCGATATCCGTCGATCTCGTGCCGCCGCCCATGCCGCCGGAGAAACCCAAGGCCCCGCCCGAACCGCCGGAAGAAAAACCGGCACCCGAAAAGACGGACAAGACCGGGGCAGAGACGCCGCCGCCGGTGGAAAACAGCGCGGTCCGCCCCACGCCCATCCCCACGCTGCGGCCCGTCTTCCAGTTCGGCGACAAGGACGCCGGTCCACGCAAATCCCTGGCCGGCAACAGCGCGGAGGATGCAGCGAAGGCATCGACGGCTCATGACGATCCCGACAAGGAAGCTCCAGCGGAGATACGGGCCCTGACTGCGACCGGCGCAAGGAGTGTAGAGATGCAACCCGCCGCGCCCGAGAAATCTTCCAGAACGGAAAAGCCCGTCGAGACGCAAGACAAGGTGAAGCTTCAGGAGGCGAAGAAGCTGTTTTCGCGATCGATCACGGACGATCCAAGGGCGACGACGGCGATGCGCAACATGCCGCGTGACGAGCGCGGCGGTTGGCTATGCGTGACGGAATTGCGTGAACAGTTGCGCAACGCCTCGCCTCCCTATTTCCCGGACATTCTGCCGGCGTACCGGCTGACTCATGGAACGGCCATGGACATCCCGAAGGCGGCGTTCCGTACCGGCGGCCAATGGTACGATTTGAGCTACCGCTGCAAGGTCGACAAGAAGGCAACCAGGGTAGAGTCGTTCTCGCTTCATGTCGGCGAACCGATCCCGCAGGACGAATGGGCGCGCCGGGGACTGCCCACGCAATAGGCCGGCTTCTTCCGAACGCGCCGGGGCCTGCTGTTACGGCAGGCGCAGCAGAACGGGCAGGATGCCGTGAAGCTGCAAACGCTCGACCAGTTCGAATACGGGCACGGCGGTGAAGAACACCAGGCTGTCGAAGAAGGTCGTATAGAGCCGCTTCGGCGTCACGACGATGGTGGCTGAATCCCGGTAGAGCGAGAATTTCGGCAGCATGCGCGGAACGCGTGCGCAATAGGCGCCGAAAGCGGCGCCGAATCTTTCGCGCAGGAAAGTTTCCTCGCGCCGCGACACGATTGTGAAGGCGAGCGCGGTCACGATACCGAAGGTCAGCGCCACCACGGCGCTGCCCGTCTGGCCGCCGGCGCCGGCGGCTCCGATCGCAGAAAAGACGTAAAGCGGGTTGCGGACGATGGAATAGGGACCGTCGGAGACGATCTCGGACGATTTCCGGCCGCCTATATAGAGCGTGCACCACAGCCTGCCGATGATGGCAACGCCGATCAAGCTTACACCGAGGGCTTCCATGAATTCGTGGAACTCCCGTTCCTCGGGATAGGTACCGATGAAAAGCAAAGCTCCGAAGGCGACAAGCAGCAGCAGGAACAATACCGCGCGGCGTGCGTGCTGATAGCCGGAAAGGGATTTGGTGGAAGCGGTTGACATGGAAGCGCCCTGAACTTCGTGTTGCGCCGGCGGGAAGGACGCCGGAAAATAAGCGGATTTGAGGCGGTCGCCTAAAGCATGATCCGGAAAAG
>JAKDNM010000202.1 GCA_030456445.1 Hyphomicrobiales bacterium
TTTTACGCAATTCCGAACGGAAAACCGGTTTCCACTTTTCCTGGAATTGCTCTAAGCGCCGCGCGCCGCCGACGCGATGACGGCCGGGGAAGCATGAGACAGGTCCGGCACGACGACGAGCCGGGTGATGTGGCCGCGCTTGAACGCTTTCAGGAAACGCTTGTAATCCTTGAAGACGACGCAGCCGTTCGACTGGGCGAGGCCGCCGCGCAGCATATAGGTGTGTGCCAACAGCCCGTCGCGCCCGAATTTTTTCTTGCCGTCGACCGGCAGGAGCCGGATCGCCTCGACGCCATGGAAGCGCCGTTCGCGCAAGACGAGCTTGTATGTATTGGGCGGGGTCGGGCCGCGACTTTTCACGGCGGCATAACGCGGCTTGTCGACCATCTGGCCGAGGCCGGAATGCGCCTCGAGCTTGTCGCCGTTCGGCATGTATACGACGGCGTTGCGGATGTCGTAGACGGCTACCCCGCTATCGGCGCCGGGCAGGTGAGGCTTTCTTTCGAAGAGCCTGGCCAGTCCCGAAAGCGGGCCTGTTTCCTCCGCGTCGTCGGGCCTGGCATAGGCCATCATGGTGTTGGACGAATGCGAAGGCGCCGGCTCGGGCCGGGCCGCCGGCGCCGGCTTTTCCCATGCGGGGCGCCATGTCGGCAGCGGTACGTTGTCGGGGATGTTGCCGGCGATCGAACCGTCCGTCCGCGCGTTGGCGTCGTCCGCCGTGTCGTCGGAAAGGGGCGGGGCGCTACGCGCAGGCGGAGCGCTCGGCAATGGAGGCGAGGAGACGGCCTGGTCCTTCAATTCCGCGTCGAGGACGGCAAGGGCGATCATCGAGGACTTCCCGGCGCTATCGGTGTGCTGGCCGAAGCGTCCGGCCATCGGCACCTCGTGCAGCAGGGTCGGGACAGCTTCGGCGACCGCGCGCGCGAAACGGCTATCCGACGGCTCGCGCGGGACCAGTGCGACTTCCTCCGGGAGTGAAAGAGCTTCTTTCGCCGCCGGTGCGTCGTGCTCGGCTGAGAGGGAAACGGCGTCAGCGATAGCGACACGCGACGACTTGACGGAACTGGCGGCCGCCAGCCGGGAGCGGATGAAGGCGGAGGCGCGCCGGTGCGCGACCGCCATCGCCTCAGGCCCATTTTCGCCGAAACGCTCCTGGAGCGGCATGGTCGATGCGGTCCGCTCCAATGCCGGTTCCTGGACCCGAAAGCGTGTGCCTATCCGGGCGGATTTCAGATGGGAGCCCGTTTGCGCCCCACTGGAGGAGGAGGGGTTATCGATCGCCGAGGCCGTCCGGCCGGCCAGATGCCGCCGGATTCCATCCCCTACATGCTCGACGCGATGGGCGGGATCGAAAAGAGCGACCGCTCCGGGCGCGAATGCGCTTTCCGGCAAAAGGCTCGGCGTTGAGGAAAGTGAAGTCTCCATCCGGTGCACCGCGGCTACCGTGGCGAGCGACCAGCCCGCCAGCGCAACGCCCAGTCCCAATACGGCCGCCGCGGAAACCAGCCAGCTTGTGCGGATCGAAGGAAGACGAAAACTTGAATTTCCGTCGGGATAATCGTCCCAGATCGTGTCGCTTGCGTACGCCATACCAGCCAATCGAACTTTACTCGTTACGCGCAGACAATCGGTTGCGGCCGCCGCGATCCCGCGCGCGGTCGATACAGGCCAAGCGCCCCGGCGCCCGCCACCGATGGCCGACTGATCTGAAATTATCGACAAGCTTGGTTAACCAATCCCTTTACTCGCCACCTAAATTTTATTTGTCGAGAAAGGACCCTCTCTCACGACGTGTCGCAGTGGTTAATCCCTCATTCAATTCAAAGCAAGTATTCGGCGCCGGACAGAGATGTCTATTGGCGGTAAAGTAAACGCGCAAGGCGCCGCCGAATGTTTCATTTCCCGGTCACAACAGGGACAGTTTCGAACATCGTCGAACGCTTCTGTTGTATTCATGGATGGAACATGGCCCGCCCTGGCCGATCTCCATCTTCTACCCGTTATGCCTATGGACGCGGCAACATTGCGGCAAAGCCGGGCAGCAAATCGTGCTCGCAGTATTTTCCAGTTCGGGCAAGTCGGCAAGTGGAAATGCCTGTCCGCGTGTCATGGGCTACCAATATTCCGGGACGGGCGCTCCGTCGAACATTTCAGCCAGCCGGCGGCGGGTGCCGGGCGTGGTCATCTCCGGGAGGTCGTTGAGTGCGAAGAAGCCGGCTTCCGCGATTTCGCGGTCGGCGGTTTTCGGTGCGTGCTGGCGGAAATCGTCGACCAGAAACAGAGCCACGTGGTCGCGGGGGCTGGCGTGCCGATTGAAATGCAGCGAGCGCAGGCTGGGAGGTGTGAGAAGCTGGAGATTGCCTTCTTCGGCAAGTTCGCGGGCAAGCGCCTGGAAGGCCGTTTCGCCCTTCTCCACACCGCCGCCGGGCAGATGCCAGCCGGGCACGTAGGTGTGACGGATCAGGAAGACCTTATGTTCGTTACGGTCATGGACGATGGCACGGACCCCGAATGTCATCGGTCGCGACAGGAGAAAATAGCTGTGAAAGAGTTTCGCCCTGAAGCCGCGCCAGCCCGTCTGGCGGAACACATCCTCTTTCATATCGGTCGCGCAACGGCAAAAGGCTGGTGCGGGACAGTTACGTGGCGTAAGGGTTTGTGATGTTTCGACTGGCGCATATTTCCGACGTCCATCTGGGCCCCCTGCCCGATGTAGACTACCGCGAACTCGCATCCAAGAGAATTACGGGCTATGTCAACTGGCAGCGCAGCCGCCGCCGGCATATGCGCGATTCCATCCTCGACGCGATCGTCGGCGACCTGAAGGCCGCCGAGCCCGACCACATCGCGGTTACCGGCGATCTCGTCAACCTGGCGCTGGATCGTGAAATCGAGATGGCGCGGCTGTGGCTGGAGATTCTTGGCTCGCCGCACGACGTCTCCCTCATTCCCGGCAATCACGACGCCTATGTTCCCGGCGCGCTCGACAAGGCGTGCCGGGCGTGGAGCCCGTGGATGATCGGCGACGGCGACATGCCGATGAAAGATTTTCGCAGGCACTTTCCCTATATGCGGGTGCGCGGGGACATTGCGCTCATCGGCACGTCTTCGGCCAGGGCCAGCGCGCCCTTCATGGCGACCGGCTATTTCCGTACCGCGCAGGCGGCAAGGCTCGGCGCGCTGCTCGACAAGGCGGGCCGGGAGGGGCGCTTCCGTGTCGTCATGATCCACCATCCGCCGGTGCGTGGGTCGGCCGCCGCCCACAAGCGCCTGTTCGGCATATCGCTGTTCCAGCGCACGGTCAGGACGCATGGCGCGGAACTCGTGCTCCACGGCCACACGCATGAGCCGACGCTCTATCGCATTCCCGGCCATGGCGAGGACATTCCGGTGGTCGGCGTGGCGGCGGCGGGCGAGGCCTTCGGCTCGCGGCGGCCGCTGGCGCAATACAATCTGATCGATATCGCCCGCGACGGCAAGGAATGGGCGGTCCGGCTGACGCGCCGGGGCGTCACCGGGCCGACGGCGACGGTGACGGAAATATCCTCGGAATATCTGTCGCCGCACAAGCCGCCGAAGGTGCTGCTGCGCGCCTGAGGGCAAATCGCAGATTCCGACCCCAGAGCGTGATATGATCGGATTGATCTA
>JAKDNM010000083.1 GCA_030456445.1 Hyphomicrobiales bacterium
TTAGCACCGCCCGAAACCTTCCGTGCCACCAGTTCAGGAGAATTCCTAAATGGCGAATACGAAATGGCCCGTTCACGGTGAGATCGCCGGACCCGTTATCATGATCGGCTTCGGCTCGATCGGTCATGGGATGCTGCCTCTGATCGAGCGCCATTTCAAACTCGACAAATCGCGGATGGTGGTTATCGACCCGCGCGGGGAGTGCCGCGCGCCGGTGGAGGAACGCGGCATCGCCTTCCTCCAGGAGGCGGTGACGAAAGAGAATTACCGCGAACTCCTGACGCCGCTCGTCACGAAGGGCGCCGGACAGGGCTTTTGCGTGAATCTTTCGGTCGATACCTCCTCGCTCGACCTGATGAAGCTCTGCCGCGAGCTTGGCGTGCTCTATGTCGATACGGTGGTGGAGCCCTGGCTCGGCTTCTATTTCGACAACAAGGGCGGCAATGAAAGCCGCACCAACTATGCGCTGCGCAGCACCGTGCGCGCGGAAAAGCGCAAGAACCCCGGCGGCACGACCGCCGTCTCCTGCTGCGGCGCCAATCCCGGCATGGTGTCGTGGTTCGTCAAGAAGGGGCTGGTCGATCTCGCCGGCGACCTCGGGCTGCGCTTCGAGGAGCCTGCCCCGGACGACCGCGAAGGCTGGGCAGGGCTGATGCAGGCGGCAGGCGTCAAGGGCATCCACATCGCCGAGCGCGACACGCAGCGCACCAAGAAGCCAAAGCCGATGGATGTCTTCTGGAATACCTGGTCGGTGGAAGGCTTCATCGCCGAGGGCCTGCAACCCTCGGAACTCGGCTGGGGCACGCATGAGAAATGGATGCCGGCCAACGCGCGGGAATTCTCCGACGGCAAGAGCCCGGCGATCTACCTGGAACAGCCCGGCGCCAACACCCGCGTGCGCACATGGTGCCCGACGCCCGGCGCGCAATACGGCTTTCTCGTCACCCATAACGAGGCGGTTTCGATCACCGATTTCTTCACAGTGCGCGGTGCGGACGGTGGCGTGGAATACCGCCCGACCTGCCACTACGCCTACCACCCCTCCAACGACGCGGTCCTTTCGCTCCACGAGATGTTCGGCGCCGCCGGCAAGGCGCAGCCGGTCCAGCATGTGCTCGACGAGAACGAGCTCGTAGACGGCATCGACGAGCTTGGGGTGCTGCTCTACGGGCACGGCAAGAACGCCTATTGGTACGGCTCCCAGCTTTCGCTCGAGGAAACGCGCGACCTGGCGCCCTGCCAGAACGCGACCGGCCTTCAGGTCACGTCGGCGGTGCTGGCGGGCATGGTCTGGGCGCTCGAAAATCCCAGGGCCGGCATCGTCGAGACCGACGAGATCGACTATCGCCGCTGCCTCGAAGTGCAGTTGCCCTATCTCGGACCGGTGAAAGGCCATTATACGGACTGGACGCCGCTCGAGGACCGCCCCGGCTTCTTCGATGAAGACATCGACGCAAGCGATCCCTGGCAGTTCCGGAACATTCTGGTCAGATAGCGCGTTCATGGCGAGCCGGCGGCAGGGTAGCCTGCCGGTACAGCCTTGCATTCACCCCTGTTTCGGGTGAAGAAAAGTCCGGTCGTTTCGAGGAGAGGATATCGGGATGATGAATGCGCGCACCGTGGCTTCCGCCGCGGCAATTTTTGTGGTGGCAGCAATCGCTGGCTGTCAATCCGCCCCCGACCGGCCCGCGCCGGTCAATCTCCCTGTTTCGCCCTTCGACGGCGAGTGGATGGGGACCGACGGCGTCGCCGTCTCTTCGCTATACGGCGGCCAGTTCCGCTCGCGGTCGGTGCAGACCGGCGAAACGCTGACGGAAGGCACCTACAAGTTCCGCGACCAGAACACAATCGATCTGAGCTTCTACTCCATGAAGACCAAGCAGCAGACCGCCGCCGCCTGTCTTCTGGCGAGCCGGGACCAGATGAACTGCACGCTCGGCAACGGCACCCAGTTCGTGCTCAACCGGCACTCCTGAAAACCGGTCTGCTTTCGGGCTTGCGGCGCGGGATGGCTCTTGCCATAACGCTCCTTTCGCGAAGGAAGGGACCGCATGGCCGTATATTTCGACCGCTTGGAAACACGCGATCCGGCCGAACGTGAGGCTGACTGGTTTGCCCGCCTGCCCGCCTTCCTGCGCCAGGCGTTTAGCGTCGCGCCGGGGCTGCGGCGATGGCTGGACGGCGTCGATCCCGATGCGGTGACAAGCCGCGCAGCGCTCGCGCGCCTGCCCGTGCTGCGCAAGGCCGAATTGATGGCGATGCAGGCAAAGGAGCCGCCTTTCGGCGGCTTTGCCGATCCCTCCGCGCTTGCCGGCAACCGCATCCATCTTTCGCCAGGCCCGATCTGGGAGCCGGGCGGGCGGGGCGACGATCCTTCGCACGGCGCGCGCGCCTTCTTCGCTGCCGGCGCGCGGCCCGGCGACATCGTCCATAACGCCTTCGCCTATCACATGACGCCGGGCGGCTTCATGCTCGATGGCGGCGCCCGCGCGCTCGGCTGCTCGGTCTTTGCCGCCGGGACGGGCAATACGGAAATGCAGGTCGAGGCCGCCGCCATCCTCCGCCCCTCGGTTTATTGCGGCACGCCGGACTTCCTGAAGATCATGCTCGACCGTGCGGCGGAAACCGGCAAGGACCTCTCCTCGTTCCGACGCGGCCTCGTCTCGGCCGGCGCGCTCTATCCGTCGCTTCGTGCCGAATACGCCTCGCGCGGTGTCCATGTGCTGCAATGCTACGCCACCGCCGAATCCGGCGTCATCGCCTATGAGACGGCCTCCGACGATGGCGAGCCCTGCCCCGGCATGGTCCTGAACGAACACGCGATCGTCGAGATCGTCAGGCCCGGCACCGACGAACCCGTACCCGACGGCGAGGTAGGCGAGGTCGTGGTCACGACCTTCAATGCGGCCTACCCGCTGGTTCGGCTCGGCACCGGCGACCTTTCCGCCATCCTGCCGGGCGCCTCGCCCTGCGGCCGCACCAACCGCCGCATCAAGGGCTGGATGGGCCGCGCCGACCAGCGGACCAAGGTCAAGGGCATGTTCGTCGATCCCAGGCAGATCGCGGAAGTGCTGAGCCATCACCCCGAGATCAAACGGGCACGGCTGGTGGTGACGCGCAACGGCGAAATGGACGCGATGGCGTTTCATGTGGAAGCCGCCGCCGGTGCGGCGCTGGACGAAAAAGCCCTCGGCGCCACCTTGCGCGAAGTCACCAAGCTTGCGGGGAATATCGTGCGCACGGATGCCGGCTCGTTGCCGAACGACGGCAAGGTGATCGCCGACGAGCGCGACTATTCGAAATAGCCGGACGGGAATAACAGGGAGCATCCGCCGATGAAGAAAATCATCCTTTCGCTGGCTCTTTCAGCGGCGGCGCTCGCATTCTCGCCGGCTTCGGCGCTTGCGGACTACACGCTGACCATCCTGCATTTCAACGATTGGCACAGCCGCATCGAGCCGATCAACAAATACGAAGCCACCTGTTCGGCCGAGGACGACGCCAAGGGGGTGTGCGTCGGCGGCGCGGCGCGGCTGAAGACGGCCATCGACCAGGAGCGCAAGAGGCTGGCCGGACAGAACGTCATCCTTCTCGACGCCGGCGACAATTTCCAGGGATCGCTCTTCTACACGACCTACAAGGGCGCGGTCGAAGCGGAATTCACCAACCTTTTCGGCGTCGACGCGATGACGGTCGGCAACCATGAATTCGACGATGGCGAGGCGGGCCTCGCCGCGTTCCTCGACAAGGTGCATTTTCCCGTCCTCGGCGCCAATATCGCCGCCGGCCGTAACGCGAAGATCGGCGACCGCGTGAAGCCCTACACGGTCCTCGAGGTCGGCGGCCAGAAGATCGGCATCGTCGGCGCCATCACCAACGATGCGGACGTGATCTCCTCGCCGGGGCCGAACGTGCTCGTCACCGACGATGTCGCGGCGGTGAAAGCGGCAGTTGCCGCGTTGCAAAAGCAGGGCATCGACAAGATCGTCGCGCTCACCCATGTCGGCTACCAGCGCGACGTGTCGGCCATCGCGCAGATTCCCGGCGTCGACGTGGTGGTCGGCGGCCATTCGCACACGCTGCTTTCCAACACCGACAAGGACGCAGCCGGCCCCTATCCGACCTTCGCCGGCAATCTCGACGGCTACAAGGTGCCGGTGGTGACGGCCGCCTCCTACTCGAAGCTGCTCGGCGAAGTGACGGTGACCTTCGACGACAAGGGCATCGTCAAGGAGGCGAAAGGCGATCCGATCCCGCTCGACGCCAAGATTGCGGAAGATCCGAAGGTCGCAGCGCGGGTGAAGGAACTCGCCGGCCCGATCAAAGAGGCCATGTCGAAGGTGGTGGCCGAGGCGACCGCCCCCATCGACGGCGGTCGGGAAACCTGCCGGACCGGGGAATGCGCCATGGGCGATCTCGTCGCCGACGCCATGCTCGACCATACGAGGAAGCAGGGCGTGACGGTGGCCATCACCAATGGCGGCGGCCTGCGCGCCTCGATCAGCGGCGGCCCCGTGACGCTGGGCGACGTGGTGGCGGTGCTGCCCTTCCAGAACACGCTTTCCACCTTCCAGCTTTCGGGCAAGGACATCGTCGCCGCCCTTGAAAACGGCGTCTCGCAGGTCTCGGCCGGGGCCGGCCGCTTCGCCCAGGTCTCAGGCCTGCGCTACAGTTTCGACCGTTCGATCGGGCCGAATTCCGGCCGCATCAAATCGGTCGAGGTCAAGGAGGGCGATAGCTGGCAGCCGATCGAACCGGACAAGCTCTATCTCGTCGTCTCCAACAATTACCTGCGCGCCGGCGGCGACGGCTATGCTGTCTTCCTCGATAACGCGAAGAATGCGTATGATTACGGTCCCGACCTCGCGGACGTGCTGACGGCCTATCTCCAGGCGCACCGGCCTTACACACCTTTTACGGATGGCCGCATAAAGGACGCGACGCCGAAAATCGTCGATTCCACCAAAGCGCCGAAGGAGACCGTAGCCGACAATTCATCCACGGCGCAGGCGAAGATGCCGGATTTGCCGGCCGCATCCAAAGAACTCACCACCACGCCCCCTCCCGCCGAGGTTGGGAAGGCAACGGAACCGGAAGCAGGCAAGGCGCCCCGACAGGGCAGCATCGAACTGCCGGATCTGCCTGCCATGTCGAAGCTTCTGGCCTCAGAGCCGCCGATCGTGAAAACGGATGAACCGGCAAGCGGCCCGGCGACGAAGGCGGACGGAACCACGCATGTGGTCGTCGCCGGCGATACCTACTGGAACCTCGCCAAGACGCTCTATGGCGACCCTACGCTCTGGCACACAATAGCCGAGGCGAACCACGCTTTGCGGGCGCGGACGCTGCCGATCGGCGCGGAACTGAAGATTCCGGCGAAGTAGCCGGAAGCAGCCGCTGCGGGACCGCAAGGCGATCACATATGATGTTCGACCCCCCACTCCGTCTCGGCTTCGCCGATCCACCTCTCCCCCGCTCGACGGGGGAGAGGAAGCGCTGGCCGCAAGGCCAGGCTTCTTTCCTCGCCCCCACGGAAGTGGGGGAGAGGTGGCCCGCGAAGCGGGACGGAGTGGGGGTATTGCCTCGCCCCGACCGGGAAGCCTCTCCCATGCCCGTATGCGGCCAGATGCTGCGTTGCCTTGTCGATACCAGGCGTTAGGGTAGTCCGAACCTGGAGAGAACGTTGGACCAGTCCTCGCCTGCCAAACCCATAAAAACCGCCGCCAGCCCGCGCACCGGCAAGGTCGGCGTGCTGCTCGTCAATCTCGGCACGCCCGACGGCACCGAACCGGCGCCGATGCGGCGCTATCTGCGCGAATTCCTGTCCGACCGCCGGGTCATCGAATGGCCGCGTGCGGTCTGGTATCCGATCCTCTACGGCATCGTCCTCAACACGCGGCCGAAGAAGTCCGGCGCGCTCTACAAGACGATCTGGAACGAGGAGCGCAACGAATCCCCGCTCCTCACCTTCACCCGCGCCCAATCCGAAAAGCTTGCCGAGGCGCTGAAGGGCCATGAGACGGTCATCGTCGACTACGCCATGCGCTACGGCAATCCGTCGATGGAGAGCGTTACCAAACGCCTGATGAGCGAAGGCTGCGACCGCATCGTCATGTTCCCGCTCTACCCGCAATATTCGGCGGCGACGACGGCCTCGGTGAACGACAAGTTCTTCGAGGCGCTGATGAAGATGCGCTTCCAGCCGGCCATCCGCATCGTGCCGACCTACCATGACGATCCGGTCTATATCGACGCGCTGGCGCGTTCCATCGAGACGCATCTGGCAACGCTCGACTTCGAGCCGGAAACCGTCATCGCCTCCTATCACGGTATCCCGCAGAGCTACGCGCGCCGCGGCGACCCCTACCCCCAGCAATGCCACGAAACCTCGCGCCTCCTGCGCGAACGGCTGGGCTGGGACGACAAGAAGCTGATCGACTGCTTCCAGTCGCGTTTCGGCCCGGAGGAATGGTTGCAGCCCTATGCGGACAAGACGATCGAGAAACTGGCGAAGGAGGGTATGAAATCCATAGCCGTCTTCAATCCGGGCTTCGTTTCGGACTGCCTGGAGACGCTGGAGGAAATCGCCGTGCAGGGTCAGGAAATCTTTCACCACGCCGGCGGCAAGAATTTTTCCCATATCCCCTGCCTGAACGATTCCGCCGAAGGCATGGCGGTGATCGAGACGCTGGTGAAGCGCGAACTGGCCGGCTGGGTGTAACAGCCTTCCGTCCAAATGGTGGTGTTCAGGTGGACGAAAGGAATTGAACCGCATAAATGTATCGGTGCTCACAGGAAACACACATGCGCATCGAGATCGAACGCGAGGACGATGGCCGCTGGCTCGGAGAGATACCGGTCCTCCCTGGCGTGTTTGCCTATGGAGCTACGGCGGAAGAAGCACGCGCTAAAGCCGAGGCGCTGGCGTTGCGCGTGATCGCGGACAGGATCGAGAATGGCGAACCGGTGCCGCCGGAAACACGACGAATGTTTGCAGCGTGAACGGATGGCGATCGGTCCGTGCTTCTCGCCTTCTACGTACCCTCCTGCGCATCGGCTGGTGATCAAGCGGCAAACAGGCTCGCATCGCACATTGGCGCGGGAAGGCTGGCCGGACTATGTTTTTGCCTTCCATGACCGTGACGAAATCGGCCCCAGGATGTTGGCTCGGATCGCCAAACACACCGGCCTCACCCCTGATGACCTTTGACGAGATCTGACCGTGCCAAGTTAACCGGCCCGATTGGCCTCTATCGGGGATGGGAAAGCAAAACGGGCGATTGCAAGCGGCAAAGAAGCACTTAGATTACTAACGCAGCCGCAGCGTTCGTGCGGCATCGACAATTGGGGGAACTGGCATGCCGTTCACGGGTTTCGACATCGTCATCATCGTCCTGGTCGTCCTTGTCCTGCTGCTCATCTTCGCGGGCATCAAGACGGTGCCGCAGGGCTACAATCATACTGTCGAACGCTTCGGCCGCTATACGCGCACGCTGAGCCCCGGCCTCAACCTCATCATACCCTTCATCGACCGCATCGGCGCCAAGATGAACATGATGGAGCAGGTTCTCGACGTCCCGACGCAGGAAGTGATCACCCGCGACAACGCCATCGTCGCCGTCGACGGTGTCGCCTTCTATCAGGTGCTGAGCGCGCCGCAGGCGGCCTACCAGGTGTCGGGGCTGGAGAACGCGATCCTCAACCTGACCATGACCAACATCCGCTCGGTGATGGGCTCGATGGTGCTCGACGAACTTCTGTCGAACCGCGACGCGATCAACGACAGGCTGCTCCACATCGTCGACGACGCCGCCAACCCGTGGGGCATCAAGATGACCCGCGTCGAGATCAAGGACATCAACCCGCCGGCCAACCTCGTGGAATCGATGGCCCGGCAAATGATGGCCGAGCGCAACAAGCGCGCCCAGATACTAGAAGCGGAAGGCCTGAAACAGGCGCAAATTCTCGAGGCGGAAGGCCGCCGCGAAGCCGCCTTCCGTGACGCGGAAGCACGCGAGCGCGCCGCCGAAGCCGAGGCGCGCGCCACGCAGGTGGTTTCCGAGGCCATCGCCAAGGGCGACGTGCAGGCGGTCAACTACTTCGTGGCACAGAAATACACCGAGGCGCTGGCCAAGATCGGCACCGCCGGCAACAGCAAGATCGTGCTCATGCCCTACGAGGCATCCTCGCTGATCGGCTCGCTCGGCGGCATCGGCGCCATCGCCCGCGACGTCTTCGGCGATGGCAAGCAGCCGGAACCACGCCGCGCCTCCGGCCGGCCTCCCGCAACCGGCCCCGACAAGGGCTGACGCCATGCTGACGCAGACGCTTGCCGATCTCGGTGAATGGAACTGGATCGTTCTCGGCGGCATCCTGCTGGTGCTCGAGATTCTCGTTCCGGGCGTCTTCCTGCTGTGGATAGGCATTGCCGCCATCCTCACCGGAGCGCTGTCGCTGCAACTTTTGTGGCTCGGCGTCTGGGGATGGCAGGTCCAGGTACTCGTCTTCCTGGCGCTGTCGCTGGTCTCTGCCTATATCGGCACCCGCGTAATGGGGAAATCGGACGGCTCCGACACCGACGAGCCGCTGCTCAACCGCCGCGCCGAGCAGCTTGTCGGCCGCACGGCCACGCTGGAGGAGCCTATCGTCAACGGCCGCGGCCGCATCCGCCTCGGCGACACGCTATGGCGCGTCAGCGGACCCGATCTGCCGGCGGGCGCGCATGTACGCGTGAAGACGGCGCAAAACGGCCAACTGGTCGTTGAAGCGGCCTGAATCCGCGAGCCTTGCAGTCCGTCAGAGAACCCCGATCCGCAGCAGGTCGTGGAAATGGACGATCCCGATGGGACGGGTACCGTCCGTGACAACCAGCGCGCTGATATTGTGGTTATTCAAAATGCCCATGGCCGCGCTTGCCAGCGTCGATGGCTCGATGGTCTTTGGCGCGCGCGTCATGATCTCCTCCACCACCATCTCGGCCATATTGCGGTGCAGGTTTCGGGCGAGATCACCGTCCGTGACTATACCGGCCAGCTTGCCTTGATCGTCGACGATACAGACGCAGCCGAAACGACGCTTTGAAAGAATGGAGATCGCATCGGCCAGCTTCGTCCCCAGCGGGGCGACGGGAACCGACTCGCCCGTATGCATGATGTCGCCGACCTTGAGGAGGTTGGCGCCGAGACGGCCGCCGGGATGGAATGTGTGGAAATGATCGGCGGTGAAGCCCCGCGCTTCCAGCAATGCGATCGCAAGCGCGTCGCCGATGACAAGCTGCATCAGGGTCGATGTCGTCGGAGCAAGCCCGTGCGGGCAGGCCTCGCGGACGCGCGGCAGGAGAAGCAGGACATCGGCCGCGCGCGCGAGCGCCGATTCCGCCCCGGAGGTGATCGCGATCAGCGGGATCGAGAAGCGCCGCGAATAAGAGACGATACCGTTCAACTCGACCGTTTCGCCCGACCACGACATGGCGATGATGGCGTCGTCCTGCGCGATCATGCCCAGATCGCCGTGATTGGCTTCCGCCGGATGGACGAAGAAGGCCGGCGTGCCCGTCGAGGCAAGCGTTGCCGCAAGCTTCGAACCGATATGTCCGCTCTTGCCGACGCCGGTGACGATCACCCTTCCGGTGATGCCGGCAATGCGCTCCACAGCACCCGCGAACGGCTCCGCCAGCCCGTTGTCGAGCGCCTCGGCAAGCGCGGCGACACCGGCCTGTTCGGTGCTCAGGGTCCTGGCCGCGGAGAGGATGGCGGCACGCTTGTCGTCGGGTTTCAGCATGAGGGTTCCGTGCATGGCCTGCTCTATCCGCTTCGGCCTGCCCTGTCCAATAGTGAGTTCCGCTTTCAGACGCGCCGTAAAGCAGCGCCTCAACGCTCCATTAACCATCCGCCTTTACGGTTCGGTAAAGCTTTCGCGCCCCGCGAAATCGGTCTGCCGGGAACCATGTCGCGTCCAAGAAAGGTCATTAGAGCGAGCGTGCGCGGCACGCGCCTGGCGGCAATGCTCGCCGTGGCGTGCGCCGGCATGGCCATAAGTGCGCCCGTGGCTGCGGCACAGATGCTGGCGCTTCGCGGCACCGAGCCGCCTAACCGTGCGAACAATACACTTTCCGGCGCCAGCCTTCTGGAAAAGGACCCGATGGCGACGCGCTTGGACGACGCCCCCGGATTTGCCGCGAGCGATACCGGCGCTCCGCAAGACACGGATGACGCCCAGCCCGCGCTGCGCACCACGCTGGATGCCGCTTCCCCCGCTGCGGACTATGCCCGACAGGATCCGTTCGCGGCGGCCAACCGGACGGCTGGCTCAGCGGATGCCCGCAACGGCACGAACGAGGAACTGGATACCGCGTCGGGGGCCGCCTCCACGGATGGAGCGCCGCCGAGCCTGCCGGACCTCGGCACGGATATCGGACAAGACGACACGGCTTCAGGCGACCTCGCCGCACCGCCGACGACAGGGCGGGCGGCGGCTTCGGGCCTGACGGGGCCGCAGGACGCCGAGACTACCGGCACGATCCCCGCCCGCTCGATCGACCGGAACGAGCAGGACCGCAACAGCCGCGCGGAAAAAGCCAACCAGCGGACGCAGGCGATCGAGGGCCTGAAACCGAAGCCGGAAGACGATCCCTATGCGGCGCTTGGCATACGGGGCGGCGGCTTCATCCTTCGCCCTTCGCTGGAGACCGGCCTGACCGCCACGAGCAACGCCAATTCGAGCCCCGGCGGCAAAAGCGCCATCCTTTCGGAAAGCACGCTGAGACTCAACGCCGCCTCCGACTGGTCCGACAAGACAGCCACCATCCAAGCCTATGGAAGCTGGCGCAAATCGATTTCCGGGCAGGATCTCTCCGAACCGTCGGCCGGGATCGATACGAGCCTGGAAGTGCCGCTCGGCAACGATTTCGTCGCCCGCGGCACCCTCGGCTACAGCCTGATCCCCGAGAGCCCGTCGTCGCCCGGCTTTCCTGCCGGGACGCATGGCGAGCCTTTGACGCATACCGTCACCGGCAGCCTCGGCCTGGAGAAGCGGGTGGGAAAGCTGCGGCTCGGCCTGACCGGCAATGTCGAGCGCGCGACCTATGGCGACGCCGATCTGGTCGGCGGCGGCACCGCGTCCCAGCATGACAGGGATTCGACGCTGGTATCGGCAACCCTGCGCACGGGCTACGAGATATCCCCCGCGCTCATCCCCTTCGTGGAAGCGGAGATCGGACGACGCTATTACGACCTTGAAACCGATTCCGCCGGCTATCGCCGCTCGGCCGATCGCCTCGGCCTGCGCGCCGGCATCGCACTCGATCTCGGCGACAAACTACGCGGCGAGTTTTCGGCCGGCTATCTCCGGGAAAAGGCGGACGACCCGCGGCTGCCCGCAATCGCGGGTCCGTCCATCGCATCGACGCTCAACTGGTCGCCGATGCGCGGCACCATCGTGACCCTCAACAGCTCGACAACCGTCGAGAGCAGCACTTCCGCGGGCGAAAGCGGGTCATTGCTCTATTCGGCAGACCTTTCCATCGAGCGGCAGATGCGTACCAATTTGACAGGTACGGCCTCGATCGGGGGCTTCTATCGCGACTATATCGGAATAGACGGTCGGGATGTCGGCTGGGACGCAACGCTTGGCTTCACCTACTGGCTGAACCGTTATTTCGGCGTCACCGGCCGCCTGCGCCACGAAGAATTGGCCAGCAATCTGCCCGACCGCGATTACAAGACCAACAGCGTGTTCCTCGGCGTCAAGGTTCAGCGCTGAGAAATCACTTGAGGGCGCTCAGCCCTGACAGTTGGCAGGAACGCGTGCATACGCCTCCTTGAACTCCACTTTCCCTGACGCTATATTGCGTCAAAGTTTCCGGTGTACAGGCAAGAGGTGTATATTATGGGTCTCGCCCAATATGCGGACGAGGGGGTTTTTGCCCCGCGCCGGATTGCGGAAGCCTTGCGGACGACAAGCGAGGAAGTCGCCCGCACGGCCGGGCTGGGCAAGGACGCCATCCAGCGCAAGGATCGGATCCGCTCGGGCAAGACGCAGCGACGTCTGCGCGAGATGGTCGAGATCATCAACAAGGTCGAGCCGCGCTTCGGTTCGGCGCTGATGGCCTATGCATGGTATCGCTCGGAACCGCTTGCGGGATTTTCCGGCCAGACGGCGATGCAGCTGGTGCGCGACGGCCGGGCCGAAGACGTTCTCGACTATGTTGATGCGGTCGATGCCGGCGTACATGTTTGAAGGCGTACATGTTTGACGGCGTGCATGTTTGACGGCGCGCATGCGTTATGAAGGCAAGCTTTATCGGGCGCTGAACCCTCTCCATGCCCACGAGCCGCTGTCGGGGCATGGCGCCAGGCTCTATGGCGGCCGCTTCAATCCGAAGGGCACCCCGGCACTCTATACCTCGCTGACCGTGATAACGGCGTTGCGCGAAGCCAATCAGGTCGGCAATCTCCAACCGACCACGCTGGTCTCCTATGACGCCGGCATCGACAGCGTCTTCGACTGCCGGGATGAGGCGGCGCTCGCGGCCGAAGGCATGGACGCGGCCACGCTTGCCGACCCGACATGGCGCGATCGGATGAAGGCGGATGGCGAGGCGAAGACGCAGACCTTCGCCCGGCGCCTGATCGACACCGGCTATAACGGTCTTCTGGTCAGAAGCTTTGCCGGCGGCGGCGGCGCCAACGACATGAACCTCGTGCTGTGGAGATGGACCGACCCTCCGTCGGCCCGCCTCATCCTGATCGACGACGAGAACCGCCTGTCGCGATAAGCGGCGCCCATGCACCGATCGCTTTGAATCGGAAAGTCAGCCGGCGACCTTCTGGCGTTCCGTCGGATGCATCTCGCCGAAGAGTTCGTCGATGAGCGCGCTGATCCTGTCGCGCATCTCGGTGTTCCACAGCGCAAAGGCGATATTGGCCTCGATGAAGCCCTCGGGCGAACCGCAATCGAAGGTCCGGCCCCGGTAATGGTAGCCGTAGAAGCGCTGCTCCCGCTCCAGCTTCAGCATGGCGTCGGTAAGCTGGATCTCGTTGCCGGCCCCGCGCTCCTGGTGCTCGAGGATGGCGAAGATCTCCGGCTGCAGGATATAGCGGCCGTTGAGGAAGAGGTTCGAGGGCGCCGTGCCGGGCGCCGGCTTTTCCACCATGCCGGTGATCTCGAAGCCGGAATGCACATCGGCGCCCTTGCCGACGATGCCGTATTTATGCGTCTCCGCCGGGTCGCACTCCTGCACGGCGATGATGTTGTTGCCCGTCTCACCGTAAAGGGCGACCATCTCCTTCAGGCAGCTTTTCTCGGTCTCCATGATCATGTCGGGCAAAAGCAGCGCGAAAGGCTCGTCGCCGACGAGATCGCGCGCGCACCAGACCGCGTGGCCGAGCCCGAGCGGTTCCTGCTGGCGGGTGAAGCTGGTCTGCCCCGCTCCGGGCTGCATCGCCTTCAGCCGCTCCAGTTGCGTCGTCTTACCGCGCCTCTCCAGCGTATCGTAAAGCTCGAAATTGAGGTCGAAATGATCCTCGATGACGGCCTTGTTGCGCCCCGTCACGAAGATGAAATGCTCGATCCCGGCCTCGCGCGCCTCGTCGACCACGTATTGGATGACGGGCCGGTCGACGACCGTCAGCATTTCCTTCGGTACGGCCTTGGTCGCGGGGAGAAAGCGGGTACCGAGCCCCGCCACCGGGAAGACTGCCTTGCGGATTCTTTTCATGTGTAACGCGTTCCAGTTCTCGTAAGGAGAAAAAGCCGGTCGGCCAATTTCATGTCGGAATTGAGGAACATTCAACGTATCCAGCGGGCAAGCGTTCCGGAAACCCTGGGTCCTGCGGTTAGATTTGCACGACCTCGTACATATTAACCGCGCGATGCCTTCCATGGTAAACTAAATCCTAACCGGCCGCAGCTAGTAGAAGGTTTTGAAAGCGGAATGCCGTGCCGTCGGCTTGAAAGGCATTCCATCTTCAAACCGTTCCTGAAAGGAGGGAAGATGTCCGCACGCCTCATGTCCAGACGACGCTTTGGCACCACCCTCGCCGCCACCGGCCTGCTTTTGGCGCTTGACATGGCGGCGCCCGCCTTCGCCGCTTCCGGGTTCAACCGCTGGGTTGCCGCGTTTCGCAAGACGGCGCTGAAAGACGGCATTTCGGCGGCCACCTACGACCGTGCCTTCCGCAACATCCCCGGTCCGGACCCGGAGGTCATCGAAAAAGCACACACCCAGCCGGAATTCACCGCCCCCATGTGGGACTATTTCGACAACCGGGTACAGGACGAATCTATCGGCAACGGGAGGGACATGGCGCGCAAGTGGAAGCCATGGCTCGACCGGATCGAGACCAGATTCGGCGTCGACCGCTACATCCTGCTCGCCATCTGGTCGATGGAAACAAATTACGGCGAGACGCTGAAGAACGTCAAAGTGATGCGTAATGTCGTCCGTTCGCTGGCGACGCTCGCCTATGCCGATCGCTCGCGCGCCAAATTCGCCCGCACGCAGCTTATCGCTGCGCTGAAGATCCTGCAGCACCACGACATCGATCCCGATCACTTCATGGGTTCGTGGGCCGGCGCCATGGGGCATACCCAATTCATCCCGACCAGCTACCAGAAATATGCGGTCGATATGGACGGCGACGGCCGGCGCGACATCTGGAATTCGGTGCCCGACGCACTTGCGTCAGCGGCCAACCTGCTCCACCGCAATGGCTGGCGGACCGGAAAGACCTGGGGCTACGAGGTGGTGCTGCCGGACGGCCGCAAATTTCCCGCCGGTTCGCTCAGCCTCGACAAATGGGAATCGATCGGCGTGAAACGCGCGAACGGCAAGAACTTTCCGCGCGGCTCCGACAGCGCCGTCCTCAAGGTGCCGGACGGCCGCGCCGGCCCCGCCTTTCTGATGCTGAAAAACTTCTACGTCATCAAGCACTACAACAAGGCCGACAAGTACGCGATCGCCGTCGGCCTTCTCGCCGACGAGATCGCCGGCTATGGCGGCCTCGTTCACGACTGGAACCGGCCGTTCATCAAGCTGACATTCGAGGAGCGCGAGGAATTGCAAAAACGGCTGCAAACCTACGGCTACTACGACGGAAAGATCGACGGCCGCATCGGCTCCGGTTCGCGCGAAGCCATCAAGGCCTATCAGGCTCGGACCGGCCTGGCGCAGGACGGACACCCGAGCAAGGAAGTGCTGACCAGCCTGCGGGGCCGGTAGGCGACTGGCCGACGCTTAAGGCAGCACGCATACGGTATGTTGCGACAGTTGGCGTCCATGCGAGGACAGACAGATATTGGCTGCCATGCGGCACTTCCCGATCCGCGCCCACGCCCTTGACGCCTGCCGCGTCATGGCCGCCCTTGTTTTTGCCTTATCGCTGTTCGCCTTTGCGTCGCAGGCGAAGGCGGAGCCTCCGCTCACGCTCGACCAACCCCCGCCGTACGAGCGCGACTGGCAGGCCCAGCAGGAAAAGCTCCAGGCACGCGCGCCGCGGGCCGTGAAGCGCAGCCGCCGCTCCGAGGCACCGGCAGACGCCGGCGGCGCCGAGGAAGAACCGGTCGCCAAACTGGACGATGCCCGGATCGTGCTGGTCGTCGGCGATTTCATGGCGGCGGGCCTGGCCGATGCGTTGGCCGGGGACTACGCGCAATCCGCGGGCGTGAAGATCGTCGACCGGACGAGCGGTTCGTCCGGTCTGGTCCGCACCGACTACTACGACTGGCCGAGCGAGATCGGCCCGATCATGGACGAGGCCCGGCCATCGATCGTCGTGGTCATGATCGGCGCCAACGACCGTCAGGTGATGACGATCGGGACGGCAAAGGAGCCTCCGCGTTCGGATGCCTGGACGACCGAATACGTCAAGCGCGTGGCCGCGCTGACCAAGGCGGTCCGGGATCGCAGGATCCCCCTCGTCTGGGTCGGCCAGCCAGCCTTCAAATATGCCTCCATGTCGTCCGACATGCTTGCCTTCGACGACATCTACCAGCGCGTTGTCGAGGCCGCGGGCGGTGAATATGTGGACATCTGGGACGGCTTCGTGGACGAGAACGGCGCATTCCGGTTTACCGGACCGGACGTCAGCGGGCAGCCTGTCCGTCTTCGCTCCGACGACGGCATAACGCTCTCCAACGCCGGCAAGCGAAAGGTCGCCTTCTATGCCGAGAAACCGCTGAACAAACTTTTAGGCAACGCGGCCGCCCCCGGCGGAGAGCCCCTGCCAAGCACCCTGCCCGGCAACGGCCCGGCCGACATGTCCACTCCCTCTCTCGACCGCACGCCTCCGATCTCCCTTTCCGGGCGGCCGGTGGACGGGAATACCGATCTGCTTGGATCGAAAATCGGCGCCAGACCGAAGATTGCCCGCACGGCGACCGAACGCTTGACGACCGAAGGCCTGGCTCCCGCACCTCCGCCGGGCCGGGCGGATCATTTCGGTGGAGCCGACGGCGCTGCTCCCGCCATGGCACCCGGTTCGGATATCCTGGTTCCCGCGGCCCGAAACATGCCCCCCATCGGCAATATGCCTCTTGTCGGCCGGCGACCTGGCGTCAAGGGCGCCGTCAAGCCCTGAAGGGCTGATCGTCAGGGGTCCTGTGTCTTTCCGCGGCGAGGAACCAACCCGTGCCGACAGCGTTCTGTTCGCGACACTTTTCGAAAGGAGGGATCATGCTTTACTGGGCTTTGGTATTCCTGGTCGTCGCGATCATCGCCGGCGCGTTGGGCTTCGGCGGCATTGCGGGCACCGCCGCCGGGCTCGCGAAGATCATCTTCTTCATTTTCCTCATCTTCCTGGTCCTCTCGCTTGTCGCGGGATTCTTCCGGCGCGCCAGATAGGGCAGCCTCCCTTGGGCGAGGCGCCGGCAACCCGGCGTGTCGGGCCGTGTTTCCTTGCGAAGTGATTTCTTAACCTTGATTTCCCAAGGTTCCTGAATGTTTCAATTCAGGAGTAAGGATGTGCGCAAGGTATTGATCGTATCGGCCGCCGCGCTTTCGCTCGCCGGTTGCGGATCGACCCAGGCGATGAGAACAGCCAGCGGCGCGGCCATTGGCGCGGGGTCGGGGGCACTGGCCGGCGCAGCCATTGCCGGAACAGGCGGGGCAGTGGTCGGCGGTCTGGGCGGAGCGGCCCTTGGTGCCGTGATCGGCGCCAGCAATTAGAGTGATCCGGAAAAGTGGGCACCGGTTTTCCAAAAAGATCATGCTCAAACAAAGAGATAAGAGCATGGAGCGATTCAATCCGATCACATCATGCTTGGGCCGA
>JAKDNM010000015.1 GCA_030456445.1 Hyphomicrobiales bacterium
ATGCCGAAGGAGACGATGGTGACATCCTTGCCTTCCTTGTGGATGCGCGCCTTGCCGATCGGCAGCACGAAATCGTCGAGCTTCGGCACGTCGAAGGAATGGCCGTAGAGGATCTCGTTCTCAAGGAAGATCACCGGGTTCGGATCGCGGATCGCCGCCTTGAGCAGCCCCTTGGCGTCTGCGGCCGTGTAAGGCTGGATTACTCTTAGGCCGGGTATATGGCTGTACCAGGCGGCGTAGTCCTGGCTGTGCTGGGCGCCGACGCGGGCCGCCGCGCCGTTCGGTCCGCGAAAGACGATCGGCGCGCCCATCTGGCCGCCCGACATATAGAGCGTCTTCGCCGCCGAATTGACGATCTGGTCGATCGCCTGCATGGCGAAGTTGAACGTCATGAATTCCACGATGGGCTTCAGCCCGGCGAAGGCGGCGCCTATCCCGACGCCGGCAAAGCCGTGCTCGGTGATCGGCGTGTCGACCACGCGCTTGGCGCCGAATTCCTGCAGCAGTCCCTGCGTGATCTTGTAGGCACCCTGGTACTCGGCGACTTCCTCGCCCATGACGAAAACATCCGGATCGCGGCGCATTTCCTCGGCCATGGCGTCGCGCAACGCCTCGCGGACCGTGGTCTGCACCATTTCGGTGCCTGCCGGGATATCCGGATCGGCGGCGGGCTTTGCCTCGGGCGCGGCGGGCGAAGCCGGCACCTTTTCGGCAGCTTCCTGCTTCGGCCGGCTTTCCGCTTTCGCGCTATCTTCGGCCGGCTTCGCGGGGGCCGGCGCAGGCTCTTTCGCCTTGCCTATGTCGCTCGCGCTCTCGCCTTCCTGCAGGAGAACGGCGATCGGCGCGTTGACCTTCACGCCTTCGGTGCCTTCGGCAACGAGGATTTTGCCGAGCGTTCCTTCGTCGACGGCCTCGACTTCCATCGTCGCCTTGTCGGTCTCGATCTCGGCGATGACGTCACCGGCGGAAACCTTGTCTCCTTCCTTCTTCACCCATTTGGCGAGATTGCCCTCCTCCATGGTGGGCGAGAGAGCGGGCATCAGAATATCGATCGGCATATGCGTCTCTCTCCCTGATCAATGCACGATGTCGGTCCAGAGCTCGGAAGCGTCCGGCTCCGCGTCGCTCTGGGCGAAATCGGTCGCATCGGCGACGATGTCGCGCACCTTCTTGTCCATCGCTTTCAAATCTTCCTCGCTCGCCCACTTCTTGTCGATGAGCCGCTTCTTCACCTGCTCGATCGGGTCGTGTTCGGAGCGCATCTTCTGCACCTCGTCCTTCGAGCGGTATTTCGCCGGGTCGGACATCGAGTGGCCGCGGTAGCGATAGGTCTGCATCTCAAGGATGATCGGCCCCTCGCCCGAACGGCACCACGCCGTCGCCATGTCGGCGGCGGCCTTCACCGCGCGGACGTCCATGCCGTCGACCTGGATGCCGGGTATCCTGAACGACAGGCCGCGATGCGAGAAATCGGTCTCCGCCGAGGACCGGGAGACGGCCGTGCCCATCGCATAGCGGTTGTTCTCGATCACATAGATGACCGGCAGCTTCCACAGCGATGCCATGTTGAAGCTCTCATAGACCTGACCCTGATTGGCCGCGCCGTCGCCGAAATAGACGACCGAGACATTGTCGTTCTCGCGATAATTGTTGGCGAAGGCGAGCCCGGTGCCGAGCGGTACCTGCGCGCCCACAATGCCGTGGCCGCCATAGAAATTCTTCTCCTTGGAGAACATGTGCATGGAGCCGCCCTTGCCGTGCGAATAGCCGCCCTGGCGTCCGGTAAGCTCGGCCATGACGCCGCGCGGCAACATGCCGGTGGCCAGCATATGGCCATGATCACGATAGCCGGTGATGATCTGGTCGCCTTCCTTCAGCGTCATCTGCATGCCGGTGACGACCGCTTCCTGACCGATATAGAGATGGCAAAAGCCGCCGATGAAACCCATGCCGTAAAGCTGGCCGGCTTTCTCCTCGAAGCGCCGGATCAGAAGCATCGCGTCATAGGCTGCGAGTTCCTGCTCCTTGGAAAAGGCCGCTGGCGCCGGTGCCTTCGGTGGAGATTTGGGCTTGTTGTCGGCTTTGGCGCGTTTGGGCGCCTTTCTGGCGGCAGTGGCCATGCATCACTCCCCGTAAGAAACCTGCGAAACAAAAGGCGTCTTCTTATTGGGAGAAAAGCTAGCACGCTAAAAACCGTTCCGCCATGCCCAAACGCGCATGGCAGTCATGCCGCTAACCTACTAGAAATATTCAGAATAACCGGAATTAACTGGAACTAAGTTAATCTTTGACGGAGGGCCGATAGATCGTAACCTCGTCCTCGCGCGAGAGGTTCAGCGCACGCCGCGCCTGCTCGTCGAGCATATCCTTCTCGATCGTCCCATCGTGCAGCAATTGCACGCGCTGTTCAAGCTCCTCGCGCTCCGTCTTGATCGCGGCGAGTTGCCCCTTGACCGCCGCCGCCCGCGCATCGAGCCGGTGGCTGTTATAGATGCCGAATTCGCCGTGGAAGGCATGAAAGCCGAAATAGGCCAGGAACGCCACGGCGATCGCGGGAACGATCAGCGCGCCGGTCCGCCGCCTGCGATGTTGGCGTGTCCACAGATTGCTTCGGCGAAACCACATACGGAGGAATTCCCTTTCCTCCGATGACTATCGCCCGATCATGCTTAATGGCCGGTTACGGATCGGCCGGCCAAGGCCAATTCTCCGCGCCCTTACGTGCGTGGCCGGAACGCGCTTTCGCCTGCGTAGCGCGCCTGGGTTCCAAGTTCTTCCTCGATACGGATGAGCTGGTTGTATTTGGCGAGCCGGTCCGAGCGCGACATGGAGCCGGTCTTGATCTGCCCGCAATTGGTGGCGACGGCGAGGTCGGCGATGGTGGCGTCCTCCGTCTCGCCCGAGCGGTGCGACATTACGCAGGTATAGGCGGCACGATGCGCCATGGCCACGGCGTCCAACGTCTCGGTCAGCGAGCCGATCTGATTGACCTTTACGAGGATGGAATTGCACACGCCCATGCGTATGCCGTCGCGAAGCCGCTGGGTGTTGGTGACGAACAGATCGTCGCCGACAAGCTGCACCTTGCCGCCAAGCGCGTCGGTCAGAGCCTTCCAGCCTTCCCAATCGTCCTCGGCCATGCCGTCCTCTATGGTGACGATGGGATAGTCGCCAACCAGCTTGGCGAGGTATTTCACCTGAGCCTTGGCGTCGCGGGTCTTCTTTTCGCCCGCATAGGCATATTTGCCTTCCTTGTAGAATTCGGTCGCGGCGCAATCGAGCCCGATCGCCACGTCGTCGCCGGCGCGATAACCGGCCTTTTCGATCGATGTCAGGATGAAATCGAGCGCCGACTGGGCATCCTTCAGGTTGGGCGCGAAGCCGCCCTCGTCGCCGACATTGGTGTTATGCCCGGCGTCCTTCAGACCCGCGCGCAGCGTGTGAAAGACCTCCGAGCCTATGCGCACGGCCTCGCGCAGCGTCGGCGCGCCGACCGGCAGGATCATGAATTCCTGGAAATCGATCGGATTGTCGGCATGCGCGCCGCCATTGATGATGTTCATCATCGGCACCGGCAGGACATGCGCCGAAGCGCCGCCGACATAGCGGTAGAGCGGCAGCCCCGCCGCCTCGGCCGCAGCCTTGGCGACGGCGAGCGACACGCCGAGGATGGCATTGGCGCCGAGCCGGCCCTTGTTCGGCGTGCCGTCGAGTTCGATCATCGTCCGGTCGATATGGATCTGTTGCTCGGCCTCCATGCCGCCAACGGCCTCGAATATCTCGCCATTGACGGCCTCGACCGCGCGCAAAACACCCTTGCCGAGATAGCGCTCGCCGCCGTCGCGCAACTCGACCGCCTCGTGTGCGCCCGTCGATGCGCCGGAGGGAACGGCCGCCCGTCCCATCGAGCCGTCTTCCAGAACGACGTCGACCTCCACGGTCGGATTGCCGCGGCTGTCGAGGATTTCACGGCCCACGATGTCGACGATGGCGGTCATGGCTTGGTCCTGCTTGCGATGATTTCGTGTGGCGCCCGTCTTAGCCGAAGCGCCATGAAAGGCAATCGGTTACGCCGGCGTCCGCGCCAGTTTTGCGTGGCACCGGCTGCCGTCCTCCCGGTTATAAATTTCGGCAGAGGACGCGATGGGATTTCGCCGCTGTCGCGCCGTATCCCGGCCCTGGGTCAGTCGGTCAGGACGAACGTCACCTTCATGTTGACCCGATAGGCGACGATGCGGCCGTTCTCCACCTCCACCGTCTGTTCCTGCACCCAGGCGCCTTTCACGTTTTTCAGCGTCTTGTTGGCGCGCTCGATGCCCTTTTCCAGGGCGTCCTGAAAACTCTTGCTGGAAGAACTGGTGATCTCGGTGACGCGGGCTACGGACATGGCTTTCTCCTTAGATCAAGATTGGGGGCAGCCCCAGCCTACATTTGCCGGTTGGGGGCCACAAGCCTCCGGTGGCGTCAAGCCTTGGCGACGCGGTCGAGCGCGATGAGCCGCTCCAGCAGCGCCGGCAAATCCTTGAGCGGCACCATGTTCGGACCGTCCGATGGCGCGTGGTCGGGGTCCTGATGGGTCTCGATGAAAACGCCGGCGATGCCGACAGCCACGGCCGCGCGCGCCAGCGTTTCCACGAAGCGGCGCTCCCCGCCGGTCGAACCGCCCTGCCCGCCCGGCTGCTGCACGGAGTGGGTCGCGTCGAAAATCACCGGCGTGCCCATCTCGGCCATGATCGGCAGCGAACGCATGTCGGAGACCAGCGTGTTGTAGCCGAAGGACGCGCCACGCTCGGTGACCAGCACGTTTGCATTGCCGGAGCCCGCGATCTTGGCGACCACGTTCTTCATGTCCCATGGCGCCAGGAACTGGCCTTTCTTCACATTGACGATCTTGCCGGTTTTCGCGGCGGCGATCAAAAGGTCGGTCTGGCGCGACAGGAAGGCCGGAATCTGCAAGATATCGGCATGCGGCGCGACGAGGCCGCATTGTTCCTCGGTATGGACATCGGTCAGGATCGGCAGCTTAAACTCGCGGCGGATATCGTCGAAGACCGGCATTGCAGCATCGAGGCCAGCGCCGCGTGCACCCGCCAGCGACGTGCGGTTCGCCTTGTCGTAGCTCGTCTTATAGACGAGGCCGATGCCGAGCCGGCCAGCGATCTCCTTCAGCGCGCCTGCCATGTCGAAAGCGTGCTGGCGCGTTTCGAACTGGCACGGCCCGGCGATCAGCGAAAGCGGGCCGTCATTGGAAAAGCGGACGTCACCGGCGAGCACTATGTGGTTGGGTGTGGTCATTCTGCCTCGAACACGAATATGGCGCCCTGCCCCGGCGCGGGATGAACGACAAGCCCGCCGCCCCGTTTCTCATAAGCGATCCCGGCGCCACGCAACAGGGTTTCCGTTGTCTCCACTTCGCGCACACCGAAACGGATCGCATGAAGCCGCAGGCCTCGATCGGACGGTAAGGAGGCGCCGAACCGGTCCTTCATGGCCTTGCCTTCAAGGAGTTCGAGCGTGGCGTTCGCCGCCTTGATCCGTGTCGCGTCACCACCTTCGCCGGTGGAAGCCACATTCGCCGCCGTCAGGACGAAGTCCGCAAAATCACCCCCATATGGTGCAGCCAGCACGATGCCCTTGATCCGCGTCGCGCCATTGCCATGCATCTGGAGAGCGGAGCGGTCGACCACGGGAACGCGCACGCGCTGGCAGGTGAAGAAAAAGCAATCCGGCGAGCGCCAGTCGGCCGCGAAGGCCAGCCGGAAGGAAGCCTTGTCCGTCTTGCCGGATGCGTCGGTGAAGCCGCGCGAAAAGTCGAGGATATTTCCGCCGGAAAATCCCGCCTCGACAAACGCCGAATGGTCGGCGGCAGCATCCTCCGTGCCGAACACAAGCGCCGAAAACCCCTCCTCGCCGTTACGGTACCGGTAGGCAAGGTCGCGCGCGGTGAACATGTTGCCCTGACGCGCCGCTTCCCTCTCGCCCCGGTCGTCCGCCTGGGCCAGCGGCTCGAGAAAGGTGCCGTCGGCAAGGTAGATGCAGCAATTGACGGTACCGAACGGATGAGCGCCGTCAGGCGCCACGACAAAGCCGAGCGAAGTCAATCGCCGGCGCGCTATGCCGAGATCGGCGACAGGTAGGACGCAATGATCGATCCGGCGCGGCGGCGGAAACGAAAATTCTGACATGGCCGCCATGTGCCCGAAAACCACGGCGGCATCAAGCAGGCGCGCTACTCCCTGCAGGCGGGTTGCGGATGCAGAACGGCAGTTGACGCCGCCATCCGGCCATTCGTCCAAAGCTTTTCCGGCTGCCGCCGTTGCGTGTGAGCGGGGCCATCGCCTAGTCTGCGGCGGGCGGCCCTTTCCGGACCGTGCCTCTGGAAACGGGGATCGGGGCGCTTTCTTGGGTTTGGTCTTTTCTCGTCTGGCGTCTTCATTCGGCAAAGCGCCGTTTCTAATCCTGATCGTCATGCTCGCCGGGTGCTCGACGGTCGACACGCTGACGCTGCCGCCGCCGACAGAATTCGCGGCCTCGAAATACGCCGCCGTCGTCATCGACGCCAATACGGGCAAGATGCTCTACGGGGTGAACTCCAATTCTCCCCGCTACCCGGCGTCGCTGACCAAAATGATGACGCTTTACCTGCTGTTCGAGGCCATGGATCAGGGCCGGGTGACGCGCGCCACCATGATCCCCGTCTCGGCGCACGCCGCCTCGATGCCGCCGACCAAGCTGCATTTCAAGCCCGGCGAGACGATCGACGTCGATTCTGCCATCCGCGCCATGGTTACAAAATCGGCGAACGACGTGGCGGTCGCCGTCGGCGAATATCTCGGTGGCACGGAAGATGGTTTCGCCAATCTGATGAACCGGAAAACCCGCCAGCTCGGGATGTTGAACACCGTTTTCCGGAACGCATCGGGCCTGCCGGATTCGGGCCAGCACACGACCGCCTCCGACATGGCTCGGCTTAGCCTGGCGCTGCGCCAGCGCTTTCAGCAATATTACTATTATTTCTCAATCGAGAGTTTTGCCTTCCGAGGCAAGCTGATCAAGGGGCACAACAGGGTGCTCGACACAGTTCCCGGTGCGGATGGCATCAAAACCGGCTATATTCGCGCCTCGGGCTTCAATATCGCAACTTCCGTCAGCAGGAACGGCCGCAGGCTGATTGTCGTGGTGATGGGTGGAAACACCGCCAGGGACCGCAACCAGCGCGTGGCGCAACTGGTCGAGCGCTATATGCCGGAAGCAAAGGCGATGTAGGGCATAGATCGCGTTCAGACGAGCCGAGACTGTTCCACCGCCGCATTGATGAAACTGGCGAAGAGCGGATGCGGCTCGAAGGGCCGGCTCTTCAGTTCGGGATGGTATTGCACGCCGATGAACCAGGGATGGTCGGCATATTCGACCGTTTCCGGCAACACGCCGTCAGGCGACATGCCGGCGAAGATCAGCCCGCGTTCCTCGAGCCTGGCCTTGTAGTCGATGTTGACCTCGTAGCGGTGCCGATGGCGCTCCGAAATATGCGTATCGCCATAGATTTCCGCGATCTTGGAGCCGGCCGCCAGTTCGGCCGCATAGGCTCCCAGCCGCATCGTGCCGCCGAGATCGCCGGCCTCGCGCCGCTTCTCCAGCATGTTGCCCTTCAGCCATTCGGTCATCAGGCCGACGATAGGCTCCTTCGTCGGCCCGAATTCGCTTGAAGAAGCTTTTTCGACGCCGGCCAGCGATCGCGCGGCCTCTATGCAGGCCATCTGCATGCCGAAGCAGATGCCGAAATACGGCACCTTGCGCTCGCGCGCGAACTTGGCGGCGAGGATCTTGCCCTCCGAGCCGCGCTCGCCGAAGCCGCCCGGCACCAGGATGCCGTGCACCTTCTCAAGCCATGGCGAGGGGTCTTCCTTCTCGAATATCTCGCTTTCGATCCAGTCGAGCTTGACGCGCACGCGGTTGGCCATGCCGCCATGCGACAGCGCCTCGATGAGCGATTTATAGGCATCCTTCAGGCCGGTATATTTTCCGACGATGGCGATCGTCACCTCGCCTTCCGGATTGTGGATGCGCTCGGAAATCTGCTGCCAGCGCTCCATGCGCGGCTTGGGCGCCGGATCGATGCCGAAGGCGGCGAGCACTTCCCCGTCGAGCCCTTCCTTATGGTAAGCCATCGGCACATCGTAGATATGGCCGACATCCAGCGCCTGGATCACAGCCGATTCGCGCACATTGCAGAACAGCGAAAGCTTACGCCGCTCCTCGCTCGGAATGGCGCGGTCGGAGCGCACCAGAAGGATGTCCGGCGCGATGCCTATGGAACGAAGCTCCTTGACCGAGTGCTGTGTCGGCTTGGTCTTAAGTTCCCCGGCCGAGGGAATGTAGGGCATCAGCGTCAGGTGGACATAGACCGCGTTGTTGCGCGGCAGATCGTTGCCGAGCTGGCGGATCGCCTCGAGAAAAGGCATCGCCTCGATGTCGCCCACCGTTCCGCCAATCTCGCAGATGACGAAGTCGTAATCCTCGTTCCCCTCGACGATGAAATTCTTGATCTCGTCGGTGACGTGCGGAATGACCTGCACCGTGGCGCCCAGATAGTCGCCGCGCCGCTCCTTCTCGATGATGTTCTGGTAGATGCGGCCGGTGGTGATGTTGTCTTGCTTGTTCGCCGAACGGCCGGTGAAGCGTTCGTAATGACCGAGGTCGAGGTCGGTTTCGGCACCGTCGTCGGTCACGAAGACCTCGCCGTGCTGATAGGGCGACATCGTGCCGGGATCGACATTCAGATAGGGGTCGAGCTTGCGGATGCGCGCGTGATAGCCCCGCGCCTGCAAAAGAGCTCCGAGAGCCGCTGCCGCTATGCCTTTGCCAAGGGAGGAGACCACGCCGCCGGTGATGAATATGTATCGCGCCATGGGATTCAGGGCTTAGCCTCGCGGAACCGATTCCGCCAGCAGAAAATTCATTATCGTTTCCATTTCCCATGCCTGCTTCATCGCGATCACGGGAAAGGGCACAAAAGAGAACGGCCGGCAGGGCCGGCCGCTGCTCGATGAGTGAAAATCCGAACTAAAGAACGACGACCGGCGTCCCGATCTTCACGCGGCGATACAGGTCCATCACCTGGTCATTATACATGCGGAAACATCCGTTGGATGCCGAGGTGCCGATCGTCCAGGGCTGGACCGTCCCGTGGATGCGGATATGGGTATCCCGCTTGCCCTGATAGACGTACATGGCGCGCGCGCCGAGCGGGTTGGAGAGTCCGCCGGGCATCCCGTCCTTATACTGGCCGTAATGCTTCGGCTCACGCTTCTGCATGTCCAGCGTCGGTATCCAGCGCGGCCATTCCTGCTTGTCGCCGACCGTGGCTTTACCCTTGAACTGCAGCCCCTCGCGCCCGACCGCGATCGGATAGCGCCGCGCGGAGTTGGACGATTCCATCAGATAGAGGAATTTCTTGCCGGTATCGATGATGATTGTTCCCCTCGCGTAGCCGGAATAGGGAACGCTCTGCGGCTGGAATTCCGACTTGACCTTGAACGGCTTGCGTTCTTCCTTTCCCCGGAGCGCGGCATCGAGTTCACGCGTCTGCGGGAGAAGCCGCGGCTTGTCGCCGCCGAAGATCGCCTCGAAGATATTCGGCTGAACCTCTTTCTCGCTGCGCAGTTCGCCATTGTTTTCCAGCGGGCCGGCATCGTTGGCCGCGGTATCGGCCTTTACGGTCTTCGCGGATCTGGTGTGTTTCTTCCGGGGCGCTTCGGCGCGCGTCTTTGTGTCGACCGATGCGGTCCGGCCTCTGTCGACCCTGAGCGGTCGCTCCGAAGCACCGGCCAGGGATATCGCACCGAAAGCAAATAGAGCGCCGGCACAAAGCAGGGCGAATCCACGAATGCGCATTTTCAGAAATCCTGTTCCATCAGCGGCACGGCCATGACGGAATCAGCGGCACGAACCGCCCGCCCCGGTCGCCTCGACTGCCATATAGCCGAGCTTGCGGCTGCCGCTCAACAAAAACCCGTGAAAGTGATAACCGCGGTTTCCCGAAGCGGCGAATATCATCGCACTGTTGTTGAATCACAACACAACCACAACCGGAAATAGGCAATCCCGGAAATTCAGCCCAGGAGAATCGCTGCCTGACGGGCGCTGGCGGGCTGTTACTGGTTGGGAACCTGCGGTTGAGCGGGAGCCTGGCTGGAATTGCCGCCGGAAGCCGGAGCCTGGCCGCCCGCTGGTTCGTTGCTGCCCGAGGGAACCTGCGTCGTCGGCGTGGGTGCCGCAGGCGCACCAGATGCCGGTGCATTGTTGGTCGCCGGAGCGGGCGCTGCGCCATTGCCATTCGGAGCGGCCTGGCCATTCGGAACGGCCGGCTGCTCGCCGGTCTTGGCGGCCGGCGCCGTGGACGGCGTGCCGCCGAGCTGGTCGAGAACGCCCTTCCCGCCCGAATCCTTGGCCGGTGCGCCGCTCGACGAGGCGGGCCTGTCGAGGATGTCTACGATGCTCCCCTGATAGCGCGCCATGAGCGTCAGGCCGAGCGACGTCGCGAAGAAGATGGCTGCAAGAATCGCCGTGGTGCGTGTCAGCGCATTGGCCGCGCCGCGCGCCGACATGAAACCGGAACCGCCGCCGATGCCGAGGCCGCCACCTTCCGAACGCTGGACGAGCACGACCCCGACGAGCGCGATCACGACCATCAGGTGGATGACAATGATGACGGTTTCCATACGAAATTCCGGCTAAGCTGCAAATGGCCGGGAGACGCACGGCCAGCGTTGGACGCGGCTCAATACACGCCTTTCAGTCTCATTCCAACCCCATATGGACGCATGAGCGGAAAATGCAACGCGGCGTTTTCATCCGCCTTGTCAAAGCGACCGATAGGCTTCGGCGATACCGAGGAAATCGGCAGCCTTCAGGCTGGCCCCGCCGACGAGCGCGCCGTCGACATTTGCAAGCCCGAGCAGTTCGACCGCGTTGGACGGCTTTACCGATCCGCCATAGAGGATGCGTGTACGTCCAGCCTCGCTGCCTGTCTTTTTGCCGAGCTCGGCCCTCAGATGCGCGTGCGCCTCCGCCACGTCCTTCGCCGTCGGCGTCAGGCCGGTGCCGATCGCCCAGATCGGCTCATAGGCGACGATCGTGTTATCGGCCCGCGCCTCTTTTGGCACCGAGCCTGCGATTTGCCGCGAAAGCACGGCAAGCGCTTCGCCGGCATCCCGCTGTTCTCGCGTCTCACCGACGCACACGATGGCCGTAAGGCCGGCACGCCAGGCGGCGCGGGCCTTGTCGTGCACCGTCTTGTCGGTCTCGCCGTGATCGGTCCGGCGTTCCGAATGGCCGACGATAACGAAGGAAGCGCCCGCATCCTTCAGCATTTCCGCCGATATGTCGCCGGTATGGGCGCCGCTTTCGTCGGCGTGGCAGTCCTCGCCGCCACTTGCCACCGGACAGCCGCGCAGCACATCGGAGGCGCGGGAAAGAAGCGTAGCCGGCACGCAGACGAGAGCATCCGTTTCGGCATCCAGGCCATGGGCAAAGCCGTGCGCGATCGACCGCAATTCGCTGAGCGAGGCGCTGGTGCCGTTCATTTTCCAGTTGCCGGCAACGAGGGGACGGATCGCTGGGGTCATGACGCTTCCCTGATAAGGAGCCGGCTTGAGAAGGAGCCGGTTGCCGGAGAAAGCCTCCGGCGCCGGCCACGGTCTACCAAATTTGCCCTACAAAGCAATCGACACCGGGGCGCAAGGGCGTTATTGCCGGACTAGTGGTTCGTTTCCAACATTTGCAACCCATTTGTATCGGGCGCGAGGCAAATGTTGGAAACAAAAAGAACCACTAGCAAGTTTATGATTCCAGTGGAATTTTTAGAATTTGACATTCGATCCAGAGGCCGACATCAAGTGGTGTCGAATGTCAAAATCATTCCACTAGTGCCGCCAGATAGGGCGGGAATGAGCCGAAAACAGGGTTGACTATGCTAGGTGCAATGAGAACCGCCGCCGGATCATGGGTGGCCAAACTGTTCTTCATCGTTCTGGTGGCCAGCTTCGCGGTCTGGGGCATCGGAGGCCGTATCGAAGGCGGGTCCACCAGCAATTCCGTCCTGACGGCAGGCGATACCAGCGTGTCGCTCAACGAATACCGGCTCGCCTATGACCGCCAGATCTCGACCTTGTCGCAGCAGATCGGCCGGCGCGTGACACGCGAGCAGGCAACAGCGCTCGGCGTAGATCAGCGGGTTCTCTCGCAACTTCTCGGCGGTGCCGTGCTGGACGAACAGGCGCGCCGCCTCGGCCTCGGCATCTCCAATACGCGTATCGCGGATTTGACCCGCGACGATCCAGCCTTCCAGGGCACCGACGGTCGGTTCAGCCGGCAGCAGTTCGACTATGTATTGCGGCAAGTCGGCATGCGTCCGGAAGAATATATGCAGAGCCAGCAGCAAGCCGCGGTTCGCCGGCAACTCGTGGACGCGGCAACCGAAGGGATGAAAGCGCCCGATGCGTTCCTCAAGGCGGTCGCGCTCTATCGCGGCGAGGACCGTACCGTCGAATACATCACAATGCCCCGATCGCTGGTCGAGCCGATCGAGGACCCCTCGGACAGTACGCTGCAGGCATGGTTCGAAAAGAACAAGACGAAATATGCCGCGCCCGAATACCGCAAGATCGCCTATGTCCGGCTTGAGCCGCAGGACATCGCCGATACCGCCTCGGTCAGCGACGAGCAGGTCAAACAGGACTATGAGGCGCATCTGAAAAACTACACCACGCCCGAAAAGCGGACGGTCGAGCAGATCGTCTTCAAGGATGAAACGGCCGCCGGGGCCGCCCTCGCATCGGTCAAGGGCGGTGCCACCTTCGACGACATAGCCAAGTCACAGGGCAAGACCGAAGCGGATACGAAGCTCGGTACTTTCGCGAAATCGGAAATCCCGGAGCAGAAAATCGCCGATGCCGCCTTCAGCCTGAAAGTCGGCGAAGTGAGCCCGGTCGTGCAGGGTGCGTTCGGTCCGGTGCTGCTGCGCGTGACCTCGGTAACGCCGGAGGCGGTAAAGCCACTCTCGGACGTGAGTGACCAGATCCGCAAGGATCTCGCTCTGGGAGACGCCAATCGCGACCTCCTCGACGTGCACGATTCATGGGAGGATGCGCGGGCGGGTGGAGCGACCATGCAGGAAGCGGCCGACAAGCTCAAACTGAAGGTCGTCACCGTCGACGCGATCGACCGCGAGGGACGCGCGCCCGACGGTACGGTCGTCAAGGGCCTGCCGGAATCGGAACAATTGATCAAGGATGCCTTCGAAAGCGACAAGGGCATCGAGAACGACCCGATCTCCACCAAGAATGACGGCTTCGTCTATTACGAAATCCGGGACATAAAGCCGGCGCACGACCGGACGCTCGAAGAAGTGCACGCCAAAGCTCTGGCCGACTGGAAGACTGAAGAAGCGACCTCAAGGCTCGGCGCCAAGGCAACGGAAATGGAGAAGAAGGCCAAGGCCGGCACCTCTCTCGACGAGATCGCGACCGAACTTAAGCTGGAAAAGGAGACAAAGCGCGGCGTCAAGCGTGATTCCGGCGATCCCGATCTCGGCCAGAACGGGGTGGCCGCCGTATTTGGCGTCGGGCAAGGCGGGATCGGGCTGTTTTCCGGCTCGGACGACAAGTCGCAGGTTCTCTTCAAGGTCGCCGAGACCTTTGAACCGGCGGGTGCCGGGCCGGACTCGGTTGATGAGCAAGCCCGCAAGATGTTTGCTTCCGGCATGGCCAACGATTTGCTCCAGCAGGTGGTGAACAAGCTTCAGGCCGAATACGGCGTCACCGTGGATCGTTCCGCGATCCAGCGTGCGATGGCGTTCTAGAGCAATTCCAGGAAAAGTGGGAACCGGTTTTCCGTCCGGAATTGCGTAAAAACAATATGATAGAGCGGTTCCGCGATTCAGAGAAAAGCGGAACTGCTCTAGGGAGCCGGATCGGGATGAACGATTTCAAGGCGCATATCGCCAAGGTTGCGGGCGGCGCGCCCCTGACGTTCGAGGAAGCGCGCGCGGCATTCGACATCGTCATGTCGGGAGAAGCGACGCCGAGCCAGATCGGCGGCTTCCTGATGGCGCTCAGGGTGCGTGGCGAGACCGTCGATGAGATTTCGGGCGCCGTTGCGACCATGCGCGCCAAGATGCTGAAGGTGGAGGCACCCGTCGATGCGATCGACATTGTCGGCACCGGTGGAGATGCTTCCGGCTCCTATAACGTATCCACCGCCGCCGCTTTCGTCGCAGCAGGCGCCGGCATTCCTGTCGCAAAGCACGGCAACCGGGCTCTTTCCTCACGCTCCGGCGCGGCCGACACGCTGGCCGCACTCGGCGTCAATATAGAGGCGGCGCCCAAACAGATATCCGCCTGCATCCGCGAGGCCGGCGTCGGCTTCATGTTCGCGCCGTCGCACCATTCGGCGATGCGCCATGTCGGGCCGACGCGTGTCGAGCTCGGCACGCGCACGATCTTCAACCTGCTTGGCCCTTTATCCAATCCGGCCGGCGTCAAGCGGCAGCTTGTCGGCGTGTTCTCGCCTGAATGGGTCGAGCCGCTTGCCCATGTACTGAAGGGACTGGGAACGGAAGCCGCCTGGGTCGTCCATGGCGACGGTCTGGATGAACTGACCACCGCCGGGCCGACAAGGGTCGCGGAATTGCGGGACGGAGAAGTCCGCAATTTCGAGATCGTGCCGGAAGATGTCGGGTTGCCGCGCGTGGCTCCGGCCGATCTCAAGGGTGGCGATGCGATGCGCAACGCCGAGGCGCTTCGCGCCGTGCTCGATGGCGTCAAGGGTCCCTATCGCGATATCGTGCTCCTGAATGCAGGCGCGGCCATCCTAGTGGCCGGCAAAGCGGGCTCGCTTCAGGACGGCATCGCGCTCGCGGCTGCGGCAATCGACGGCGGCAATGCCCGCGCGGCGCTGACAAAGCTCGCGGAAGTTTCCAACCGGCCAGGCTGAGCAATGGCTGACATATTGAAGAAGATCGAGGCGTACAAGCGCGAGGAGATCGCAGCGGCGAAGGCGGCTGTGTCGCTTTCCGAGATCACCGCTCGCGCCAGGGTGCAGGATCGGCCGCGCGGCTTCGCCGCGGCACTTCGGGCAAAGCGCGAAGAGGGTGAGTTCGGGCTGATCGCCGAGATCAAGAAGGCCAGCCCGTCCAAAGGGCTGATCCGCGCCGATTTCGATCCTCCCGCCCTTGCCCGCGCCTATGAGGAAGGCGGGGCGGCCTGTCTTTCGGTGCTGACCGACCACCCCTCTTTCCAGGGTGCGCCGGAATATCTGACCGCTGCACGCGACGCGACCGCATTGCCGGCACTGCGCAAGGATTTTTTGTTCGATCCCTATCAGGTTTACGAAGCGCGGGCCTGGGGAGCCGACGCTATTCTCGTCATCATGGCAAGCGTTTCCGACGCCGTTGCGCGTTCGCTCGAGGAGGCCGCCTTCGAACTCGGCATGGACGCATTGGTGGAGGTGCATGACGAGATGGAGATGGAGCGGGCGTTAAAGCTCTCTTCGCCTCTGATCGGCATCAACAATCGGAACCTCAGGACGTTCGAGGTCAGTCTCGACACATCACGCCGGCTGGCGAAAATGGCGCCACCCGACCGGCTGCTCGTCGGCGAAAGCGGCATCTTCACGCATGCGGACTGTCTTGACCTCGAGCGAAGCGGTATCGGCATGTTCCTCGTCGGGGAAAGCCTGATGCGGCAAGCCGAAATCGCGACGGCCACGCGGGCGCTGCTCACCGGCGAAACCGGCGCGCGCAACGCAGCGGAGTAAGTGCCATGGCCTCCACGCTGACGCATCTGGGTTCCTCTGGCGAGGCCAACATGGTCGATGTCGGCGCAAAGGCCGAAACGGAGCGCGTGGCAGTGGCCGAGGGCACGGTCACCATGCGGCCCGAGACCTTGCGGGCGATCCTCGAGGGCGATGCAAAAAAGGGCGATGTGATCGGGACGGCACGGCTGGCGGGCATCATGGCGGCAAAGCGCACGCATGAACTGATCCCGCTCTGCCACCCGTTGCTCCTGACCAAAGTGTCCGTCGACATCAGCCCGGACGAGAGCCTGCCCGGCCTGAAGGTCACCGCGACGGCGCGCGTCACCGGCAAGACAGGCGTCGAGATGGAGGCGCTGACGGCAGCTTCCGTCGCCTGCCTCACCATCTACGATATGGCGAAGGCCATCGACCGCGGCATGGTGCTGGGCGGCATCCGCCTGCTGGAGAAGAGTGGCGGCAAGTCGGGCAGCTACAGGGCCGAAGGCGCATGAACGCAGACGACCCGATGCCCGTCGATATTGCGCTGGAGCGCCTGCTCGCCGGCGCAGAGCCACTCGACAAGGAAGACGTGCCGGTCGGCGAGGCTGCCGGACGGGTGCTTGCCGAACCGCTTGCGGCGCTGCGTACCCAGCCGCCCTTCAACGCCTCGGCGATGGATGGCTATGCGATCCGCGCGGAGGATATCGCCGCCCTCCCCGCGCGCCTCAGGGTCATTGGCGCCGCCCCTGCCGGAAAGCGTTATTCCGGCACGGTCGGCAAGGGTCAAGCCGTCCGCATCTTCACCGGTGCGCCGGTGCCCGATGGCGCAGATGCGATCCTGTTGCAGGAAGTTGCCCGTGTCGTTGACGACGACCTCGTCGAGGCACTGGAAACCGTCGCGCAAGGACGGCATATCCGCCGCGCCGGGCTCGACTTCGCCGTGGGCGAGGCACTCCTTGCCGCTGGACGCGTGCTCGATCCCGCCGCGCTTTCGCTCGCAGCGGCCGCGAATCATGCGAGCGTCCCGGTCATCCGCCGGCCACTGGTGGCCATCATCGCGACCGGCGACGAGTTGCTGCCTCCCGGCAGTCGTCCGGGGCCAGACCAGATCATCGCATCGAACGGTTACGGCGTCGCCGCCATCGCACGCGATGCGGGCGCAGAAATCCTCGACCTCGGGATCGTTCCCGACGACCGCGAACTGCTCGCCGCCGCGCTCCACCGGGCGCTCGATGCGCGCGCGGATATACTGGTCACGCTCGGCGGCGCTTCGGTAGGTGAGCACGACCTTGTGCGCGAGGTACTGACCGCCGAGGGAATGACATTCGATTTCTGGAAGATTGCCATGCGCCCCGGCAAGCCGCTGATGTCGGGACGCCTCGGCAAAACGCGTGCCCTCGGCCTGCCCGGCAATCCGGTGTCGAGCATGGTCGGCAGCCATCTTTTTCTGGTGCCTCTGATCTCGCGGCTTGGCGGGCGGCCGTACAATCCCGATATCCGCGATGCCAGGCTCGCCACGGCAATGCCCGGGAACGACCGGCGGCGAGACTATGTGCGGGCGGCGACGGAAGAGACACCGGAAGGCCTGGTCGCGAGGCCCTTCGGCATACAGGATTCTTCCATGCTGAAGACCCTCGCCGCCGCCAACTGCCTCATCGTGCGCGAACCCCACGCCCCCGCCGCGGCGGCCGGCGATCCCTGCAAGGTCCTCTTCATCCGTTGATGAGAGACGGGTCCGTTTCTCCGAGGTTCATCGAAATTTAAGCGGTTGCGGAACACAACTGGAACAGATAGTGTTTGTTCTGGTTTTGTTTTCTACAGTGATTCCCGGGGAAATCGCGATGCTCACACGCAAACAGCACGAACTCCTGATGTACATCCATGAACGGCTGAAGGAGACGGGCATTCCCCCGTCCTTCGACGAGATGAAGGATGCGCTCGATCTCGCCTCCAAATCCGGCATCCATCGCCTCATTACGGCATTGGAGGAACGCGGCTTCATCCGGCGGTTGCCGAACAGGGCGCGCGCGCTCGAGGTACTGCGCCTGCCCGATTCCATTGCGCCGGGCCTCAATGCCAGCCGCCGGTTCTCGCCGAGCGTGATCGAAGGCAGCCTCGGCCGCAGACAGCCGGAGAAGTCGCGGGTTCCCGCCGCGAGCAACGACGATATGGGTGCCGGCGTCTCGGTCCCGGTCATGGGACGCATCGCGGCGGGCGTGCCGATCGACGCCATTCAGCACCAGACCCATTCGATCGCGGTGCCGCCGGAGATGCTTTCGGGCGGCGATCATTATGCACTCGAAGTCAGGGGCGATTCGATGATCGAGGCCGGCATACTCGACGGCGATACGGTCATCATCCGAAACGCCGACACGGCCAGTCCGGGCGAGATCATCGTGGCGCTGGTGGACGAAGAGGAAGCGACGCTCAAGCGCTTCCGGCGCAAGGGCGCGTCCATCGCGCTCGAAGCGGCGAACCCGGCCTATGAGACGCGCATCTTCGGCCCGGACCGCATCAAGGTGCAGGGAAAGCTTGTCGGGCTGATCCGCCGCTATTGAGCGGAGGCAGCGCGGGGTTGGCCGTTCTCATGCGATTGCGTCTTCCGGTGCCGCGGTTTTTTGTGTGATCCTTTTTCGTCGCGGTGCTTGCGCTGATAGGGCGGCAGGCCACGCGCCGCGCGCGAATAAATTCTCTCCGCGTGCCATGGGCGGTAGGACTTTTCGATCGAATATTCGACGATTGGCAGGAATCCCGTTGCGGTCTCTTCAAATGTGACGGCGGCGGCACCGTAGCGTGCCAGATCGCGCTTGGTGATGACTGCCGGACCGCTGGCCGCGCAGGGGTCTTTTGCCGTGGCGTCGTCGATCACGATCAAGCTGGCGACGGCGCAGGCCTCGCGAGCGGATTCTTCCGTAGCCGCGTGAGCGATCACCACACCCTTCGCGTTCCATGCGATGCAAAGTGTTTTGGTGCAGGCAAACGGTACTTCGGGTGCGATCGTCGGCATGGCGGACGCCGCGGTCGGACCCGGCTTCACGATTTCCGTCGCCATCATGGCGCGCGACCAGTCTTCCATCGTGAAGGCGTTCGGCCGCTTGCGATTGATCGCGAGGCCGCCATCTGAAAGCCTCAGCGCCACAAGGCGCGCATCCTCCGAGATGAAGAGATCGGGCGCAGGGCGCCGGACGATCAGAGCGATGCCGACCGCCAGGAAAGGCAGCGCCACGACCCTTAAGCGGGTCGTCGTCATGGTGAGAATGACGAGGGCCACCGTCAGGAAGATCATGGCTGAACCGGGGAGGATGCCGATCGCGTCGAAGGGCGAATGCTTCGACAACGCAACGGAGATTTCGGTGAACAGGCCGATGCCTTTGCCCATGATAGCGAAGGCAGGCCCGTCGAGCCCGAAAGGCATCAGGACCAGACCGAGCACCATGAAAGGCATGACGACCACGGAGACAATCGGCATGGTCGAGAGATTGGCGACGAGGCCGAGCGGCGAGACACGCTGGAAATGCCAGGCCGCGAAGAGAGCTGTAGCCGTGCCGGCGATGAGCGAGGTGGCGGCGAGGCCGACGACATGCCTTGCCGCCGCGTTGCCGCCGCGCCGGAGATAGGATCCCTCTCGCGGCGGCGCCCGCCGCGGTCCACGCTGGCGCCATTCGCCCCAGGCCGCATAGCCGCTGATGAGGGCCGCCGTCGCGGCGAACGACATCTGGAAGCTCGGGCCGACGATTTCGTGCGGGGCGATCAACACCACTGCCAGCGCCGCAATGGCGAAATTGCGCATGCTGATTCCGGCGCGGTCGAAAAGCACCGCCGTCAGCATGACCGCGAGCATGATGAAGCTCCGTTCGGTGGCAACGCCCGCGCCCGATATCAACAAGTAGAAGGCGATCGCCGCGAGCGCGACGGCCGCCGCATATTTTTTCGTCGGATGGCGGGAGGAGAAGCCGGGGAAAAGCGCAAAACCCAGGCGGACGAACACGAGGACGATGCCGGCCACCAGCGCCATGTGCAGCCCGGAAATCGATAGAACATGCGCAACGCCGGTGATCCGCAGGGCCTCGTTTATCTTGTTGGGGATGCCGGACTGTACGCCGGCCACCAGTGCTGCGCCGATTTCGCCATTGGGGCCGGGCACGGCGGCGCGCACATGATCGGCAAGCGCTTCGCGCAATCTTGCGACGCCCGCTGCGGCGCGCTCGTAGAGGGTTGCCGGCACGATCAGTGAAACGTTCTCCGGGTTGGTCAGGAAAAAGCCGCTGGCGCCAAGCCCGTCGAAATAACTCTTGAAGGAAAAATCGTAACTCGACGGCCGCAGCGGCCCACTCGGCGGAAACATACGCACGACGCCCTTCACACCGGTTCCGGGCCGCATGTCGTCGGGGATCTTTCGAGCGCTGGCGCGGATGCGCTCAGGTGCATAGCGCAGATGGGGTCGTGAAGTGGAAACAATGTCGATCGTCAGCCGCACGCGGCCGCTCGCTTGATGTTCGATCGTCACAACGCGGCCGACGATCCTCGTCGTGATGTCCGCGCCGAGCATTTTCGTCGATGCGCGCCAAGTCTCGAACTTGGCGGCAAGCACGCCGCCAACGACCAGGAGCGCGGCCAACAGCATGATGCGAAGCACGAATTTCGACCGCGCGAGGAAATACGCCGCCGACAGAGCGGCTGCGCCTGAAACAAGCGGAGCGAAAGATGGCTCCCATGAAATATAGAAATAGACAAGCGCGCCCACCGAGAGGCACACCGGCACGAACAGGAAGGCCGTGCCGCGCTCCCATTCGCTGACCGCCGCTTCGCGGATCGAAGTTCGCAGACGCGCGAAAGCCAATCGCGTGCCGGCGTGGCGATAGCGGCGCCGGGCGCCAGCGGCGGCTGTTTCACGCGTTCTTCCCGAAGAGCGTTCGCGCTCGGCTGGAGCTTGCCGGTCGAAAGGCGCCGGGCGATCGAGCACCCGCGCGCCGAACTGCGATCGCTCGTCGCCGATCTCCTCCGCGCTGTCGTCCCCCATACGCCTTCCCCGCGCCGAAAGGCTTGCGCCCCGGCCCGCCTATGCTACATCAACGCCAGCCAAACGCCACCGCGCGCGCTCTCACCGGTCTCCGGTCCGGCGCCGCCTCCCCGGAAATGCTCCAGAGCCGCCATGTCATCGGTCGTCACACGCTTTGCCCCTTCGCCCACCGGATTCCTGCATATTGGCGGGGCGCGGACGGCGTTGTTCAACTGGCTCTATTCCGAGCATACCGGCGGCAAGATGCTGCTCAGGATCGAGGATACCGATCGCGAGCGCTCCACCGAAGCCGCGACCGCCGCCATCATCGACGGCCTCACCTGGCTCGGCCTGAAATGGGATGGAGAGGCTATCTCGCAATATGCCCGCGCCGCGCGCCACCGCGAGGTGGCCGAGGAACTCGTGCGCACGGGAAAGGCCTATTCCTGCTACGCGACGCCGGCCGAACTGGAAGAGATGCGTGAGAAGGCGCGCGCCGAGGGCCGGCCGCCCCGCTATGACGGGCGCTGGCGCGACCGCGATCCTTCCGAGGCGCCGCCCGGCGCCAAGGGCGCGATCCGCATCAAGGCGCCGGCTGAAGGCGAAACGATCGTGCATGACCGGGTCCAGGGCGAGGTCCGCTTTCCCAACAAGGATCTCGACGACTTCATCATCCTGCGCTCGGACGGCAATCCGACCTACATGCATGCGGTCGTCGTCGACGACCATGATATGGGCGTGACCCACATTATCCGCGGCGACGATCACCTGACCAACGCCGCACGCCAGACGATCATCTATAACGCGATGGGATGGCCGGTCCCGGTCATGGCGCATATCCCGCTCATCCACGGAGCCGATGGCGCCAAGCTCTCCAAGCGCCACGGGGCGCTTGGCGTGGATGCCTACCGGGCCATGGGCTATCTGCCTGCCGCTCTGCGGAACTATCTGGCGCGGCTGGGATGGAGCCATGGCGACGACGAGATCATGTCGACGGAAGACATGGTCGGCTGGTTCGAGATCGAGGATGTCAACAAGGGCGCGGCGCGCTTCGACTTCCAGAAACTGGAAGCGCTGAACGCCGTCCACATGCGCCGCATGGACGATGCCGCGCTTTTCGATGCGCTGATCGCCTCCCTGCCCTATCTCCCGAACGGCGCGGATTTTGCGGCAAGGCTGAACGAGGCGGCCAGGGCGCGCCTGCTTCGCGCCATGCCGGGCTTGAAGGAACGCGCGCGAACGCTGATCGAACTCGCCGACAGCGCCGCCTTCCTTGTCGCCGAACGGCCTTTGCAACTTGACGAAAAAGCGGCTTCGATCCTCGACGCGGACGGCAAGGCGGTGCTGCGCCAATTGCTGCCTGAGTTCCGGCAAGCGGATGACTGGAGCGCGGCAGGCACCGAAGCCGCCGTGCGCACATTCGCCGAAGCGAACGGGCTCAAGCTCGGCAAGGTGGCGCAGCCGCTTCGCGCCGCGCTGACGGGCAAGAGCACCTCACCTGGCGTATTCGATGTGCTGGACGTGCTCGGCCGCGACGAAAGCCTGATGAGAATAGAAGATCAAATCGATTAGCCCTAAATTCAAGGAAGTTCGTATTGAAAACAGGCTTTTGCAGTGCAACATTGCGGCCGCCAAATAAGGGGCGGCTTTCGGAAAGACCCGGCGGGAAAGGGCGTTATTTCGAATTCCCGACGTTTTGCACTGCATCAATCGTGATTTTGGGCACACATAAAAGAAGAAGGAGTTTGCAATGACCGAAGCGAAAGCAAAACTGGATTTCGGCGGCAAATCACACGAGTTCGACGTGCGCAAGGGTTCGGTGGGGCCGGACGTCATCGATATAGCGGCGCTCTACAAGGAAACCGGCGCCTTCACCTACGATCCGGGCTTCACGTCCACGGCAAGTTGCGAATCGGCGATTACCTATATCGACGGCGACGAAGGCATTCTTCTGCATCGCGGTTATCCGATCGAACAGCTCGCCGAACATGGCGACTTCCTCGAGACCTGCTATCTCCTGCTTTACGGCGAGTTGCCGACCAAAGCGCAGAAGGAGGATTTCGACTACCGCGTGACGCACCACACCATGGTGCACGAGCAGATGAACCGCTTCTTCCTCGGCTTCCGCCGCGACGCGCACCCGATGGCGGTGATGTGCGGAATGGTCGGCGCGATGTCGGCCTTCTATCATGACTCGACCGACATTTCCGACCCGCACCAGCGCATGGTGGCGAGCCTGCGCATGATCGCCAAGATGCCGACCATCGCGGCGATGGCCTACAAGTACCATATCGGCCAGCCCTTCGTTTATCCGCGCAACGAGATGAACTACGCCGCCAATTTCCTGCACATGTGTTTCGCGGTGCCGTGCGAGGAGTACAAGGTCAATCCGGTGCTGGCGCGCGCGATGGAGCGCATCTTCATCCTGCATGCCGACCACGAGCAGAATGCCTCGACTTCGACGGTCAGGCTTGCCGGTTCCTCCGGGGCCAACCCGTTCGCCTGCATCGCAGCCGGTATTGCCTGCCTCTGGGGCCCCGCCCATGGCGGCGCCAACGAAGCCGCGCTCAACATGCTCTCCGAAATCGGCACGGTCGACCACATCCCCGAATTCGTCAACCGGGCCAAGGACAAGAACGACCCGTTCCGATTGATGGGCTTCGGGCATCGCGTCTACAAGAATTACGATCCACGCGCCCGGATCATGCAGAAGACCTGCCACGAGGTTCTCGGCGAGCTCGGCATCAAGGACGACCCGCTGCTCGACGTAGCTATGGAACTCGAACGGATCGCGCTATCCGACGAATATTTCATCGAAAAGAAGCTCTATCCCAATGTCGATTTCTATTCGGGCATCACGCTGAAGGCGCTCGGTTTCCCAACCACCATGTTCACCGTACTGTTTGCGGTGGCACGCACCGTCGGCTGGATCGCCCAGTGGAAAGAGATGATCGAGGATCCCCACCAGAAGATCGGCCGGCCGCGCCAGCTTTACACCGGCAAGACCCAGCGCGATTACGTTCCCGTCGCCAAGCGCTGATCCGGCGCAGATATTGCTATCTCGAGGCGTCGCGAAAGCGGCGCCTTTTATTTTCCGCTCCTGGCCTCGATCTCGCGAAGAACGATCTCCGCGGCGATTTCCCCGGACGGCCTGGATGTCGACAGAGCCGAAGCGATGTCGTCGAAGCCTTCCAGTTGAGCCGCCCTCTCCAGCGATACGGCCGCAAGCTGCTCGATCCGGCGTGCCAGCATGCCCGGCCGCACGAACTCGTTATAATATTCGGGAACGACGGGGCGATCGGCGATCAGGTTGGGCAGAGAGGCCGACCACACGCGGATCATGCCCTGCAATAGCCGCATGATCCTGTCGGCCCTGTAGCAGGAGACAAGCGGCACGCGCGCAAGCGCAAGCTCCAGCGATACGGTGCCGGAAGCGGCGAGCGCCACATCCGCTTCGCCGAAAACCTGCCATTTGCGCTCGTCATCGAGGATGATCTCCGGCTGGTCGGACCAGCTCCCGGTCAACTGCCTGACGAGGTCCGCTACATGCGGCACGGTCGGAAGCAGGAGGCGCAGCCTGTTGCCCCGCTCGCGAAGGATGGAAACGGTCTCGCCGAAGGCCGGCAGCAACGCTTTCACTTCGCCGTTGCGAGAGCCCGGCAGGACGAGCAAGGTCGTCACGCCGTCTTGCCTCCTTGCGCCGGCCCGCTCACGTTGCCGCTCGGCTGCACCCAGGATGCCGGGGGACCGCGTAAGGCGGTGGCCGACGAAGATACCGGGCGGGCCGCCGAGCCGCTTTAGTTCCGCCGGTTCGAACGGCAGCAGGCAAAGGATTTTATCGACATGGGGCCGCATCTTCGCCGCCCTGTGAGGCCCCCATGCCCAGACACTTGGGCAAACATAATGAACGATCGGGATTGCCGGGTTCGCGGCGCGCACCTTGCGCGCGACCCTAAGCCCGAAGGCCGGCACGTCAATGGTGACGAGACAGTCGGGCTTGTATGCCGCGACGGCGCGCGCGGCCTGGCCGATGCGATAGACGATGCGCGGCAGGTCGCGCACCACCGCGCCGACCCCGATGATGGAGATACCAGCCGGATCGAACAAAGTATCCAGGCCGAGCGCCTGAAGATGACGGCCGCCGACACCAAACAGCTCGATCTCGCGCCCGGACGCCGCCGAGAGCGCGGAAATGAGATCGGCACCGAGAAGGTCGCCCGATTCTTCCCCCGCTATGATGGCAAGTTTCAGTGGCTGCGTGCCTTCCATCACCGCTCCGATCGGCCAATGCCGAAGACGAACATCCCGAGTTCATCGGCCCGCCTGACGGTCTGCGCACGGTCGAGCACGAAGGAGCGCTCCGCTTCGACGGCTACTCCGGCGAGACCGGCCGCATGAGCGCCCTCGATGGTCGCGGGGCCGATCGTGGGAAGATCGGCACGCAATTCCTGGCCGGGCTTGGCGCATTTGACCAGAACGCCCCGCTTCCTGCCGGCCAGCCGGCCGTGTTCCCTCAATTCCCTGGTCCGGCCAAGCAAGGCATCTGTACCGCCTATATCTTCCAGCGCCACCGCGCGGCCGCCAACGGCAATCGCCGCCTGCCCTACATCGAGTGCGCCGATCGCGCGCGCCGCCTCGTAGCCGGCGTCGATATCCTTCATGTCGGCGGCAAGCGGTTTCGTCTTCGTCATCGGCCCTTCGCGGGCAAGAAGGTCGGGAACGATCTCATGCGCGCCGGTCACCTTTATACCGTTGTCTTCGAAATAGCGCGCGACGGCCCGCAGCAGATTGTCGTCGCCGCGCGCAAGCGGGATGAGGAAGCGCGCCAGCATCGCCAACAGATGCAGGTTCTTGCGCAGTTTCCATGGGTTCGGCCGCCGCGACACGCCCCCCGCAAGCACGATGCGGCCAATAGCGTGCTGGCGGAGGATGGAAAGCAGGCGCGGTCCCTCTTCCAGCGGCATGAGGATATGATCGTAAGCGGAAAAGCGGCCGTCCGCCCCCTCGCCCTCCAGCGCGACGATGAAGGGCGCACGCCCCTGTTCGGCAAGTTTCGACGCTACTTCTTCCGGCAGCCTGCCGCTCCCCGCGATTACGGCGATACGGGCTTCGCCAGGGGATAACGATTGCGCGGGGCCGGGTTCAATCCTCTCCGTCATCATCATCGTCGTCGCCGCCATGGAGCGCGGGCACGGTGAAGTAGCGTTTGCCCCGGCTGGTCATGAATTCGATCACGTCGGCGACAGAATGCGATCCCGTGAAAGCCTCGCGTGCCTTTTCGAGATTCTCCGCGACCGGATGGTCGTGATCGAAGATCATGCGATAGGCCTTGCGTAGAGCAAGCAATTCGCTTCTGGGCAGGCCGGAACGCTTGATCCCGATGACGTTGAAGCCACGCAGATGCGCCCGGTTGCCGACTGCCATGCCATAAGGAATGACATCGCCGACAATCGCCGACATCCCGCCGAGAAACGCGTGGTGGCCGATGCGCACGAACTGATGCACAGCCGTCATGCCCGAGATAATGACGTTGTTGCCGACTTCGCAATGACCGCTGAGCGAGGCGTTGTTGGCGAACGTCACATTGTCGCCCACGATGCAGTCATGGGCCACATGCGTATAGGCCATGAACATGCAATTATCGCCGACCGTCGTCGTGCCATGCCCGGTATCGCTGCCGGTATGCATGGTGGCCGATTCGCGGATGACGCAGTTTTTGCCGATCGTCAGCGTCGTGCGCCCGCCCTTGTGCTTGTGGTTTTGCGGAGCGCCGCCCAGAACCGCGCCCGGATAGACGAGCGTTCCTTCGCCGATCGTGGTGGCGCCGAGGACGGTAACGCCGCTGAGAAGATTGACGCTGTCGCCAAGCCGGGCATCGCCGCTTATGTGGCAAAAAGGGCCGACGCGAACGCCTTCGCCCAATTGCGCGCCCTTCTCGACGATTGCCGAGGCATGAACCGAAGTCGAACCCATTATACCCTCACGCCGCCGGCCTGAAGGTCATCATCGCCGATATATCGGCTTCGGCCACCTTGCCGCCATCGACCAGCGCTTCGCATGCAAAACGCCAGATGCTGCCACGCTGCCTGATCTTGCGGACCTTGATCTCGATGCGATCGCCGGGCACCACCGGCTTGCGGAACTTCGCATTGTCGATGGTCATGAAATAGACGAGCGCCGGCGTCTCATTGCCCGAATTCTTGATGCAGATAGCGCCGGCGGTCTGCGCCATCGCCTCGACGATCAGCACGCCCGGCATTACGGGATGTTCGGGAAAATGGCCCTGGAAATGCGGCTCGTTCACGGTGACGTTCTTGATACCGGTCGCGGAACTGTCGCCGTCTATATCGACGATGCGGTCGACCAGCAAAAAAGGATAGCGGTGCGGCAGGAGCTTCATCAGCTCCATGATGTCGGCCGCTTCCAGCACTTTGGTGGTGTCGGTCATTGCGATTCGCTTTTCCGTGGCCTGCTCTTCGACATCTTGCGCAAGCCGGCGATCTGGCGGAAGAATTCGCGGATTGGAACGGCCGGCGTTCCCGCCCATATCCCACCGGCGGGCACATTGTCCATCACCCCGCTGGAGGCGGCAAGCTGGGCGCCTGCGCCAAGCGTGATGTGATCCGATACGCCGACCCTGCCGCCGAGCATGACGAAATCGCCGAGCGTGACGGAGCCTGCGATCCCGCACTGCCCCGCAACGATGCAGCCTCTCCCGATCTTCACATTGTGCGCGATCTGCACGAGATTATCGATCTTTGTGCTTTCGCCGATCACCGTGTCGGACATCGCTCCACGGTCGATCGTGGTATTGGCGCCGATCTCGACACCATCTTGAATGATGACGCGGCCGAGTTGCGGGATTTTCTCCGGGCCGTTCGGCCCCGGTACATAGCCGAAGCCGTCCTGACCGATCCGCGCGCCGCCATGGATGAACACGCGGTCGCCGATCAACGCCGAAAAAATGCTTGCGCCCGGACCTATATAGCCGTTTCTGCCGATGCGGCAGTTCGGCCCGATGACGGCATTGGGAGCGATGACCGTTCCTGCGCCGACCGCGGCGCCGGTACCCACCACGGCACCCGCCTCGATGATGGCGCCGGGTTCCACCTCGGCGTCCGCGGCGACATGAGCGGCGGGCGAGACACCTGTCTCACCGGTTATCGGACCGGGCCGGGCCGCCAGGGGATAGAGCACCCGCGTGGCCGCGGCGAAGGCATAGACCGGCCTTCCCGAGATCAGGACCGCCATGTCCGGTGGCGCGTGGCCGGCGATTTCCTGGTTGCAGATGAGCGCCGCGGCGCGCAATCCCTTCGGCAGCGCTCCATTGCGCTTGCCGTCGACGAAGACCAGCATGCCCTCGCCGCCGTCCTGAACCGGAGCGACGCCGCATATCTCGACATCGGAGAATTTGTCGTCGGCGAGTTTCGCGCCCGTAAGCGAAGCAATCTCGCCGGCCGTATAAGCGCGCGACGGTGCGAAGAATACTGGTTCCGCCATGACGCCGCGCGCTTTGCTGTGCCTCTTCTTCTCGTCCCTCGTCGGGCCGGAAGGGATTGTCGTGCCGGTCAGAATTGCGTCGACATACCGAAATTGAAACTCTGGACCTTGTCGCCGTCCTGCTTGATGACCGGGATGGCGTAGTCGAGCCGCAGCGGACCGAAGGGCGACGCCCACAACAGGCTGACGCCTGCCGACGCACGCCACTTCATGCCGGCGCCCACAGTGCAACTCGAACCTGATATCGGGCTATTATGGGTATCAAGGCATTCGTTTTTAAGATCGTTGCCATAAAGCGTTGCCGCGTCGGCAAAAATCGCACCTTTAAAGCCAAGGCTCGGGGGAACAGCCGGTAATGGGAACTGCAATTCCGCCGTCGCATTGAAGTATGTAGTGCCGCCCAGGTGATCTCCGCTATTGCGATCATACGGCCCAATGCCATTAAACTCGAAACCACGAATGATGCGGTCGTTGCTCTCGAACAGGTCGAAGATACGCACCCCATCCTTGCCGAAGGAATGCATATATCCGGCACCGCCCGAGATCAGCCCGACCAGGTCCAATTGATCGGAAAGGGTCTGATAATAACTTGCCCGCGCCGTGAACTTCACGAATTTGGCGTCGCCACCGATGCCGGCATATTCCGTCGTGAAGTTGGCATAGATGCCGTTGGCCGGGTTCTTTACATCGTCGATCGTATTGTAGATAAGCGCCCCGCTGACCGAGGATTTCAGCCACGGGCTGTTGTCGATCGCGTCACGGATAATATTCGAAAGCTTGCAGTCATGCTTATTGAGAGGATCGGTACTTGAGGGTCCGCAATCCCGATAGCTGTATTTCTCGCTGACGAGGTTATAGGCGAACTGCGTCGACAGCGCGTCGGTGATCGGCAGGCCGAAACGGACCGTGCCACCCGTCGACTGGCTGTCGTAATGATCGTATCTCCGGGTCGAGCGGAAGACATCGAAACCGGCCGATATACGGCGGCCGAGGAAATACGGCTCGGTGAAGGAAAACGCGTAGTCGCGCGAACCGTCGAGCCCGCCGCCGGCCGAGAGGCGGATATATTGCCCGCGGCCGAGGAAGTTGCGTTCCGAGATCGATCCCTGCAGCGAGACGCCCTTGCCGCTCGACGAGGATTCGCCGGTGGAATAGCCCGCGCCGATCGAGAACTGGCCGGTCGATTTCTCAACCACGTCCACGATCAGGATGACCCGGTCCGGTTCGGAACCCGGCGCCGTCGAGATATTGACGGAGGTGAAATAGTCGAGATCGTCCAACCGCTTCTTGGCGCGCTGGATGAGCACCTGGTTGAAGGCATCGCCTTCGCCGATGTCGAATTCGCGGCGGATGACATAGTCGCGCGTGCGGGTGTTGCCGCGGATCTCGATGCGCTCGATGTAGGTATGCGGCCCCTCGTCCACGGCATAGGAGACGGAGATCGTCCGGTTCTCGAAATCGCGGTCGCCGCGCGGCGTCACCTGCGCGAAAGCATAGCCGAGGCCGGCCATATGCTCGGTCACGGCGACCAGCGAATCCTCGACTTTCTTGGCGCTGTAGATATCGCCCTTGCGGCTTTTCAGCAGGGAGTTCAGCGATTTGGCGTCGACGCCCTGGATCGTGCTGTCGATGGTGATGCCGCCGAACCGGTAGCGCTGGCCTTCATCCACGGTGATATTGATCGTGTACTCGTTGTTGGCGTCGTTCAGGTCGGCGGAAGACGACACGACACGGAAATCCGCATAGCCGTGATTGTAGTAGAAGCGACGAAGCGCGTCCTCGTCGACCTTGAGCCTCTCTTCGCTATAGACGTCGTTGCGCATCAGGAAGGAGAGGATGTTCGACCTCTTGGTCGAGATCACGTCCGACAGGCGCCGGTCGCTGAAGGCCTTGTTGCCGACGAAGTTGATCGTCTCGATCTTCGTGCGGCCGCCTTCGTTGATGTGGAAGATGACGTTCACGCGGCCTTTGCCAAGGTCGATGATCTGGGGAGAGACGGTCGCATCGCTGCGCCCGATCTGTGCGTAGGCTTCCTTGATGCGCTTGACGTCCCCGTCCAGGATCGCATTCGAAAACGAACCCTGCGCCTTCAGCCGGACAGACTGCTCCAGCTTGTCGTCCTTGAGCTTCTTGTTGCCGACGAAGATCACCTGGTTGACGCTCGAATATTCCGAGACCTGGATGACCAGCGTGCCGCCGACCTGGTTGATCTGGACATCCGAGAACAGCCCGGTCGAGAAAAGCCGCTTCACGGCGGCGTCGATGTCGCTGCTGCTGAAGGGCTTGCCCGGCCTGGCGGAGATGTAATTGCGAATCGTCGCCGAATCGACGCGATGGTTCCCGCGAACCTCGATGTTGCTCACCACCGCCGCCTGCGCGACGGAAACCGCCGCCAGCCCAAATACCGTGGCGACCGGGACACTCAAGCCCGCATACAGCGCCGCCGCCATGACAGCGCTCAGAATTCTCGAAGTTACCTTCATCGGGCCTCTAAACCTTTTCCCGTAGTCCCCTAGGCGCGAAATCCCGGACATCGGCAGCCACCCCAGACCGTAATAGCCGGATTTTCCCTACACGCAAGGTATCTGGTTAATTTGTATTTACTTATCCGAGAGGCGTGGCATTCGCGTCACGCCTATCGGTGCGCATGGTAAACGCTGTATCAATTTCGCACACCGCTCCCATGCCCTGTTTCGTCTCCCTGCTTATGCCGGACAGCCGAAGATGTCATTCCAGAAAACGAACGCCATGAACAGGAGAACGGCAAGCAATCCCGCCTTGTAGACGATCTCGACGACCTTTTCCGATACCGGCCGGCGAAATACCGCCTCCAGCGCATAAAACAGCAGGTGCCCGCCGTCCAGCGGCGGGATCGGCAAGAGATTGAGCACCCCGATCCCCACCGACAGCAAGGCGACCAGTTGTATCAGCCACTGGAAGCCCAGTTGCGCTGCCTTGCCCGCCATGTCCGCGATCTTGACCGGACCGCCAAGCTGGCATCTGTCTTCGCGGCCGACGGCGAAGCGGCTGAGGAAATCGCCGGTGCGGCCGATGATTCGCCACGTCTCCACGGTCGCCTGGCCGAACGCTTCGACCGGCCCGTAGGAGACGACATGCGGCTGGCCCAGCGCCTCGTCGTTGACGACGCCGATGACGCCCACCTTGATCTTGTTGCCGAGCGCATCGGTCTCCTCGATCAATTTCGGCGTCGCAGTCAGCGCGACGTCCTTGCCGTCCCGCCGGACGACGAAGCGGAGCGCCTCGCCGGCGTTGGGCGAAACCAGCCGCTGCACGTCGCCGAACGTCTCCACCTGGACGCCGTCGATCGAAACGAAGCGGTCGCCGGGCATGAAGCCCGCCGCTGCCGCCGGGCTCTCGGGCTGCACTTTCGCCACCATGGGCTCGGCCACGTAACGCCCGTAAGTGGCGAAAAGCACGGTGAAAACGGCGATCGTCAGCAGGAAGTTGAAGAACGGCCCGGCGAAAACGGTCGCGGCGCGCTTCCACAGCGCCTGCGTATGGAAAGCCACCTTGCGCTCTTCGTCGGTGAGCACTTCCATCCCCTCGGGGTCAGGCGTACTCGTCGCGCTCATGTCGCCGACGAACTTCACATAGCCGCCAAGCGGGACGAGGCAGAGTTTCCAGCGGGTTCCGCGTCGATCGTTGAAGCCGGCGATCTCCGGCCCGAAGCCGATCGAAAACGCCTTGACCCCGATGCCGCACCAGCGGCCGACGAGATAGTGCCCCATCTCATGTATGAAGACGACGACCGTCAGCACGAACAGGAACGGCACGATCGTGCCGATCAAGACGCCATCGGTGCTGAAAAGGGAAGAAAGCATTCCTGGCGGCGTTCCTTCGGCTGGCTTCCGTGTGAAGCGGTGCTGTGCGTTGCGATTCGGCCCCGGCGATTCGATGACCGGGATATAAGCCCGTTATGGGTTGAAAAAGCCATGCGACGGCTGGTCCACACCGCCGAGCGCCACACCGATCAGGTAAAGGGCAAAACCCGCGGCCACAAGCCCGTCGACCCGGTCCATCAATCCTCCATGACCGGGGATGACGTGGCTCGAATCCTTGACGCCGAAGTGCCGCTTGACGGCCGATTCGAAAAGATCGCCGGCTTGTGCCACGACCGCCAGCATGAATGCGGCCGCAGCCGCAAGGCCGACCGCGCCGGAACCGGCCGCGGCAGCAGTCGCGACCCCGGCCGCGACACCGGCAACCGTTCCCCCGATCGCCCCGCTCCAGGTCTTTCCGGGAGAAATCTTCGGCGCAAGCTTCGGCCCGCCGAACGTCTTGCCCGTGAAATAGGCTGCGATGTCCGTCGCCCAGACGATGGCGAACAGGAAAAGAATGGCCTTCAGCCCCGCCCCGTCGTCGCCCCGCAGCAGGGCAAGGCTGATCGCCGCCAGGCCCGCATAGGCAAGCGCGGCGGCCGCGGACATCTCACGGCCGAGCCCCCATCCAACGGCGAGCGTGACGCCGATGCCGACGAGGAACGCGACCGCCAGGGCATTCGTCGCGGCGCCGGAAGCCAGCATCGCCGCGACGACAGCCAGCGCGATGCCTCCGACAGCCCCGCGGCTTATTCGAAGCCCGGCCATCGAGACCCATTCGTAATAGACAAGCGCCGCGCCGAGGATAACCAACAGCCTGAAAGGCAGCCCCCCCAGCCATGTAAGCCACAGGACGGCGGCAGCCAGCACAATTGCGGAAAGCGCCCGTGTCTGCAGATTATTCATTCCGCCTCGCGGGCCTTACCGCCCTCACCGGGACCGCTCTTCACAATGCCACGTCTTGCGGTGCGACACCGCCGAACCGGCGATCCCGCGCCGAATAGATGTCGATCGCCTCAGCCAGCTTGCGCTGGTCGAAATCCGGCCAGTAGCAGGGCATGAAAACCAGTTCGCTATAGGCGGCCTGCCAGAGCAGGAAGTTGGAAAGGCGCTGTTCGCCGCTGGTGCGGATGACGAGATCCGGATCCGGCATGGCGGCCGTATCCAGGTACGTCTCGAAGACATCGGGCGTCACTTCCTCGAGGCTGATCCGCCCTTCCCCCGCGGCCCGCGCGAGTTTCCGCGCCGCCCGCGCTATCTCATCCCTGGCGCCGTAGTTGAAGGCGATCACCAGATTCATGTTGGTGTTGGCTTTCGTAAGCGATTCAGCTTCCTCGAGAAGAACTTTAATATCCGACGCGAGGTTCTCCCGGTCTCCGATCACCAACACCTTGACGCCGCTCTGGTGCAGTTCGGCAAGGTCGCGACGAATGAAGAGCTTGAGAAGCCCCATGAGATCGCTGACCTCGGCCTTGGGGCGAGCCCAGTTCTCCGAGGAGAAGGCGTAGACGGTCAGCCAGGAAATACGCATGTCGCCGGCCGCGCGCACCGTCTTGCGCAACGCCTCCACCCCTGCCCGGTGACCGGCGGCGCGCGGCAGGCCTCGCGCCTTGGCCCAGCGCCCGTTGCCGTCCATGATGATCGCGATATGCGTCGGCTTCGCCATCCGATTCTTTCGCCGCCTCTCGCGCTGGCGCGGTTCAGACCTGCAGGATTTCCGCTTCCTTCTCGCCGAGAAGGCTATCGATGGAAGCGATCGTGTCGTCCGTCAATTTCTGCATACGATCGGAATGGACACGGCTGTCGTCCTGGCTGATCTCGCCGTCCTTCTCCGTCTTCTTGATCTGCTCCATGCCGTCGCGGCGCACATGCCGCACCGCCACCCTCGCCTGCTCGGCATATTGATGCGCGATCTTCACAAGCTGCTTGCGGCGGTCCTCCGTCAATTCCGGCAGGGGAATCCTGAGCGTCGTGCCGTCCATGATCGGGTTGAAGCCGAGATTGGATTCGCGGATCGCACGGTCGACCGCTCCCACCATCTGCTTGTCCCAGACCGAGACCGAGATCATGCGCGGCTCCGGGACGCTGATGGTCGCCACCTGGTTGACGGGCATCGACGAGCCATAGGCATCGACATTGACCGCATCGAGAAGGTTGCCGGAAGCACGGCCGGTGCGAAGGGAAGCCAGATCGCTCTTGTAGGCATGGATGGCGCCGTCCATGCGGCGCTGTACGTCGTTGAAATCGATCGCGCTACTCATCTAGACGCCTCCCGTACCGGCCGCCGCATCGAAGATCGAGCAGCCTTCCAATTAATCCGCTTTTGTTATTGTGCATCCGATACCACGGTGCATCGGCCTTCACCCCTGAGGATTGCGCCGAAGCCGCCCTTTTCGTGAATGGAATAGACGATTATCGGGATGTTGTTCTCCCGCGCAAGCGCAATCGCCGTCGTATCCATTACCAGCAGGCCGTCGTTCAGCACCTGCTCGTGGGTGATACGGTCATAGCGTTTCGCCGATGCATCACGCTTGGGATCGTCCGAATAGACACCGTCGACCTGCGTTCCCTTGAAAAGAGCGTCGGCGCCGATCTCGGCGGCCCGAAGCGCAGCGGCCGAATCGGTCGTAAAGAACGGGTTGCCGGTGCCGCCGGCGAAGATCACCACCTTGCCGGCATCGATATAGGCCGTCGCCTGGCGCTGCGAGAAGCTTTCGCACAATTCCGGCATGGCGATTGCCGAAAGAACAACGGCATCGACGCCGATCTTCACAAGCGAGGTTCTGAGCGCCAGCGAATTGATGACGGTGCCGAGCATGCCCATATGGTCGCCCGTCACCCGGTCGCCGCCCTTGGAGGCGACGGCGACGCCGCGGAAGATGTTGCCGCCGCCGATCACCACCGCCACCTCGACGCCCATCGAGCGCGCCTCGGCAATGTCGGAGGCGATCCGGTCGACCACGGAAACGTCGATGCCGAATCCCTGCTCGCCCATCAATGCCTCGCCGGACGCTTTCAGAAGCACGCGGCGGTAGCGGGGTGTTTCCGGCATGTTTTCCTCAAAATGATGGAAGGCGGAACCCGGATACACGAAGGGCGCCGCGATGTCACGCGGCGCCCTCGTTGTACATGAAGCCTTCGGGCAGGCTTATTTCTTCACGGCTGCCGCGACCTCTGCGGCGAAATCCGACGTCTCGCGCTCGATGCCCTCGCCAAGCGCGAAGCGGACGAAGCCGGTGATCGCGGCCGGCGCGCCGATGTCCTTTTCGGCTTCTTTCAGCGCCTGCTCGACCGTCACGTCGGGATTGACCACGAAAGCCTGCTTGAGGAGGACGACCTCCTCGTAGAATTTGCGCATACGGCCCTCGACCATCTTCTCGATGATCGCTTCGGGCTTGCCCGAAGCGCGCGCCTGCTCGGAGAAGATCGCCTTCTCGCGGGCGATCGCGGCGGCGTCGATCTCGGCGTCGGTCAGCGCCATCGGCGAAGTCGCCGCGACATGCATCGCGACCTGCCTGCCGAAGGCACGCGCCTTGGCGGCGTCGCCCGTCGTCTCGACGGCGACGAGCACGCCGATCTTGCCGAGATTGTCGGCGGCGGCGTTGTGAACATAGGTCGCCACGGCGCCGGACTTCACCGAAAGCTTCGCCGAGCGGCGGAAACCCAAATTCTCGCCGATCGTTCCGACAGCGTCCTTGATGGTCTCGGCAACGTTCTTGCCGGAGCCGGGATAGGCGGCGTTCGCCACCGCCTCGCTGGAGCCGTCGGTCGCGAGCGCCACCTGCGCCACGTTGCGCACGATGTCCTGGAAGGCTTCGTTGCGCGCCACGAAATCGGTTTCGGAGTTGACCTCCACGGCGACGGCGGAAAGATCGTCGGCGGCAACGCCGATCAACCCTTCGGCCGCCGTGCGCCCAGCCTTCTTGTCGGCCTTGGCGATGCCCTTCTTGCGCAGCCAGTCGACCGCCTCCTCCATGTTGCCGCCGGTTTCGGTAAGGGCGGCCTTGCAATCCATCATGCCCGCGCCCGTGATGTCGCGGAGTTCTTTTACCTGTGCTGCGGAAATGCTCATCTTTGCCTCGTCACTTAAAAACGCAAAAGCGCCAGCCGGTTGAAGGCGGACGCCGATGCGACAGGAAATGGTCGGAGCGCGGCCACGCGCGCTCCCTCGATTCGTGCAACCGCAAAGCCCCGATCAGGCCTTCGCGGAGCCCTCGGCGGCCTCGCCGCTCTCGCTGGCTGCAGCGGCTTCCGGTTCGGCGGCCGCCGGCACATCCGCGGCGGGTTCTTCCACCAAAGCCGGCTCCACCGGAGCCACGTCGGACGCACCGACGTCGACGCCGAGCGCACCTTGCTGGCGGGCAATGCCGTCGATCGCAGCCTTCGACACCAGATCGCAATAGAGCGAGATGGCACGCGCGGCGTCGTCATTGCCCGGCACGGCGTAGTCGATCTTGTCGGGATCGCAGTTGGAATCGACGATCGCCACGACCGGAATGCCAAGACGCTTGGCTTCCTCGATCGCGATCGCTTCCTTGTTGGTATCGATCACGAAGATCAGGTCCGGCGTCGAGCCCATATCCTTGATGCCGCCGAGCGCGCGGTTCAACTTCTCGCGCTCGCGATCGAGGGTAAGGCGCTCCTTCTTGGTGAAGCCCTGGGCTTCGCCGGCGAGCAACTCATCGAGCTTGCGCAGACGCGAAATCGAGTTGGAGATCGTCTTCCAGTTGGTGAGCATGCCGCCCAGCCAGCGCGAATTCACGTAGTATTGCGCTGAGCGCTGCGCAGCATCGGCGACCAGTTCCGACGCCTGACGCTTGGTGCCGACGAAAAGCACGCGACCGCCCCCGGCGACCGTATCCGATATGACCTTGAGCGCCTGGTGCAGCAGCGGCACCGTCTGCGAGAGGTCGATGATGTGAACGTTGTTGCGGGCGCCGAAGATATAGGGCGCCATCTTCGGGTTCCAGCGATGGGTCTGGTGGCCGAAGTGAACACCAGCTTCCAGAAGCTGGCGCATGCTGAAATCAGGCAGAGCCATTTAATCGTCCTTTCCGGTTCAAGCCTCCACGGATCCCGACGAACCGGAATTTCCAGGTCGCCACCGGCGGTCTTCGCCGGATTTCTCCCGGACGAAAACCATGATCCGTGTGTGGAATAAGCGCGCATATAAAGGCTCGGCCAAGGAAACGCAAGCCATGGACGGTTATGGCGTCCGGCCTGAAAATCGCACTCAGGCCCGGCACGGCGGAGACTATTTCCCGCACTTGTCCTTATGCGGCTCGAATACGGAGAGATCGACCAGCCTGCCCTTCACGGAGAAGTCCCCATAGTCCATCAGGAGGTCGCGCGTGATGCCGTTGTCGTGCAGCTTGAGCGAAATGGAGTAGGTCGGCAGCATACCGCTCCCCTTGCCGCCGCTGGTGTCGAAATAGGCGATCGTAACCGGCCAGTAGGGGTCGTTTTTCAAACTGCCCAGAGCGGCATATTCCGGATCGTCCGCTTTGGTTTCCTTACGCTTGCCAATAACGACCGTCGTGGTCATCACACGATCGGCATCGTCCGACCCGTCGAACAGGCTGGTTTCATAAAAATGCTCCCCATGCTCGGCCTTGCCGAGGAGCTCGACGAGATGCTGGGTCGGGAACCAGGTCTGCCGCAGCTTCAGGTCGGCCTTCTGCGGCTTGGTGAGCTTCACCGCAATGTCATCGGGGCCGCGTGTCGCCACGCCCTCGACCTCCTTGTCGAGGTCCCCGTCAACAAGGGATTTCGTCGCGAAGCTGAACGTCTTGCCGTCGCCATCCTCGAAAGTGGTCGTCTGCTGGTCGGTGAGGCGAGGCGCATTCTCGGTATTGATACGCGTCACATAGCGGAAGTTCGTCGTATAGCCTTCACAAGGCGACCCGCTGAACTCGTAGACCATGCGGCCGCTGAGGCTGGTTATTCCCGATTTGTCGCTCGCCTTGTCGAGCGCGAGGTCGTAGATCGCCCGGTGCGAGGCGAGAAACCGGGCGGATGCCTGCTGCACGTTGCATGTAGCGAGCAAGGCGAGCGCGATTATTACGAACTGGCGGCTGGCGCCCATGCAGGAACTCCAATGGCGGCCCCAAGCCGCGAATTTTCGTGAAGCTCGGAAAAAGTCGTGGCGGAAGCGAGGCGGAAAAGATACGCCTCTCGCGAATGCACATTCACTTTCCCAAGGAGGGTAGAAAATGGTCGATACCATACAATCACGGCTCGATGCACACGGCATTGTCCTGCCCAGGCCGGCAGCACCCGCGGCGAACTACGTACCTTTCGGCCGGGCCGGCAATCTTCTCTTCATTTCCGGCCAGTTGCCGCTGAAGGACGGCAAGCTTGTCTCCGCCGGCCTGCTCGGGCGCGACCTGGATGTCGCGGCGGGACAGGAAGCGGCAAGGCTCTGTGCCATCAATATCCTCGCGCAGGTACAGGCGGCGCTCGGCGATCTCGAACAGTTGAAGAGCGTTTTGAGGATTTCGGTCCTTGTCGCCTCGACGCCCGATTTCACCGACCAGCATCTCGTCGGCAACGGCGCTTCCGATCTTCTGGCCGCCATCCTCGGCGAGCGCGGCAAGCATTCGCGGGTCGCCGTCGGGATGGCCTCACTACCGCTCAACGCATCGGTCGAGGTCGAATCCATTATCGAGGCGATGTAATCCCATGATCGCCATTCCATGGCTTGCCGAAAATCCGATTGCGCATCGCGGCCTTCACGACCTCAACAAGGCCCGCTGGGAAAATACGCTGTCGGCTTTCCGTGAGGCGGTTCGGCACGGCTATGCGATCGAGTGCGACGTGCACCTTTCCAGCGACGGGGTCCCGGTCGTCTTCCACGATGACGACCTGAAGCGGCTGACCGGACGCGATGGCCAGCCTTGCGACTATCCCGTTGCCGAGCTTGCCGCGATGAAGATCGGGACCAGCGACGATCGCATACCTACCTTGGCGGAGATGTTGAAAACGGTCGCCGGCAAGGTACCGCTGGTCATCGAAATGAAGGGCATGGAAGGCAAGGATGACGGCCTTGTCGCCAAGGTCGCCGGACTGCTCTCCGGCTACAAGGGCAAGGCCGCCATCATGTCCTTCGATCACTGGCTTGTCCGCCAGTTCCCGAAAGACGCGCCGGGCATTCCCGCCGGGCTGACGGCGCTCGGGCAGACGGACAAGGATATCGAGGGGCATTTCGCCATGCTGGCCTACGATCTCTCCTTCGTTTCCTACTGCCTGGCCGACATGCCGAACCGCTTCGTCAGCCTCGTGCGCGAAGAACTGTCCATGCCGGTGGTAAGCTGGACGGTGCGCGACCAGACCGCCGCCGATCTCACCTTCAAATATGCCGACCAGATGACCTTCGAAGGTTTTATCCCCGAGGTGGCGAGCGTCTGAACGGCGCTCCACCTTGCAAGGATGTCCGGGCGGCGTATCTAATCGGGCATGACGCAGAATATGAACGGAGCGACGAAGGCTGAAAACGAATTCACCCTTCGCGTGACGACCGATCTTGCTTCCTTCACCGACGAGGAATGGAACCGTCTGCGCGGGACTTCGCGGGCTGATGCCGAAAACGGTTATAATCCTTTCATATCGCTGGCTTTCCTGAAGACGCTCGAAGAGACCGGCTGCGCGACGCGCCGTACCGGCTGGATGGCGCAGCATCTTCGCCTCGAATCGTCCGACGGTCGGCTGATCGGCGCGGTGCCGTGCTATCTGAAATCGCATAGTCAGGGCGAGTATGTCTTCGACTATGGCTGGGCCGACGCCTTCGAGCGCGCCGGCGGAACCTACTATCCGAAGCTGCAAATCTCGGTGCCGTTCACGCCGGTCACCGGGCCGCGCCTGCTGGTCGACCGCGCGGTCGATGCCGCAAGTGGTCGGGCGGCGCTTGTCGCGGGGGTGAAGGCGCTGACCGAGCGTCTGGGCGTCTCCTCCGCCCATGTGACCTTCGCCGTGGAGGGCGATGTTTCGGCGCTCGAAGATGCCGGCTTCCTGCTGCGCACCGACCAGCAGTTCCACTTCGTCAACGATGGCTATTCGAGCTACGACGATTTCCTGGCCTCGCTCGCCTCACGCAAAAGGAAGGCGATCAAGAAGGAACGGCGCGAGGCCGTCGCGGACGGGATCACGATCGACCGACTGACAGGCCAGCAACTTACCGAGCGCGTCTGGGACGATTTCTTTTCTTTCTACATGGATACGGGCGGCCGCAAATGGGGTCGTCCCTATCTCAATCGCAAATTCTTCTCGTTGATCGGCGAGCGCATGGCGGACGATATCCTCCTCGTCATGGCGAAGCGGAACGGCCGCTATATCGCCGGCGCCATCAATTTCATCGGCTCGGACAGGCTGTTCGGCCGCAACTGGGGCTGCATCGAGGACCACCCCTTCCTGCATTTCGAGGTCTGCTATCACCAGGCCATCGAATTCGCGATCGAGCGCGGCCTCAAGATCGTCGAGGCGGGCGCACAGGGCCAGCACAAGCTGGCGCGCGGCTATATGCCGGTCACCACGACCTCCGCGCATTACATCCCGCATTCAGGCTTCAGGAACGCGGTCGCCGACTATCTGCAACGAGAGCGACGCGATGTTGCGCTTACTGGTGAAATCCTTGGCCAGCACGGGCCGTTCCGCAGGGGTGATGTCTCGATCAATGGACCAGAGTCCTCGAAAACAGATTGATGACCACCACGCCGGCCAGGATCAGCGCCATTCCGGCGAGCGCGGGGATATCCAGAGCTTGCCTGAACCAGAGCCAGCCGATCGCCGTGACCAGAAGGATGCCGGCGCCGCTCCAAAGCGCGTAGACCACGCCGACCGGCATGGTGCGCAGCACCAGCGCAAGGAAATAAAAGGCGAAGCCGTAGCCGACCGCCACGATCAGCGACGGCGCCAACCGGGTAAAGCCCTGCGTTTCCTTCAGGGCGGTCGTCGCCACCACCTCGAACATGACGGCGATCGTCAGATAGAGATAGTTCCAAAGCATCCTGCAGCCCTTGATTCGCAGCCATCGGCAGGGCGATGATGCGCTGGATCGGCATAAGAGGACAATGATGGGCTACGATACCGACAACATCTTCGCCAACATCCTGCGTGGTGAAATCCCTTCGCACAAGATCTGCGAGGACGACGAGACTTTTGCCTTCATGGACATCATGCCGCGTGGCCCCGGTCATTCGCTGGTAGTGCCCAAGAAGCCCGCCCGCAATATCCTCGACGTCGATCCCGCGAGCCTCGCCGCCGTCATGCGCACCGTACAAAAGGTCGCACGCGCGGCGATGAAGGCGTTCGATGCGCCGGGCCTGACCGTCCAGCAATTCAACGAGGCGGAAGGCGGGCAGGTCGTATTCCACCTGCATGTCCATGTCATTCCGCGCTTTGCAGGCGTGGCGCTGAAACCGCCTGCCGGCCCCATGGAAGACCCGAAAGTCCTGGCCGAAAACGCGGCGAAGATAAGCGCGGCGTTGGAGGCGGGTTGATCGCCGCCGCCTCGGCGACCGCCCTATCTTTACCTTCGGGCACCGGAAGCGGGGCGGCTTCCGGCCTTTTTCTGCCTTAATTCAGACGTCCGCCAAGCCCTTCAAACATTACGTGAATTTAATGTAATCGGCAGATTCCTGCCGCATTTGAGGCGAAGCTTGCCCGCATTCACGACCTTTTTCACGCGGAAACAAATTGCTTCCGCGCGCGGGTTTTTGCAGCAAGAAGGGATTTTCGTATGCGAACCGCATTTTCTCCGCTCGGATTCGTGGTTCTTACCAGCGGGCTAGCGCTCGCCGCCTCCGGCGCTCTGGCCGAGCCGCCCTCCTCGCCGCCGAACGCTCCTACCGGCGTTTGGCTGACGACCGACTATCCCGCCGTCACCGAACAGGTGGGCAAGTCCTTCACGATGGACCTTTCGCTCGAAAACCACGGCATGCCGCCCGAGCGGGTCCAGCTTTCGCTCGAGGGCGTGCCTCAGGGGTGGCATTACGAGTTCGAGGGCGGCGGCAAGCCGGTGAAGGCCGCCATGGTCGGTCCGGGCGACAATCGCTCGCTCACGCTCAAGATGACACCGCCGAAGGATGCGGAAACCAAGACCTATACGCTGAACCTGATGGGCATGGCCGCCGATAACAAGCTCTCCGTGCCGATCAGCGTGACACTCGCGCCGCCCGCCCCCGCATCGCTCAAGCTCGAATCGAAACTGCCGGCGCTGCGCGGTTCGGCAAGCTCGAATTTCGACTACGATCTCACCATCAAGAACGACAGCCCGTCGAACGTGACGGTCAATCTCGCGGCACGGACGCCTCCCGGTTTCGACGCCACCTTCAAGGAACAGTACGGTTCGCAGGAACTCACTTCCATCCCGGTGAAAGCGAATGAATCGAAGGACATAAAGCTTTCGGTGAAACCGCCGCAGGACATCCCGGCCGGCAAATACAAGGTGGAGGTCGGCACCAGCACCGGCAAGACGCAGGCCCAGACAGCGCTGATGCTCGACATCACCGGACAGCCCAAGCTGGCGCTCGACGGGCCAAGCGGCATGCTTTCCGGTTCGGCGGTCGCCGGCAAGGAGCATTCCTTCACCTTCACCGTCAACAACACAGGCGGTGCGCCTGCGACAGACGTAAAGCTTTCCGCCAATGCGCCTTCCGGCTGGAAGATCGACTTCTCCCCCGCCAAGATCGAGCAGATCGCGCCGGGCGGGAAGGCCCAGGCGCAAATGCGGATCACGCCTGCTTCGAACGCTATTGCCGGGGACTATTCCGTCAACGTCGATTCGAATGGCAAGGGCGCTTCGGACAATCTGAAATTCCGCGTCACCGTCGAGACTTCGACCGAGTGGGGCCTCGCCGGCCTCGGCATCATCGGCATCGCCGTTCTCGTGATGGCCGGCGCCGTGACAAGGTACGGCCGCAGATGAGCGCGCCAGTCGTCGAGGCGAAAGGCCTCACCAAGCGGTACGGTCCGACCATCGCCGTGAACGGGCTCGACCTCCAGATAGAAGCGGGCGAAGTATTCGGCCTGCTCGGCCCCAACGGGTCGGGCAAGACGACGACCATCCTCATGCTGCTCGGCCTCACCGAACCGTCTTCAGGCACGGTCCGCGTCTTCGGCCACGATCCGCTGCGCGATCCACTCTCGGTCAAGCGCGAGGTCGGCTACATGCCCGACGCGGTGGGTTTCTACGACCAGCTCACCGCACGTGAGAACCTGCGCTACATCGCCAAGCTTTCCGGCATCGCGGAAAACGAACGGGAGGCCCGCATCGAGCAGGCTTTGCAGCGCGTCCGTCTGGCCAAGGTCGCCGACCGGCGGGTCAAGACCTTCTCACGCGGCATGCGTCAAAGACTCGGCCTTGCCGAACTCGTCGCCAAGGGTAGCCGGCTCGCCATTCTCGACGAGCCGACTTCCGGCCTCGATCCGCAATCGACGCAGGAACTCCTCCACCTCATCTCGTCTTTTGCCAAGGAAGGGATGACGGTGATCCTTTCCTCGCACCTGCTGTCCATGGTGCAGTCGGTCTGCGACCGGGTGGCGCTTTTCCGCGAAGGCAAGGCGGGGCTGGTCGGAACCGTGCCCGACATCGCCGGAACGGTGCTCGGCGGCATCTGCATCATCGATCTCGAGGCGGAAGGCGTGGACCCCGAAAAAGTGGTCGCGGCGATCAAGGGCATCCGAAGGGTAACGCGCAGGAAGAACGGTTCGGTCCAGATCGACGCCGACGGCGATCTTCGTTCGGAAATATCGAGAGCCATCGTCGCCGCCGGCGGATCACTGAAGAGCCTGTCGATGAGCCAGTCCAGTCTCGACGACGTCTATGTGCGCTACTTCGAGACGGACCAGAACAGGGAGATGGTCAATGCGGCGTAAGGGTTCAGCCCTTTCGGGCATGTCCACCATTGCGTGGAAGGAAGCGGCCGACCATTTCTCCTCGGCGCGATTCCACTTCGTCATGCTTCTGGTGCTTCTCACCGCCTTCGGCAGCGTTTACGGCGCCATCGGCGAGATCAAGAACACGATCGGCCAGGACCCGTTCCTCTTCCTGCGCCTGCTGACGACCGCCAAGCAGCCGGTCCCCTCCTTCGTGGCTTTTCTCGGCTTTCTGCTTCCGCTCGTCTCGATCGCTCTCGCCTTCGATTCGATCAACGGCGAGTACAGCCGCCGCACCATGAGCCGCATCCTGGCGCAGCCGATCTACCGCGATGCGCTGTTGTTCGGGAAATTCCTCGGCGGCATGATCGTGCTGGCGCTCTGCCTGCTGACGTTGTGGCTCCTGATGACCGGGCTCGGCATTTTGACGCTTGGCCTGCCGCCGAGCGGGCCGGAAATCGCGCGCGGACTGGCCTTCCTCGTCGCATGCCTCGCCTATGCGGGCGTGTGGCTGGCGCTGGCGCTGCTCTTCTCGACGATCTTCCGGCAAGCGGCGACTTCGGCGCTTGCGGCTTTGGCGCTGTGGCTGATCTTCGCCATCTTCTGGGGCATGATCGTCCATGCGCTGACCGTTGCGCTGGCGCCGATCGATCCCACCAATCCGATGACGCTGGTCAGCGCGGTGGAAATGCAAAGCGCGCTCGCGCGTATTTCGCCGAACACGCTCTTCTCGGAAACCGCGCAGGCGCTTCTCAGCCCCCAGACACGTGCGCTGGGTCTGGTGTTCATGGAGCAGATGGAGGGTGCGATACCGGGAGCGCCCCTGCCCTTCTCGCAGAGCGCGCTGCTTATATGGCCGCAACTTTCCGGCATGGTCGCGGCCATGCTTCTGATCTTCACTGGCGCCTACGTGACCTTCCAGCGCCAGGAAGTACGAGCATAGCGGCCGAGCGGTAAGGGCGCGACGGGCGGGCGTTCGCCCTTGCCGCTCAACTGCCGTTAGCCTGCCCCTCCTCTTCCTCGCGAAGAGGAGGGGTTTGTCTTTTTGATGAATACTTAGGATGAAGCCAGAAGGCTGGCATTGCCGCCGGCAGCCGTCGTGTCGACACAGATGGCGCGCTCGTGGACGTAGGCTATCGGATTGATCCTCTCGCTGGCGATGCCGACGATCGGACCCGGCCGCAAAGCAAGCGCCCGACGAAGCCCGCGCAAGGTTTCGGCATTACCGGAGAAAGCGACGAGATCGACGGACAATTCGCGGAGATCCTCGGGATCAACCGTGCCGTCAATTGCCGCAATCGGCAGGCCCTTCCCCGTCAGCGGGGCAAGCGTCTTCACCGCATCCGGCGTGACGGCAAGGACCACATTGCCGGCGGCGAGCGCCTGTACCACCTGCGCAAGCAGCGTATCGGCATCGGGGCCGAGGCATAGCACGCGGCCGCGCGGGGCGGTCACCAGGGTGTTGGCCTCGCCGGTCGGGCCGAGCAGGTCGACGGGGCCGTATTCGACCACCGCTGAAGCGGCCATCGCTGCAACCACCTTGCCGCGGATGAGCTTGCGTAGCGTCGGGATACGATCGTCGCGCCGCGCCCATCCGCCCTTCGCGTCGGAGGGAAACCGCGCATCAAGCTCGTTTGCCGATATGGCCGGCGCGGCAGTGGAAATCGTGTGGGCCGCGCCACCCGCGGATTTCCGGAACCGGCGCAGATAGTGCGGCCCGCCCGCCTTCGGCCCCGTTCCCGAAAGTCCCTCGCCGCCAAAGGGCTGCGAGCCGACCACCGCGCCGATCTGGTTGCGGTTCACATAGAGATTGCCGGCGCGGACGGCATCGACCACGTGCTGGACGCGCGCGTCGATCCGGGT
>JAKDNM010000203.1 GCA_030456445.1 Hyphomicrobiales bacterium
AGCAGATTATGCCCGCCGGCCGCCGCCACCTCCAGCGCCCGCTTGGCGCTTTCCTGTCCCTTGATGTCGGCGAGGTCGGGCAGTGTCCCCGGCGCGGGCCGGATACGCGCCTCGGGCCGCTTCAAAACCTGCGTGCCGCGGAAATGGTTGGCGATGGCGATCAGGCTGCGGGGCGCGAGGATGTCGATCTCCTCGCCCGCCCAGGCGGCTTCCGACCCCGAACCATGCGGGCAGATCAGCCCCTTGCCCTCGGCATTGGCGCCCATCGCCGCCGGCAGGGCGCCTGTGACCGGCGTGATCGTGCCGTCCAGCGAAAGCTCGCCCAGAACGACATATTCCGCCAGCGCGTCGCCCGGCACGGCGCCGAGCGCCGCCATCAGGCCAAGCGCGATCGGAAGATCGTAGTGGCTGCCCTCCTTGGGCAGGTCGGCCGGCGCCAGATTGACCGTCACCTTCTTGGCCGGCATCGACAGACCCGACGCGTGCAGCGCCGCCTGCACCCGTTCACGGCTTTCGGCCACAGCCTTGTCCGGCAGGCCGACGATCTGCATGCCGACCTTGCCGGGAGCGACCATCACCTGCACGTCGACCGGGACGGCCTCGATGCCCTGGAAGGCGACCGTGCGTACCCGCGAAACCATATTGTCCCTCCGTGCCCTCATCGGCAGACAAGCACGGATCGCGACCATGCGCAAGAACAATTAGAGAACAAATGATCGCGGAAGCTGCAATCCGGTTGTTGCCGGTTGTGGAAAGAGAACGAAGGCGGACGCAGCCGACCCAAGGGTCGCCTTCAGCGTGCGCCGCGCTTCTCCTCCACCGCGTCCCAGAACAGCGCCGCGATATCCGTCCCGCCGAAGCGCTTCACCTCGCGGATGCCGGTTGGCGAGGTGACGTTGATCTCGGTGAGATAGTCGCCGATCACATCGATGCCGACCAGAAGAAAGCCGCGTTCCTTCAGCGCTGGGCCGATGCGCGCGCAGATCTCGCGCTCGCGCTCCGTCATCCCGATCGGCTCGGCGCGGCCGCCGACATGCATGTTGGAGCGCGAATCGTGCTCCGCAGGCACCCGGTTGACGGCGCCCACCGGCTCGCCGTCGATGAGCATGATGCGCTTGTCGCCGGCGCGAACCTCCTTCAGGTAGCGCTGCACGATATAGGCCTCGCGGAACATCTGGCCGAACATCTCCAGAAGCGAGGCCAGATTGCGGTCGGCTTCCAGCAGGTGAAACACGCCCGCGCCGCCATTGCCGTAGAGCGGCTTGACGATGATGTCGCCGTGCTCGCGGCGGAAGGCCGCCACTTCGAGCGGGTCCTTGGTGATCAGCGTCTCGGGCATCAAGTCGGGAAACTCGGTGACGAATATCTTTTCCGGGCTGTTTCGCACCCAGGCCGGGTCGTTGACCACCAGCGTTGCCGGATGGATGCGCTCCAGCATATGTGTCGTGGTGATGTAGTTCATGTCGAAAGGCGGGTCCTGCCTCAGGAGCACCACGTCCATCTCCGAGAGGTCCGTTCGCACCGGTTCGCCGAGCGAGTAGTGCTTCTCCGCCTTGTCCACCACGGAAAGCGTCTCCAGCCGCGCGAAAACCCTGCCGCCGAGCATGGAGAGGCGGTCCGGCGTATAGTGATAAAGTTTGTGGCCGCGTCGCTGCGCCTCCAGCGCCAGGGCGAAACTCGTATCGCCGGCGATGTGGATGGTGGATACGTGGTCCATCTGGATGGCGACGCTGAGCGGCATGGGCTGTTCTCCGGGCGGGCGAGATATTGAAGCACCGTCTATCCCGTTCGCCGCCCGCTGCCAATCGGCACTGGAAGACGCGGCTTACCGATCGAAGACGAGCCGCGAATAGCCAAGATACGAAAGGACCATGGCTGCGCTCGAGGCCAGGACGAGTGCCACAAGCGGCGGCATTGCCGAAAATGTGAGGAGCAAGGCCGAATAGATGCAGTAATTGATCAGGCTGGTTGCCATCCCTACCCCCCCGTAGCGGGCACCTTCGGTGATCAAGGCACGGCTACTCGGCCCGAAGGTGATGTACCGGTTCAGCATCCAGGTGGCCGAGAGGGCGACCGCCACCGAGATAAGGCGTGCCGAAAACGGGTCGAGCGATGTCGTGCCGAGCAGCAGCATGAGCACGGCCGCATCGACGGCAAAGCCGATGCCGCCGACGAGGGCAAAGCCGAGCGGCTTTTTCATGCCGCGCGCTTCTGTCGCCGCGCCTCCGCGGGCTGTCGATCGGCCGGCTCGATTTCCGCCAGAACGCGATTGCCGCGTAGCGGCGCGATGGCAAGGTAGAGCAGGCGCTTGTGTTCCGCGCGCCCGCACGCGACCGAATCGAGGATCATCCCCGCTATGGCAAGCAGCATCGACATCAGCGCAAGGCCGATCGACAGCACCCAGGTCGGCATGCGCGGGACCAGACCGGTCACGGCGTATTCCGACAGGACCGGCAGCATGAAGCCGAGGCTGGCGACCGCAAAGACGGCGCTGAGCGAGCCGAAAAAGCGGAAGGGCCGCGTCTCCTTCAGCAGCATCGCAAAGGTCCAGAGTATCTTTGGCCCGTCTTTCCACGTGGACAGCTTGGAGGCGGAACCTTCCACACGGCGTCCGTAGTCGAGTGCGATCTCCACCGTCGGGATTTTCAGGATAGATGCGTGCACCGACATTTCAGTCTCAATCTCGAAGCCGCCGGAAACGGCCGGAAAGCTTTTGACGAAACGCCGCGTGAATATGCGGTAACCGGAAAAGATATCGGTGAAATCGCGTCCGAAAAGGCGATGATACAGTCGATTGAAGAGAAGGTTCCCGATGGCATGTCCGGCGCGGCCGGCATCGTCGGTCACGCCGCGCCGCGTTCCTACCGCCATGTCGGCGCGTTCGGTCAGAAGCGCGTTGATGAGCTGGGGAGCATCCTCCGGCGCATAGGTGCCGTCGCCGTCGGCCATGACATAGAGATCGGCATCGATGTCGGCGAACATGCGCCGCACGACATTGCCCTTGCCCTGCCGTGGCTCCTTCACGACGATGGCGCCGGCGGCGCGTGCCCTAAGCGCCGTCAGGTCGGTCGAATTGTTGTCGTAGACATGAATGCTCGCGCCCGGCAGCGCCGCCCGGAAACGGGCAACCACGTCGCCGATCGTCTTCTCCTCATTGTGGCACGGGAGAAGAATTGCGATCGCAAAATCCGAAGAATCATCCATGTTCAAGAGCGCCCCTTCGACAGCGGGTCGATATCGCCAAGCCGCTTTACACTTTATTGAAGCCGTTAAGGTTACGTTTCGGCCGGCAGATGCGGGGAGCGGCGGCCGATTTTCTCAGGCCCCGCCTGGTTTCATGGTAAATAACGCGATAACGCTCGCAAGACGCGACCTGGGCCGGCTCTCGCCCTGGCAGCAGGATCTTGGCCTGTCGCTGCTCGTCGCCGCCGCGGTCGTGCTTATCCATGCCTGGCAGGGCTTTCCCCGCATCTACGGCCCGAATGCCGACAATGACAGCTTGATGCGCATGGTCGAGGTCCTCGACTTCCTGTCGGGGCAGGGCTGGTACGATCTCCACCAGTACCGCATGGGGCCGGAAGGCGGCTTCCTCATGCACTGGTCGCGCTTCGTCGACGC
>JAKDNM010000084.1 GCA_030456445.1 Hyphomicrobiales bacterium
TATCCCTTCTCGGCGCTGTCGAATTTCGGGCCGACGATCAGGATCGCGGGCTCGACGGTGAGAAGTTTCTTCGCCTCCGCTTTCACTTCGTCCAGGGTGACGGCGTTGATCCTGGCCTCGCGCGTCTGGATGTAATCGATGCCGAGATGGTCGATCTGGAGATCGACAAGGGTGCGCGCGATCGCCGCCGAGGAATCGAGATTGCCGATGGCGAAGGCGCCGATGACGTATTTCTTCGCCTCGGCGAGTTCCCCGGCGGTCGGCCCCTCCTCCGCCATCTGCTTCACCACATCGCGGACGATTTTCAGCGTTTCGGGCGCCTTGTCGGAGCGCGTCGCGGTCTGGATCGCGAGGCCCGTCGCATGCTCCCTGTCGATGAGGCTGGAGCCCGCGCCGTAAGCGAGGCCGCGCTTTTCGCGAACCTCCTCGAACAATCTGGACGAGAAGGTGCCGCCACCCAGAATCTGGTTCATCAGATAGGCGGCGAAGAAATCCGGCGCGTTGCGCCTGACGCCGGGATAGAAGAGATGGAGCGACGTTTGCGGCAGATCGTAGGCGATCTGCACCCGCTGGTCGAGCTTCGGCTTGATATCGGGAACGGGCGTCAGGTCGGCCTTCTCCGGCAGGCCGCCGAACACTTCGTCCAGCACCTTCTTCAGCGCCTCGGCGTCGATCGCCCCGACTACCGCCACCGTCAGATTGTCGCGCGCGAACTGGCGGTGGTGGAAGGCTTTCAAATCATCCGAAGTGATCGTGGCGAGCGTTTCAGGCGTGCCGTCGCTGCGTTTCGAATAGGGATGGTCGCCATAGAGCGCCTTCGCCATGGCAATGCCGGCCTGCGTGTTCGGGTCGTTCTCCGAGCCACGGATGCCGGAGATCACCTGCGCGCGGATGCGGTCGATCGGCTTCTGGTCGAAGCGGGGCTTCTCCACCGCAAGCTTGAGGAGACCGAAGCCCGCGTCCTCTTCCGAAGCGAGCATGCGCATGGAGCCGTAGATGCGGTCGCGATTGGCTTCGAAGCGCATCTCCGCGCCTGCATCGTCCAGTTTCTCCTGGAAAGCATCGCTGTCGAGATCGCCCGCGCCTTCGTCGAAAAGGCCGGTCATCAGATTGGCGAGGCCTTCCTTGCCGTCCGGGTCCTGCGTCGTGCCGCCGGCGAAGGCGAAGCGGATGGTGACGATGGGGACCGAATAATCCTCGACCAGCCAGGCATAGATGCCCTTCGGCGATGTCACGTCCTGGATGGAGACTTCGGCACTCGCCGGCATGGCAAGCGCGGTGAGCCAGCATAAGACGAGCGCAAGCGCGAGGAAGCGGGCGGTGACGGTCGCGCGGATCAACGGCAGGTTCATTCCGGACGGCATCCTCATTTCAGTTCACCTCCTGCTCGGGAGGCAAGAGATACCCGGTCACCGAACGCGCCGGATCGAGATATTTCGCCGCCTCCTTTACCTGATCGGCGGTAACGGCCTCGATACGGTTCGGCCATTCCTCCACATCCTTGACCGTCTCGCCCGTTGTCAGCGCCGAGCCATAGAGGCGCGCCATGCCGGCCTGGTTGTCCCGGGCGAAGATCATGCCGCGCACGAAGCGCTTCTTGGCCTTGGCGAGTTCCTCTTGGGAAACCCCGTCCTTGACGATGCGCGCGATCTCGGCATCGGCCGCCTTCTCGACATCGGCAAGCTTGGCGCCGCCGAGCGGCGAGGCGTAGACGCCGAAGCTGGAAGGGTCGATCGCGGTGCCCCGATAATAGGCGCCTGCCGAAGCGGCGATGCCCTTCTCCACGATCAAGTCCTGATAGAGCCTGCTGCGCACGCCGCCGCCGAGGATTTCGGCAAGGAGGTCGAGCGATTCGGCGACGCCCGGTTCGGCACTCCCGTAGGAGGGCACCACCCACTTCTTGCTGAAGCTCGGCACGGTGACGCGCGGATCGTTGAGCGTAACCGTGCGCCTGGTATCCTGCTGGGGTTCCTGCGGCCGGATGCGCGGCGGCAGGTCGGTGCCACGCGGAACCTTGCCGTAGGTCTCCTCGGCATATTTCCGCACGGTGTCGGCATCGACATCGCCCGCCACCACGACGACCGCGTTGTTGGGCTCGTAGAAATGATCGTAAAACGCGACCGCGTCCGCGCGGTTGAGCTTCTCGATCTCCTGCCGCCAGCCGATCACGGGATAGCGGTAGGGGCTGTTCTGGTAGAGGGTGGCGTTGACCTCTTCATCGAGGACCGCACCGGGATTGTTGTCGATGCGCATACGCCGCTCTTCCAGGATAACGTCGCGCTCCGGGCCGATGACGGCGTCGGTCAAGGTCAGGTTGCGCATGCGGTCTGCTTCATAGCGCATCATCGTCTCGAGCGCCGACGGCGCCACCTGCTGGTAGAATGCGGTGTAGTCATAGGAGGTGAAGGCGTTCTCCTGTCCGCCGATCTCCGCCACCTTTTGCGAAAACTCGCCGGACGGATGATTCTTCGTGCCCTTGAACATCAGGTGTTCGAAGAAATGCGCTATGCCGGACTTGCCGGCGGCTTCGTCGGCGCTTCCGGCCTTGTACCAGATCATGTGGGTGACGACCGGCGCGCGATGATCGGGGATGACCACGATCTCCAGCCCGTTTGCCAGCGTGAAATCCGAGATGCGGGCGGATTCCGAGGGCTTTTCCGGAGCCTTCGCGGAGGCTGGCAGCGATGCCGTCGCAAATGCGACAGCCAGTGCCAAGGAGACAATGGCGCGGCGCAGCCATCGCATGAGTGCCATATCATCGGTCATCTAGTCTTCCCTGGGATTCGTTCCGGCAACCTATCGGGCGGGGGTGCACACCGAAAGTGAATTATCCGTCATAAGAAAGATCGGGGCGCCAATCGGGCGGGTTCTAAAACGCATCGCGATCTTTCAGATTCGCTCCGTGCGCTTTAGCTTTTTGATTTTGCGCATGTCTTACCCCGAAACCGGTACACACTTTCGGGAGACATGCTCCAGAAATCGGATGATCGTGTCGCCATATTCGCGGCCGTCGAGGGAGGTGAAGCCGGGTCCTGTCTCGAAAGGCGCACCGGCTGCCTCCTCGACGACGCAAAGCGCGCCTTGCCGGAGCCAGCCGCCGGCGCGCGCCGCCTCAAGCGCCCTGCCGCCGAAGCCCTTGCCATAAGGGGGGTCGGCTAGAAGCAGCGTGAAGGGCTGCATCGTGCCTACCTCGCCGAGCCCTGTCGCATCGCGCCGGAATATCTTGGTACGCCCCTGCAGGCCGAACGCTTCGACATTCTCGCGAATCAGGCCGCGCCCCTCGGCGGATTCCTCCACGAAGAGACAGAAGGAAGCGCCGCGCGACAATGCTTCCAGCCCGAGCGCGCCGGTGCCGGCGAAAAGATCGAGCACGCGCGCGCCCTCCAGCCGGCCGGCAAAGCGGTGCGCGAGCACGTTGAAGACGGCCTCGCGCGTGCGGTCGGTGGTCGGGCGGATGGCGCTCGACCGCGGGGTGGCGAGCGACCGGCCGCGAAACTCGCCGCCGACGATCCGCATCAGCTTTTCTTCGGGGGCCGACGTGGACCACCGCGTGGCGCGGGACGGCCACCGAAACCGCCCCCGGAACCACCGGGCTTGGAACCGCCCGGCTTGCCGCCTTCCCTCCGAGGCGCGCCCGATCTGCTGCTTCCCCCAGGCTTGCTCCCCTCAGGCCTGCTTCCCCCGGGCTTGCGGGCTGGCCTACCCGCGCCCGGTTTCCCTGCCGACTTGCCGGCCCAGGGTTTTCCTTCTGGCCTGCCGCTGCCGGGCTTTGCTGCCGGCCTGCCGCCGGTGGGCTTTGCGGCCGACCGATAGCGTTCCGGCTTGTCGCCGGGTCCGGTCGCCCGGCCTTCCGATCCGGGGGCGCGCGGCCGGTCACGCCTTTCATCCGGTTTTCCGCCAGCGGGTGAACTCCGACTGGGCCGATCGGTGCGAGGGCGCGGTGGCCGGTCGCCGGAAGGGCGTGGCGCGGGCGTTTCTTCAGCCTTCTTCTTGCCGACCGGGCGCGCGCCCGGAGCCATCCAGACATTCGACGCCCGTGCGCGAGCTGGCGTGTCCCGCTTCTTGTCTTCTGGACGACCCTTGTCTTGGGGGCGACCCTTGTCTTGGGGGCGACCCTTATCCGGGGAGCGACCCCTGTCCTGGCTACGTTCTTTGTCGTCGGGGCGTCTTTTTTCGAAGCGGGGCGGCCGCGTGGTTTGCAGGCGGTCCAGCGCGTCTTCACGTTGCCGCTCACGCGTGCGCTTGCGGTTGCGGATGAGGCCGCCTTCCTCGACACGGGGCTGCGGGGAGCGCGACGGGCGTTTCTCTTCCTCTTCACGGCCCGCATGCACCGGCTTGTTGGAGAAAGGCCTGACCACGGCCGCCTCGAAATCGGCGCCGGCCTCTTCGATCAGCCGCTCGCCCAACTGGTCGCGCAACAGGCGGCCCTTCAGTTCCAGCACCTCTCCCTCGCCCAGTTCGCCAAGCTGGAAAGGCCCGTAGGAGATCCGGATCAGGCGCGTCACCTCAAGGCCGAGCGCGCCCAGAATGTTCTTCACCTCGCGGTTCTTGCCTTCCCTCAGGCCGATCGTCAGCCAGGCGTTGGAACCCTGCTCGCGATCGAGCGTGGCCTCCACCGCGCCATAGAAGACGCCGCCCACCGCGATGCCCTCACCCAACGAGGAAAGCGCCTCCGTCTCGACCTTGCCATGCACGCGAACACGGTAGCGCCTCAGCCAGCCGGTCGTGGGAAGCTCCAGCACGCGCGCCAGCCCGCCATCGTTGGTGAGAAGCAGCAGCCCCTCCGTATTGATGTCGAGCCGGCCGACGGTCATCAGCCTCGGCAATTCACCCGGCAGGCAATCGAACACGGTCCGACGGCCTTGCGGGTCGCGATTGGTCGTCACCACGCCCGTCGGCTTGTGGAAGAGGAAAAGCCGCGTGCGCTCGATGGCCGGGATCGGCGTTCCGTCGACTTCGATCCGGTCCTGCGGCCCTACATTGAAGGCAGGCGAGGAAAGCGCCGTGCCGTTGACGCGGACACGGCCGGCGGCGATCAGCGCCTCGGCCTCGCGGCGCGAGGAGATGCCGGCCCGCGCAAGCCGCTTGGCGATGCGCTCGGAGTTGTCGCTTTCCCCGCTTGAAGGGGAGATCGTACGCTCCGCGCCTGCGGGACGCCGTCCGCGCCGCTCGTTCTTTGCGTTGTCGTCCATGTGGCATTCGCCTTTCCGGTCGCGTAACTATCAGGTGGGCGGAAGCCTTGCGAGAAGAATTCGAGGCGGGCGCGTGCGACAGACAGGCTATATGGAAATCGCGCTGGAAGAGGCCAAGGCGGCCGGGGCGCGGGGCGAAGTGCCGGTCGGGGCCGTCCTCGTGCAAGACGGTGAAATTATCGCGCGGGCCGGCAACCGGACAAGGGAACTCGCCGACCCCACCGCGCATGCGGAGATGCTGGCGATCCGCGAGGCCTGCGCGGCGCTTGCGGTCGAGCGCCTCGCTGAGGCCGATCTCTTCGTCACGCTGGAACCTTGCGCGATGTGTGCCGGCGCCATTTCCTTCGCGCGCATCCGGCGTCTTTATTTCGGCGCGCCCGACGAGAAGGGCGGCGCGGTAGTCAACGGCCCGAAATTCTTCGGCCAGCCGACCTGCCATCACTCCCCGGAAATCTATTCCGGGTTTCGCGAGCAGGAATCCGCCGCGCTGCTAAAGGAATTCTTCCAGGAGAAACGTCGACAGCGGGGCCTGTAAACAGGCCCGTCGACTTCAGAAGGGCCAAAGATCGCTAAACTGGAAGCCGGTCTTCTTGCCTTTCAGCGCGTCCTTCTTGCGGTCACGCTGCTTTTTCCACTCATCCTTGCCCAATTCGTCCGAAGAGGCGGTGGCCGCAGGCTGCCGGTATGTCAGCGGCGGCTCGCTCAGATAGCGGCGTACCGCCGGGCTGCCCTGCTTGTTGATTGCCTGACGGCGCTTGAACTCTTTGGCCTGATCGGCATTCGAATAAAGGCCGCTGCCGTCGAGATTAACGTCATATCCCTTCGTATGTACCACGCCGCCGCGGGATGGGGAGGGAGCGGGACCCTCGATATCGGGAACGTAGCTCGGATCACTCTGGTGGGCCGTCGCGTCCATGCGCAATCTCTGGCGTCTGGCTTCCGGCGATTCGGGCCATTGCGGGTTGGCGGACGTAGCCACGTCGTTCTGCGGCGGGGGCAGCACCGCAACTTCGCTCTTTGAAGGACGAACCAGTTCGGGGCGCGGACGATTATCGATGCGCGGCTTGTCCTTCGGCCCTAGCTGGATAATGCCCGTGACATCATTGAGAAGCTGCTTGTCGGCCGGCGTCCCCGTGCCGTAGGTCGGCGCACCCGTGCAACCGGCCGCCAGCAGGCATACCGAGCCGGCAGCGGCGATCAGCAATGGCCGAGAAGCGATCCGGCGGGACCTGACAATATGTTCCAAGCTCTTCAGCCTCTCACCCGACGCCGAACTTTTGTCCAGCGACGCCCGCGATTTGACCGGTGAATCCGGCGACAACATGGCGTCGGTCAAGGGCGCTCCTCGGCGGCTTGTAACGCAACCAGCCCATGCGGGCAACGGCCAGTCGCCGCCACTCACAAATTCAAAACAGCCGCGCGCCGGTTCACCGCGGGAACGATGCCCAAATGTCACAACCGGCCAAGCGTCCGCAATTCCCGCAGCGCCGCCGCATCGCGCGCCGAAACGTCGGGGAAGGCCGCGTCGGAGCCGACATCGTCCGTATAGCGCCAGGAGCGCGCGCATTTGGCGAGGCCCAGTTCCTCCGCGCGGCGGAACTCGACGGCCACCCCCGGCACGTCTTCGAGGACGAAGGCGCTTGCCGGGGCCGGCGCTCCCGTCACCTCGATGGCGCTGGTGATGCATATCTCAGCCATGTCGACGTTCTCGACCAGTGCGCGCAACCCGGCATCGGCAATATGCAGGACGGGCGCCGCCTCCAGCGAAGAGCCGATCGTTTTTGCCGCCCGCTCGATCTCCAGCGCCCCGGTGACGACGCGGCGGACATCGCGCAGCGTGCGCCATTTGGCGGCAAGGGCTTCGTCCTTCCAGTCCACCGGGATATCCGGGAACTGCGCCAGATGAACCGAAACCGCGTCCGGATGAAGGTCAAGCCATGCCTCCTCCATGGTGAAGGGCAGCATCGGCGCCAGCCATTTCACCAGGCAGTCGAAGAGATGACGCACGATCTCGACGGAGGCCTTGCGGCGGGTGCTCGACGGCGCGTCGCAATAAAGCGCGTCCTTGCGAATGTCGAAATAGAAGGCGGAAAGCTCCACCACCATGAAATCGAGCAGCGCGCGGGTGATGCGCTTGAAATCGAAGGCGTCATAACCCTTGCGCACCACCTGGTCGAGTTCGGCCAGCCGATGCAGCATCAGCCGCTCCAGTTCCGGCATCTGAGCCAGCGGCACGCTCTCGCCCTCGTCATGGGCAAGAGTGCCGAGCATCCAGCGGACGGTGTTCCTGAGCTTGCGATAGCCATCGATATTGGTCTGCAGGACGTTCCTGCCGAGGCGCTGGTCCTCCCAATAATCGGTGGTCATCACCCACAGGCGCAATATGTCGGCGCCGGATTTCGCCATGACATCCTGCGGGACGACCGTGTTGCCGAGGGATTTCGACATCTTGCGGCCGTTCTCGTCCATGGTGAAGCCATGCGTGATGACGGCGTCGTAGGGCGCGCGGCCGCGCGTGCCGCAGCTTTCCAGAAGCGAGGAATGAAACCAGCCGCGATGCTGGTCCGACCCTTCGAGATAGACATCGGCCGGCCATTTCAGGTCGGGCCGATCCTCCAGCGTGAAGGCGTGGGTGGAGCCCGAATCGAACCAGACGTCGAGGATGTCGCGGACGCGGTGCCAGGGCTCATCGGCGCGCGAGCCCAAGAAGCGCTCGCGCGCGTCGTCGGCGAACCAGGCGTCCGCCCCTTCCTTCTCGAAGGCTTCGAGGATGCGGGCGTTGACCGCCTCGTCCTTCAAAACGCGCCCCTCTGCATCGGCGAAAACCGCGATCGGCACGCCCCAGGCGCGCTGGCGCGACAGCACCCAGTCGGGCCGCTCCTCGATCATCGAGCGCAGCCGCGTCTGGCCCGCCTGCGGCACGAAGCGCGTCGCGTCGATTGCCGCAAGGGCGCGGGAACGGAGGGTATCAATTCCCGCGCTCACGGCAGTCCGCTGCGCGAACGCCTCCGCGGGGGCGGGCGAAACGTCGCCCGGCGACCGGTCGGTCGCTCGGCCTTCGGCCGTTAGGCCGTATCCGCCGAGTTCCTTGTCCATGTGGACAAACCATTGCGGCGTGTTACGGAAGATGACCGCTTTCTTCGAGCGCCATGAATGCGGGTAGGAGTGCTTCAGGCGCCCTCTCGCGAATAGCAAACCGCGCGCGATCAGTGCGTCGATGACAGCCTTGTTGGCATCGCCCTTCTTGCCGTTGTCGTCGATGACGCGCACAGCGCCACCCTCGCGGTCGGGACCGAAGCCCGGCGCATCCTTGGTGAGGAAGCCGGCATCATCGACGGTGAAGGGAATGCGGGTATCGATCCCCCTCGCCTCAAGCTCGCGTGCGTGGTCCATCCAGGCGTCGAAATCCTCGCGACCGTGACCCGGCGCGGTGTGGACGAAACCCGTGCCGGCGTCGTCGGTGACATGGTCGCCGGCAATCATGGGGACGGAGAATTCGTAACCACCGGCGAGGCCCTTGAAAGGGTGAGAAAGCGTAAGGCTTCCAAGCTCTTCGGCCGGAATGCTGCGAAGCCGATTCATCGTCACCTTGGCTTTCGCAGCGGATTCTTCCGCCAGCTTGTCGGCGAAGATCAGCTTCTCGCCGGGCTGCGGTCCGAAGTCGTTCTCGGCCGCCGTCACCTCATAAAGGCCGTAGGCGATGCGCGGGGAATAGTTCACAGCGCGGTTACCGGGGATCGTCCAGGGCGTCGTCGTCCAGATGACCACATGAGTGCCGGCGAGATCGGCGGAACCGGAAGCCACCGGAAACTTCACCCAGATCGTGTCCGACTCGTAATCCTGGTACTCGACCTCCGCTTCCGCCAGCGCGGTACGCTCGACCACGCTCCACATCACCGGCTTGGAGCCTCGGTAAAGCTGGCCCGACATGGCGAATTTCATCAACTCACCGGCTATGCGCGCCTCGGCGTGGAAATTCATCGTCAAATACGGATCGTCGAAATCGCCGACGACGCCGAGCCGCTTGAACTCGCCGGTCTGCACTCCGATCCAATGCTGCGCGAACTCACGGCATTCCTTGCGGAAGGCGTTGATGGCCTTGCCGTCGGAAAAGTCCGGCTTCTCCTTGCCCTTGGCGCGGTACTGCTCCTCGATCTTCCATTCGATCGGCAGGCCGTGGCAGTCCCAGCCGGGCACGTAGTTGGAATCGTAGCCGCGCATCTGGAAGGAGCGCGTAATCACGTCCTTCAAGACCTTGTTCAACGCGTGCCCGATATGGATGTTGCCGTTGGCGTAGGGCGGCCCGTCATGGAGCACGTATTTCTTACGGCCCGCCGCGTCTTCGCGCAGCCGCCGATAGAGATCCATTTTCTCCCAGCGCTCGACAAGCTGCGGCTCCCTTTCCGGCAGCCCGGCGCGCATGGGAAAATCGGTCTTCGGCAGATAGAGCGTCTTGGAATAGTCGATCTTTTCGGAGGTGTCGTTCATCGTTCTGGCCATTGTGCGGCGGACGGCGCGAGGCCGCGCGCGATCATCATCTCGAAGCGGAAAATGCGCGGAAAGCGAAAATCTCCCGGACCCGCCGGCGGCCTCAGGCCGCAGGCAAGGCCGGGCCGGTAATTCGTATGGAGCGGCGGCGCGCGTCGGAATTCATGGCGCGTATGTAACCGAGCACCGCCATGGAATAAAGGGGCTCAGCGCAGAGAAAAATCGAAACGGTAGGTCGCCGACACGCCGAAGAGGAACTGGTCGGGCGAACCGCGTTCCTTGACGATACTGGAATCGGCGGCCGGACCGAGCAGGTGCTCGTACTCGCCAAACAGGCTGGTCGTCACCTTGTCGGTCGTCTTCCATGTCAGCGCGCCGCCGAAACCGGCCGATTTCAGGCCGCCGCCCGGCGAATAGGGGCTGAGGCCCGATGCCAGGGATTCAGCCGCGTTCACCCCGTAATATGTCTTGAAATAGTCGGATGTGGCCGCGGAAAGCCGCGGTCCGCCGGATATCTGCAGTACCGGCGTGAGGTTGGCAAACGCATCGATGGCGAGATCCCCGACGATCGCGTCGTGTGTCACGATGCCCTTGCGCACTTCGCCGCGGACGCGCATCCAGTCCAAGGGGTAGAATTCGGCGAAAAGGCCAAGCTCGCCGCCGAAATCGACATCGTGCAAGCCTTTCAGGGCATGATAGTCGCTGGAATCGCGCGGGAAGATCAGTTTGCCCGTCAACCCGGCGCGGAAGTCGCCGGTGTCGACGAGGCCAAGCGAGATGTTGTCGTTGCGCGAGGAAAAGCGCATCGCCGTGCCCCGCCGGGAAAAGGAAACCAGCGGCACCGCGCCGAAATGAGAGCCTGACGCGCCTTCGAACTCCGGCTCGGCATAAGTCGATACACCGACGGTCAGCGACCAATCCCCGGTAAACGGGCCGAAACGGGAATTGTCGGCCATGTCGGCTGCGCTGGCGTCCGCGGAAACGCCGAGCAACAGGATGGCGGCGGCGAATACTCGTCCCGTCTTCATGCTTGCCCTTCCCTCCAGGCGCTTTGCCTGCCGGTGGGTCGACCAAGGGGCCGACCGGCAGTGTTCAACCGTGGTTAGGCAAGTCTTCTCCGCCCGGCAAGTAAACAATGATTTAAGCCGATGCCGGGCCGCGAACGATCAATCGGCCGTAAAAGCGATCGCGCGGTCCAGCGGCGATAACGGCACCGCTTTCGCGAGCACGGCCCTCGCCTCCTCCTCGTCGCGGCGCATCTGGGCGACCAGAGGATCGAGGCCGTCGAACTTCTCTTCGCCGCGCAAATAGGAAAGGAAGCTTACATGGCAGGTCTCGCCGTAAAGATCGCCGGCGAAGTCGAAAAGGAACGTTTCCAGCAGCGCAGCACCGTCCTCTTCCACGGTGGGGCGGCGGCCGAAGCTGGCGACGCCGTCATGAAGCGTGCCGTCGGCACGGCGGAATTTCACAGCGTAGATACCGTGGGCGAGATCCGTCTCGGCGGGCAGCCTCATGTTGGCGGTCGGATAGCCGAGCGTGCGGCCAAGCTGCCTGCCGCCCGAGATACCCGCCTCCACCGTGTAGCGGTAGCCGAGAAGACCGGCTGCCTGCCCAACATCGCCTTCGGCCAAGCGCGCCCGGATGCGGCTGGAGGAGACGATCTCGGCCCCCTCGTCGCGGAAGGCATCTACAAGGGTGACGCCGAAGCCATGCCGCTTGCCCGCTTCCATCAGATAGGCCGGACCGCCCCGACGGTTCTTGCCGAAGTGGAAATCGACGCCGGTGACGACATGGCCGACGCCAAGCTCGTGATCCAGGATACGCGAGACGAATTCTTCCGCCGACTGTCCGGCGAACGCGTGCGTAAAGCGCATCTCGGCGACGGCATCGAAGCCGAGCCTGTCGAGGATACGGGCCTTCATCGGCGCAGGCGTGAGCCGGAAAAGCGGAATGTCGGGGCGGATCACGCTACGCGGGTGCGGCTCGAAGGTCAGGACGACCGCCGCGCGGCCGGCGGTCTTCGCCTCTTCCAGCGCGCGTCCGAGAACGGCCTGGTGCCCCCTGTGCACGCCGTCGAAATTGCCGATCGCCACCACGCCGCCCCGCAATTCCGCGGGCAGGTGCCGTGGATCGGAAACGCGAAGGATCTTGTCGGCCTTGCTCATGCGGCGGTTCAGGTTCAGCGAAGTCTCGGGATGACGGCTACCGGATGCTGGCCATGCTTGTCCAGAAAGACGGTCAGGCGGTCAAGGTCGGGCTCATGCGTCTCGCCATATTCGCGCGCATGGATGCCGGCCGAGACGTAGAGCACGTCGATGCCGGCCTGTTCGGCTCCCTTCACGTCGGTCATGACGCCGTCGCCGATTGCCAGGACTTCGGACAATTCGACGCCGCGGCCAAGGACATGGCCCGCCGCCATCAGCGCGGCTTCGTAGATCGGGCGGTGCGGCTTGCCGGCGATCAGCGTGCGGCCGCCGAGCAGCCCGTAATCGCGGGCGAGCGCGCCCGCGCACCAGACGAGTTTCTCGCCGCGTTCCACGACGATGTCCGGATTGGCGCAGATGAAGGGCAGGTCGCGCGAGCGAAGCCGCATCAGCATCTCGGCATAGTCGTCGGGCGTCTCCGTCTCGTCGTCGAAGAGCCCCGTGCAGACGACCGCATCCGCTTCGAACTCGTCCGTCGGCTCCACATCGAGCCCCTCATAGATGGTCATGTCGCGGTCGGGGCCTAAATGAAAGACGCGGCGCGGGCCGGCGGCGATGAGATCGCGGGTTACGTCGCCGGAGGTGACGAGTTCGTCATAAGCGTCTTGCGGAACCCCCAGCGAGAGGAGTTGGGCTTCGACGTCCCGCCTGAGGCGCGGGGCATTGGTTATCAGCACCACCGCGAGCCCTTTCGAGCGGGCGCGGGCAAGCGCCGCGCATGCGTCCGGCGAAGAGCGGACGCCATTATGCACGACACCCCACACATCGCTCAGGATGACTTTGTACCCGCCGGCGAGCGCATCCAGCGTATCGATCATGGCAAGCGGGGTCGGCAAGGCGTCTCCAATCGGAAAGGACGGTGGTTTGCGGCGCGAGGCCGCCCGGAAGCACGGGGATTAGCCGAACCGCTTCGCCGTGTCACCCGGTTTGATGTTCCCCTTCATCCGCCGGGTCTGGCCGATGTGTCGGCGCTGGCAGATGACGACGACCCGGTCGCCGGTCAACTAACCCGGCCACAAGCATGTCACGTTCCGCGCCTGAGCGCTCTTCCAGGCGCCCATGCATAGGCGGCAGCCCGCGGCGCCTTGGTTAACAGCCGGCCAACGGGCGCACTCACTTTCGAGAAGCTTTGCAAACACCCGGTTAGAGCATTCGTGTCACAACGGGGCGGGCGCAATTTGCGCCTTGAGCGAGGGGCTTCATGATCCGCCGGTTCCGGAAGGATCTCCGTGGCAATTTCGGCCTGATCACGGCCGCTGCCATGCTGCCGATCATGGGCGGCGTGGCACTTGCCGTCGACTATGCCGAGATGACCCGCGAGAGGCAGCTTGTCGAGCACGCGCTGGACGCGGCAGCGATTGCCACTGCCCGGCATGTCGTCGACGGCGCCACCGACGCCCAACTCGTCGCCTATGCAACCGATTTCTTTCACGCCAATCTCAGCGGCGTCGATCCCGCCGACACGACCCTTACGGTGACGCTGCCGACCGCTGCCAGTGGCGGCGGGACGCTCAAGCTCGGCGCCGTGCTCGACTACAAACCCTACTTCCTGCCCGTTTTCAGGAGGCTGCTGAAGGACGATGCCGGGAATAGCGACATCCATCTCGCCTCCAGGACGGAAGTCAGGCTGAAGAACACGCTGGAAGTCGCGCTGGTGCTCGACAACTCCGGTTCGATGAGCAATGCCGGCAAGGGTTCCGGCGAAGACCGCATCGACCTTTTGAAAGAAGCCGCCAAGCAGCTCGTCGATACGCTGGCGGCCCAGGCGGCCCTCATCAAGCAGGTGGACAAGCCGGTCCAGTTCGCCGTCGTGCCGTTCGCCGCCTCGGTCAATGTCGGTCCGCAATATGCAAGCGCCGCATGGATGGACACCGAGGGGATTTCACCCGTCCATCATGAAAATTTCAACTGGGCCTCCATGTCCTCCGGCAACCGCAGGGCGGAGAAGATCGGCGGCAAATGGGTCAAGGCCGGTTCGGACTGGGGCGACGAGGAGGGCGACCTGCTCACCCGCTTCTCGCTCTACCAGGACATGACATATGTAAGCTCGCGCGAGTGGGTCTCCACCGGGCAGGACACGGGCTATTACAACAATTCGATCGGCCAGTATTCAAGCTGGCAGGGCTGCGTAGAGGAGCGACCCTATCCTTATGGCGACAATGACGCGGCGCCCGATCCGGTGAACCCGGCAACGCTCTTCGTGCCGATGTTCGCGCCGGACGAACCGGGCGACCGCTGGAAAACCGATACCAAGCCGGACCCCTCCGGCTACGACGCGGCCAACAATTACTGGAACGACGACGAAGACGCGACGACCGGGCTGTCGCGAGAGCGGGACATGGCGAAATACTATGTCGTCCGTCCCTATGGCGCCGGTTCGTCCCGGGGGACCGGCCCCAACTACTCGTGCACGACCGGCCCCATCACGCCGCTTACCGATGTCACGGTGCCGGATGGGCTGACGACCGTGAAGAACGCCATCGACGCCATGCAGCCGAACGGCGGCACCAGCGTGCCTTCAGGCCTGGCTTGGGGCTGGCGCGCGATCTCCAGCGGCGCTCCCTTCACCGAGGGACGCCCGGACAGCCAAAAGGGCAACGACAAGGTCGTCATCGTCCTGACCGACGGCGCCAACACCTATTATACGCCCGGTTCGCTCGATTACAGCGATCCGGCCGACAACAAGTCCATCTATTCCGTCTATGGCTACGTCAAGCCGGGCTACGACGGCACGTCGACGCCGCGGCTCTTCCTCGGCACGGACAGCAATGTCGGCCAGTTCGATTATTCCAACGAAAACTACGCCGTGGCGATGAACGAGCACATGGCGGCGCTTTGCGCCAACGCCAAAAAGACCGGCATGATGGTGATGACGGTCGCGCTCGACCTCGACGAAACGAAGACCGCGGATCAGGCGCAGATCGCGGCACTGCGCTCCTGCTCGTCGGATTCGCGCTTTCGCATGGATGTGAGCGACCCCAGCAAGCCTGCCAAGCTTTTCTGGAACGCCACCGGCGCGACGCTGTCGGAAGATTTCCGGGAAATCGCCAACGAACTGTCCAATCTCAGGATCGTCGGCTGACAGACAGGTGCCTTACGGCGCGCCGTTTCCGCTAACCATCGCGACGAATAGCGCATTTCCGCTACTTACCGCCTTGACTCCGCGAACGCGCGAAACTATCTCAGCGCCACGTTAGCACTCCTACGATATGAGTGCTAGCAGCCGCGCCGGGCATCCGGGCGGACGCGTTATCAACATCCCATTCCGAGGGTCCAATAATATGGCAAAGACGAAATTCCGCCCGCTTCATGACCGCGTGGTCGTACGCCGGGTCGAATCTGAGGAGAAGTCGACCGGCGGGATCATCATCCCGGATACCGCAAAAGAGAAGCCGCAGGAAGGCGAGATCATCGCCGTCGGCTCCGGCGCACGCGACGAGGCGGGCAAGCTCGTCCCGCTCGACGTGAAGGCCGGCGACCGCATCCTGTTCGGCAAGTGGTCGGGCACGGAAGTCAAGCTCAATGGCGAGGATCTCCTGATCATGAAGGAATCCGACATCATGGGCGTGATCGGCTGAGACGCCTGACCATCCGTATCCTCAACCTGACATTTCGGGCGCAATGCCCAGGAGCTGAAAAAATATGGCTGCCAAGGAAGTAAAATTCTCCCGCGACGCGCGTGAGCGCTTGATGCGCGGCGTCAACACCCTCGCCGACGCGGTGAAGGTCACGCTGGGGCCGAAGGGCCGCAACGTCGTGCTCGACAAGTCGTTCGGCGCACCGCGCATCACCAAGGACGGCGTCACCGTCGCCAAGGAAATCGAGCTGGAAGACAAGTTCGAGAACATGGGCGCACAGCTGGTGCGCGAAGTGGCCTCGAAGACCAACGATTCCGCCGGTGACGGCACCACGACCGCGACGGTCCTCGCCCAGGCGATCGTCCAGGAAGGCGCCAAGGCGGTTGCCGCCGGCATGAACCCGATGGACCTGAAGCGCGGCATCGACCTCGCCGTCGCCGACGTCGTCGCCAGCCTCATCAAGGGCGCCAAGAAGATCAAGACCTCCGAGGAAGTCGCTCAGGTCGGCACCATCTCCGCGAACGGCGACGAGTCGGTCGGCAAGATGATCGCCGACGCCATGCAGAAGGTCGGCAACGAGGGTGTCATCACCGTCGAGGAAGCCAAGACCGCCGAGACCGAGCTTGAAGTCGTCGAAGGCATGCAGTTCGACCGCGGCTATCTCTCACCCTACTTCATCACCAACCCCGACAAGATGGTGGCCGAACTCGAGGACGCCTACATCCTGCTCCACGAGAAGAAGCTCTCCAACCTGCAGGCCATGCTGCCGGTGCTGGAAGCTGTCGTGCAGTCGTCCAAGCCGCTCCTCATCATCGCCGAGGACGTCGAGGGCGAGGCGCTTGCCACGCTCGTCGTCAACAAGCTGCGCGGCGGCCTCAAGGTCGCGGCCGTCAAGGCTCCGGGTTTCGGCGACCGCCGCAAGGCCATGCTGGAAGACATCGCTATCCTGACCGGTGGCCAGGTGATCTCCGAGGATCTCGGCATCAAGCTTGAGAATGTCGGCCTCAACATGCTCGGCCGCGCCAAGCGGGTGCGCATCGAGAAAGAGAACACCACCATCGTCGACGGCGCCGGCAAGAAGGCCGAGATCCAGGGCCGCGTCGGCCAGATCAAGGCGCAGATCGAGGAGACCACGTCGGACTACGACCGCGAGAAGCTGCAGGAGCGTCTTGCCAAGCTCGCCGGCGGCGTCGCGGTGATCCGCGTCGGCGGGGCGACCGAGATCGAGGTCAAGGAGAAGAAGGACCGCGTCGACGATGCGCTGAACGCGACCCGCGCGGCTGTCGAGGAAGGCATCGTCGCCGGCGGCGGCGTCGCTCTTCTGCGCGCCACGCAGGCGATCAAGGCAACGGGCGCCGACGCCGACCAGGCGGCTGGCATCAACATCGTGCGCCGCGCGCTGCAGGCTCCGTGCCGTCAGATCGCGACCAACGCCGGTGCCGAAGCCTCGATCGTGGCCGGCAAGATCCTCGAGAACAAGTCGCCGACCTACGGCTACAACGCCCAGACCGGCGAATATGGCGACATGATCACAATGGGCATCGTCGACCCGGTCAAGGTCGTGCGCTCGGCGCTGCAGGACGCGGCTTCGATCGCCGGCCTGCTCGTCACCACCGAAGCGATGATCGCCGAGGCGCCGAAGAAGGACTCGTCGGCCCCGGCAATGCCCGGCGGCGGCATGGGCGGCATGGGCGGCATGGATTTCTAAG
>JAKDNM010000204.1 GCA_030456445.1 Hyphomicrobiales bacterium
GGTACCGCGGTCACGAACCTCGTGCCCTTCCCCGCGAGCGGGGATAGCTGCTTTCGAACTTCGTCGGCGATGTTCCACGGCAGGATGACGACGTAGTCCGGCCGTCGCTCGGACAGTGCCTCGGGCGGCAGGATCGGGATGTGGCTGCCCGGCATGAGCATGCCTTGCTTGGACTTCGCGGCATCGCAGACGAACGGCAGCAGGTCGGGCTTCACGCCGGCATAATTCAGGAGCGTGTTTCCCTTGGCGGCAGCGCCGTATCCTGCGACGGAGCGGCCGTCGCGCCTGGCGTCGATCAGAAAACGAAGGAATCCATTCTTCACCGCGTCGGCGCGGTCCTGGAAGCCTTCATAGAAGGCCGCTCCATCCATTCCCCTTGCAAGCTCCTCGGCAAGGATCGCTTCGGCGCCCGGTGTCATCGGGTACGAGGCCCCGGCATGGCAGCCGTAGACACGCAGGCTACCGCCATGGGTCGGCAGTTCCTCCACATCGAAGATACGCAAGCCCGCCGCCGCAAAGATGCGATGTACGCTGACGAGAGAGAGATAGGAAAAATGCTCGTGATAGACGGTATCGAACTGGTGGAATTCGACCAGCCTCATCAGGTGGGGGAATTCCAGTGTAATGACGCCTTCGAGCTTGAGCGCCGCCGCCAGCCCGCGCGTGAAGTCGTTGATGTCGGGGACATGGGCATAGACATTGTTGCCGGCGATCAGGTCGGCCTGCCTGCCCTCCCGCGCCAGCCGCTCCCCCAGGGCTTCGCCGAAGAACTCGCGAAGAACGGGAATTCCAAGCGCCTCGGCGGCGGCGGCCGTCCCGCCGGTCGGCTCGATCCCAAGGCAGGGAATGCCGGCGGCGACGAAATTCTTCAGCAGATATCCGTCGTTCGATGCCACTTCGATGACATGGCTGTCTTCTCCGAGGCCGAGCCGCTCGATCACCGTCCGCGCATATCGCGCGGCATGATCGAGCCAGCTTTTCGAGGTGGACGAGAAATAGGCGTAGTCGGGCGCAAACAGCCTGTCGGCGTCGGTGAAATCTTCGGTCTGGACCAGATGGCAGGTGTCGCAGACGAGCAGCCGCAGCGGAAAAGTCAATTCAGGAGAGGTCAGCGCCGAAGGGTGGAGATATGCGTTGGAGGGCGGAGCATAGCCCAGATCGAGAAACACACGCTCCAGCGCCGATCCGCAATGGCGGCAGCAGGGAAGTCTCATATCCGGAGCGGCTCCACTGCATCGAGGCCGGGAAAAGCGGCGTCGCGGGCCGACTGCCCGGTTTTGTCCAGCGGCCACTCGATGGAAACAGCCTGGTCGTCCCAGCGCAAGCCGCCCTCATGCGCTTTGCTGTAAGGCGTTGAGTGGAAGTAGAGCATCTCGACATCGTCGGTCAATGTCTGGAAGCCGTGCGCAAACCCTCGCGGAACGTAGAGCATCGAACGGTTATGCTCGTCCAGCTTCTCTCCGTGCCAGCGCCCGTAGCTCGGCGAACCGTCTCTCAGGTCCACGATCACATCCCAGATCGCGCCGCGCAGGCAGCGTAGCAGTTTCACCTCCGCCATGGGCGGGCGCTGGAAGTGCATGCCCCGGACAGTGCCGGCAAAAGCCGTGTAGGAGGTGTTGCATTGCGCCCACCGCGTCTCAAGATCGTGTTCGGCAAACTCTTCCGTGCAGAACATCCGGGCGAAGAAGCCGCGTTTGTCTCCGAGCGGTTCCAGGTCGATGAGATAAGCGCCCGCAAGGGGCAGGGGCGCGAACTTCACTGTCCGGCCTCGTAAGCAGCGATCTGGGCCTGCATAAGCGCCAGGGGAGATTTCCCCTCGGAGACGCCGCGATACCACCTTGTCGTTTCGGCGATGGCGCGCTCGAAATTCCAGCGCGGCGTCCAGCCGAGTGCCGATCGCGCCCGTTCGATGCTCAGCGCGAGCTGGCCGGCTTCATGCGGCGCGTCGGGATCCGAATTGTCCTTCCATTCGCCCGGCCAGTGCTTCCGGGCCGCTTCCACGACTTCTCCCACCCTGCGATGGTCGACCGGCTCGGGGCCGAAGTTGAAGCTGCTTGCAAAGCGCGCTCCCTCCGGACCGTCCAGAGCTTCCGCCAGGCAAAGATAGCCCGACAGAGGATCGAGAACATGCTGCCAGGGCCGCACCGCATGGGTGTTGCGCACTTCCAGCGCACGCCCTGCCTGGAAAGCCCGCGCGAGATCGGGAAGGATACGATCCTCGGCCCAGTCGCCCCCGCCGATGACATTGCCCGCGCGCGCCGTCGCCAGTCTTACATCGGAACCGGAGAAGAAAGACTTGCGATAGCTTGCCGCCACCAGTTCCATACCCGCCTTGGAGGCCGAATACGGGTCGTGTCCACCCAACAGATCGATCTCTCGATAGGGGTGCTCCCATTCGCGGTTATCGTAGACTTTGTCGGTCGTTACCACCACCACGATGCAGGGAGCGTCAAGCTCCCGTATCGCCTCCAGGATATGGACGGTCCCCATCACATTGGTGGCCCAGGTTTCCTGGGGCTCGCGGTAGGACCGTCGAACCAGAGGCTGGGCCGCCAGATGCAGCACCACTTGCGGGCGCACGATGCGTACCCGATCCGCCACGGCTGCCGCGTCGCGAATATCCGCAACCTGGTGATCGACGCGCGTTTCCAGGGCCGCTTGTCGAAAAAGCGCGGGCTCGGCGGGCTTGAGCGCAAGCCCATGCACCTCACTGCCTCGCGCCAGAAGAAGCTCGCAAAGCCAGCTCCCCTTGAAGCCCGTGTGGCCTGTGACCAGGACGCGTTTGCCGCTCCAGAAGTCCATCACTCAGTTCCAGACTTTCCAGGGCGCGTGCCCATTTTCCCAAAGCCCTTCGAGTTGGCGCTTGTCGCGCAACGTGTCCATCGCCGCCCAGAAACCGGGGTGCCGGTAGACCGAAAGCTGTCCGTCGCGCGCCAGACCCTCCAGTGGCACGCCCTCCCAGGGCGTATCGTCGCCGGCGATCCGGTCCAGCACCGACGTCTCGCAGACGAAGAACCCGCCATTGATCCATTGCCCGTCGCCGATCGGCTTTTCCAGAAAGCGTTCCACCCGACCCTCGCTTATGTCGAGAGCGCCGTATCTGGCCGGCGGCTGGATGGCGGTCACTGTTGCCTCTGTGCCTTGCGCGTGGTGGTGCGCAACGAGCGCCGTTATGTCGATATCCGATACGCCGTCCCCATAGGTCAGGCAAAACGTGCCGTCGATATAATCGGCCACCCGCTTCAGCCGGCCGCCGGTCAAGGTAGCCTCGCCGGTATCGATCAGCGTCACCCGCCACGGCTCCGCCTTACCCTGATGTACCTCCATCCTGTTTTCGGCCATGTGGAATGTGACGTCGGACATATGGAGAAAGTAATTGGCGAAGTATTCCTTTATTATATAGCCCTTGTAGCCGCAGCAGACGACAAAGTCGCTGATGCCATGCGCACCATAGATCTTCATGATGTGCCACAGGATCGGCTGACCGCCGATTTCGATCATCGGCTTGGGGCGAAGATGAGACTCTTCGCTGATGCGGGTGCCAAGTCCCCCGGCCAGGATAACGGCTTTCATTTATAGAGGCTTTCCATAGTCT
>JAKDNM010000205.1 GCA_030456445.1 Hyphomicrobiales bacterium
CCATGCTCGAAGAGAAGATCGCCCATCCAAAGGCCGGCGCCAACACCGCCTGGGTACCGTCGCCGACCGCCGCGACATTGCACGCGACGCACTATCACAAGGTCGATGTGCATGCCGTGCAGGAGAAGCTGAAAGAACGGCCGCGTGCGAAGCTCGACGATATTCTTTCCGTGCCGGTCGCCGTGCGCCCGAACTGGACGCCGGAAGAGATCCAGAAGGAACTCGACAACAATGCCCAAGGCATTCTCGGCTATGTCGTGCGCTGGATCGACCAGGGCGTCGGCTGCTCCAAGGTGCCGGACATCAACGATGTCGGGCTGATGGAGGACCGCGCGACGCTGCGCATCTCCTCCCAGCACATCGCCAACTGGCTGCGCCACGGCGTCTGCACAAAAGAGCAGGTCATGGCGACGATGAAGCGGATGGCCGCAGTGGTCGACCGCCAGAACGAAGGCGATCCGCTCTACAGGCCGATGGCGGCGGATTTCGACGGTTCCATCGCCTTCCAGGCCGCCTGCGATCTCGTCTTCAAGGGCCGCACCCAGCCAAGCGGCTACACCGAGCCGATTCTGCACGCCCGCCGGCTGGAACTGAAGGGTGAGGAACGGTCCGCGCAGCGGACGAAAAGCCCCTAAATGGGCTTTTCGAGCGACGAACGCCCGGAGCGAAAGCGAAGGGCTGGGATGACAGGCATCGGGCCATGATCCTGCTTGCCATCGAGACCGTCGCCAGCCTTTGCGCCGCTTGCGTCCATGACACCGCAGCCGGCGCGGAACTCGGCCGCGAGGTACTCGATATCGGCAAGGGCCATGCCGAGCGACTGATCGGCGTCATCGAAAGCGCGCTCGGGCAGGCTGGTATCACCTACAACGACCTCGACCGTATCGGCGTCGCGGTCGGTCCGGGATCGTTCACCGGCGTGCGTGTCGGCGTGGCGACAGCGCGCGGTCTGGCGCTGGCTCTTTCCATCCCTGCAACCGGGGTGAATACACTGGAGGCGTTGGCCGCCGAAGCGCGTACCGGTTTCCCCGGCAGACCTATTCTTGCCGTCATCGACGGCAGGCGTGGGGATATCTACTGCGCGGCCTATGCGCCGGACGGGGCCGTCCTCTCCGTGCCGGCTGCCGTTTCGGTCGCCGATGCCGTTTCGCTTGCCCGCCGCCATGACGCGGCGCTCGCCGGCAACGGCGCCGATGCGATACTGGCGGCCACAGATGACAATGCGCCGTTCGATACCGGCCTGCGCGGCGCCACCGCCGACATCGGCGTCTACGCCCGCCTCGCCACCGGCAGGGAGGCGACGAACGAAAAGCCGAAGCCGCTCTATCTGCGCGGGGCAGACGCCAAGCCGCAATCCGGCTTCGCGCTGGCGCGGGCCGGATCGTAACGGACACCGATGCGCATCCCTTTCGTCCGAAACGCTCGTGATTACGCCATCGAGCCGCTTCGTGTGGAAGACAGCGCCGCCCTTGCCCGCATCCATCGCGAGGATTTCGCCCCGCCCTGGGAGGAGGGCGATTTCCAGGCCATGCTCGGCGAGGACATCATGTTCGGCTACAAGGCCGTCGAGATCGGCAAGACCCGGTCCGGAGCGGCGGGCTTCGTCCTGGCGCGCGATATCTCCGGCGAGGCGGAGATCATCACCATCGCGGTCGCCCGCGCGCACCGCCGCCGGGGTCTCGGCCGGCTCCTGATGGACGCGGTGTTGCGCGAATTGCACGGCGCCCGCGCCGCGGTGCTTTTCCTTGAAGTGGACGAGGGGAACGCGGCGGCGGTTGCGCTCTACCGGCAACTCGGCTTCCGCGAGGTCGGCAAGCGCACCGCCTATTACCGTTCCGCCGCCGGCGTGCCGAGCAACGCTCTTGTCATGCGCCGCGATCTTCGCTAGGCGGCGCTTTGAATAAGGGGTATCGGTAACACATGATCGGCTGGCTTCGCGTTGTCATCGGGCTTTTCCTGATCGTAGTCGCCACGTTGCTGGTCGCCGTCTTCCAGCCGATCGCGCTGAAGACCGGGCTCTGGCACGAGAAATACGTTCCTCGCTGGTGGCATCGCTTCGCGACTAAGGTGCTCGGTATGCGCATCCACCTGACGGGCGGTATGTCGGACGTACGACCGCTGCTCCTTGCGCCCAACCACGTGTCCTGGCTCGATATCATCGCGCTCGGCGCGGCGGCCGACGTTTATTTCGTCGCCAAGGCCGACATGGCGAAGTGGCCGGCCATCGGCTGGCTCTGCACGCTCCAGCGCACCGTCTTCGTCGAGCGCGAGCGCCGGGGCCGCTCCGGCGAGCAGGCCAACGAGATCGGTACGCGGCTGGTTGCCGGCGATCCGATGGTGCTTTTCGCCGAAGGCACGACCGCGGACGGCAATCTCCTGAGACCTTTCAACAGCACGCTTTTCGGCGCCGCCAAGATGGCGCTCGAAGCATCGCCGGAAGGAAAGGTCTTCATCCAGCCCGTGGCGATCGCCTATACGCGCCTGCACGGCATGCCGCTTGGCCGCGACAAGCGCGGCCATGTCGCCTGGATCGGCGATCAGGACCTCCTGCCGCATGTGGTCGCGCTGTTGCGCGGCGGCGCGCTCGATGCCGAGATACGTTTCGGCGAGCCGGTGGAGTTCAATGCTGCCAGCAAGCGCAAGGAAGCGGCGCGACGGATCGAGAACGATGTGCGTGGAATGTTCGTATCGGCAATCCGCGACCCGCTGCCCTCGAAACCCAAGCGGCTTGAAGGAAAAGCCCTGTCGCGGGCCGAGGAAAGGCGCTAAAAACCGCCAATGGAACTCGAAGCGAAGATTGCGGAAAGTCCGGCTGCGCCCAAAAAGGTCTTCGTCAAGACCTATGGCTGCCAGATGAACGTCTACGACTCCCAGCGCATGACCGACGCGCTGGCGGCGGAAGGCTATGTCGCCTCGGCTACGGTCGAAGATGCCGACCTCGTCCTGCTCAACACCTGCCATATCCGCGAGAAGGCCGCCGAGAAGGTCTATTCGGAACTCGGCCGCCTGCGCGTGCTGAAAGAGGATCGCGCCGCCGCCGGTGGCGAGATGCTGATCGGCGTCGCCGGCTGCGTGGCTCAGGCCGAGGGCGGCGAGATCATCCGCCGGGCAAAAGCCGTCGATCTGGTCATCGGGCCGCAGACCTACCACCGCCTGCCGGATGCCATCCGGCGCGTGCGCGGCGGCGAAAAGGTCGTCGAGACCGATTACGCGGTAGAGGACAAGTTCGAGCATCTGCCCGCCGCGAAGCCCGCCATCGTCCGCAGCCGCGGCGTCACCGCTTTCCTCACAGTCCAGGAAGGTTGCGACAAGTTCTGCACCTTCTGCGTCGTGCCCTATACGCGCGGCTCGGAAACCTCGCGCTCCGTCGCGCAGATCGTGGCGGAAGCACAGGGGCTTGCGCGGGCCGGCGTGCGCGAACTGACGTTGCTCGGCCAGAACGTCAACGCCTGGCATGGCATGGGGCCGGCCGAAGGGGGCAAGGCCGGCGAGTGGGGTCTCGGCCGCCTGCTTTTCCGCCTCGCCGAAATCCCCGGCATCGAGCGGCTGCGCTATACGACCAGCCATCCACGCGACATGGACGACGAA
>JAKDNM010000085.1 GCA_030456445.1 Hyphomicrobiales bacterium
TTCGAGCGCATGCGCCCGAGAGGCGGATAGCCTGTTTCCGGAAGGCTTCTAGAGCATGATGCGATTGGATTGAATCGCATCATGCTTTTATCTCTTTGTTTGAGCATGATCTTTTCGGAAAACCGGTTTCCGCTTTTCCGGATCATGCTTCAAGACGGGCGGCAGTCAGCCGCCATTCTTCGCCCGCTCGATCGATTCCACGATCATGCGCCGTGCGACGGCCGCGTCGTGCCAGTCGCCGATCTTCACCCATTTACCGGGTTCCAGATCCTTGTAGTGCTCGAAGAAATGCTGGATCTGCTGGAGCGTGATTTCGGGCAGGTCGGTATATTCGTGCACGTTCTCGTAGCGACGGGTGAGATGCGGCGAGGGAACCGCGATGATCTTCTCATCCTCGCCCGACTGGTCTTCCATGATCATGACGCCGATCGGCCGGACATTGATCACGCAGCCCGGCACGAGCGCGCGGGTGTTGCAGACCAGCACGTCGATCGGATCGCCGTCGCCGCACAGCGTATGCGGCACGAAGCCGTAATTCCCCGGATAATGCATCGGCGTATAGAGAAAGCGGTCGACGACGAGCGTCCCGGCCTCCTTGTCGAGTTCATACTTGATCGGCTGGCCGCCGACCGGAACCTCGACGATCACGTTCACGTCTTCCGGCGGGTTGCTTCCGATCGAAATAGCTTCGATGCGCATGGATTATCGCTCCTTCACCGGAGACCGATAGCCGCCGCGCGTCGAATGGGCAATATGACCAAATGGCACGAATTCTTTCGGGCGGTTAATCCCAGATAAAGGCGACCTTGCGCAGCGCCTTCTGGTCGAACACCTCGACGCCTTCGGCCACGTCGTGGCCGCCGGCTCCGGCATAGAAGTCCAGTGCGCTGGCGTTCTCCTCCAGCGCCCAGACGACGAGCCCGTCCAGACCATGCGATTTCAGCTTCTGCCGCGCCGCCGCGAACAGCCGGCTGCCGAAGCCCACGCCCTGATATTCCGGCTTGATGTAGAGTTCGTAGATCTCGCCCTCTTGCGGCAGGTCGCGCGAGCGGTTGCGCCCGACGGTCGCATAGCCCGCGACCGTGCCGCCCACGTCGATCACCAGGATGGACGCGGCCCGGCGCACGGCATTTGCCCACCAGTCGCTGCCGCGCCGGCCGATCATGGCGCCGAGCGCGCGGTGCGGGATGATGCCGGAATAAGCGCCCTGCCAAGCCTCAAGGTGCACCTCCGCGATCGCTTCCGCGTCCGCCGGTTCCGCCTTGCGAATATCGATGGTGAGCGTGTTCATGGCCGATTAACCATAGACGGGCGAAGTCGTCCACCGCAACCCGCGAGTGATCGATTCGGGGCCGATTATCAACGGAAATCTTTTTGTTCGAGAGGCAGGTTGCGTCAGATCTCGACCAGATGGTCGTCGCGCTCGTTGCGGTCGTCCGGCGCCGGCGGAAAATGGCGGGCGAGAAGCGCTCCGACATCTTCCACCGCCTCGCAAAACCCCTCTGCCAGGCGGTCCCTGCCGGCATGCGAAATCAAAAGGGCCACGATGCGATCCCAGTCCTTTTGCTCCACCCGCTCGTCGATGCCGCTATCGGCGATCACCTCGGCATAGCGCTCCTCCATGGACAGGAAGAGGAGTACGCCGGTGCGCTTTCCGGTGAGGTGGATATTGTGCGCGAGAAACTGCCGCACCGCGTTGTCGTGGGCGCGCCTTCTGCGCACCGAATGCGGCACGTAGTGGACACGGAGCGCGGGAAAGGCCCAGAGCACGATAAGTGCGGCCAGCACGCCGAGGAGTTGAAGTACCGCAAATTCAGGCACGCCGATGCTGAGCCACCAATGATCGAGAAGAAAGGCGACGATCAGACCGACGACAAGAACGGCGATGGTGACGAAAAAGGCGGAAGGAAAGAAATAGGCGTCGCTGGCGCGGGCCAGCACGCAAAAAATCTCGCCGGAGGTCTTTTCCTCCGCTCGCCGCACCGCTTCGGCGACGCGGGCATGCTCCTCGGGCGTCATGGTCTTTCTGGCCATCTACCATCCCCCCGAGGCGCCGCCGCCTCCCGACGAGCCTCCACCGCCCGAAAAACCGCCGCCTCCGCCACCGCCGCCGGACCAGCCGCCACCGGACCATCCGCCCGAGGAACCTTGATTGTAGGAGTAGGTGTGGCCGAGCCAGCGATAGCGGCGCGGCCCGATCTTGCGGCCGAAGACCGGCGGCAGGATCGCGGTTGCGAAGCCGCCGAAAAACAGCGTTCCCCAGACGATAATGAAAAGGATCGACGGCCAGTCGAAACCGTCCTGCGTATTCTGGTTGCGCGCCGCCCGCGCTTCGAGTTCGGCGGCGTTGCCCGAGAGCACGGCGATGATGTCGTCGACGGCGCGCGAGATGCCGCCGGAAAAATCACCCTTGCGGAAAGCCGCGACCATGCCCTCGATGATGAGGTTCGAATGCAGGTCGGTGAGGGTTCCTTCCAGCCCGTAGCCGACCTCGACGCGCATCTTTCGGTCGTTCTTGGCGACGAGCAGGAGCACGCCGTTATTCTCGCCCGCTTGCCCCAGATGCCACGCACGGAAGAGTCGGTTGGCGTAGGGCTCGATCGCCTCGCCGTCGAGGCTGTCGACGGTGGCCACCACGATCTGGTCGGACGATTTCTTTTCGTAATCGGCAAGCTTCTGCTCGATCGCCGCCTTGGTGGCGGGATCGATCATGCCGGCATTGTCGACGACGCGGCCGGTGAGTTCAGGCAGCGGCGCAGCAATCGTGGAGACTACCGCGAACAGGGCAAACAGAAGAGCCAGCACGAGATAGAGGCCCGGCCGAATTGCCTCGGCCGGGCCATATGGGCGGGCAGTCTGTCTGCCCGGTATGCCGTCAGTCAACATGGGTGTCAGTTACGACCCGCTCAGCTCTTCTTGCCGAAATCGACCTTCGGCAATTTCATCTTGTCTTCGGAGATGGTGAAGTTCGCGAAGGGCTTGGCGTCCGTGTACCAGTACTTCGCCCACAGCACGGTCGGGAAGGTGCGCAGCGAGGTGTTATAGAGCCGGACCGCCTCGATATAGTCGCGGCGGGCGACCGCAATGCGGTTCTCCGTGCCCTCCAGTTGCGCCTGTAGCGCGAGGAAGTTCTGGTTGGACTTGAGGTCGGGATAGCTCTCGACAATCGCCAGCAGCCGCGACAGCGCGCCCGTCAGGCCGGACTGGCCTTCCTGGAAGGCCTTGAACTGCTCGGGATTGGTCGGTGTGTTGACGTTGACCTGCGTCTGTGTCGCCTTGGCGCGCGCCTCGACCACGGAGGTCAGCACGTCTTTTTCCTGGGCGGCGTAGCCCTTCACCGTCTCGACCAGGTTCGGGATCAGGTCGGCGCGGCGCTGGTACTGGTTGAGCACCTCGCTCCAGGCGGCCTTCGCCTTCTCCTCCTGCGTGGGAATGGTGTTGATGCCGCAGGCGGAAAGGAGAGGCAACGTGAAGAGAAGCAGGAGGAACGCCGGCAGCAGGCGGGAGCCGAATGGCGGGTTCAGGCGCTGGGTAAGCATGGTTGGCCTCGTCGGTCGGTGATTTGCGAGCAATAGCATATCTGGGCGCTGAGGAAAGATTTACACGTGCGAAGGCCGTTGCCGCAGGGGACGGTCGCGGGATATGGTCGAACGATGACGGACCGGCACCCCATGGAGAGACCCGACCGCACCGCCGAGGCGCGGCGCATACTGGCGCAGGTGGAAAAGGATACCGGCATCGCCGCCTCGTCGGCGCTTGCCCGGGCGCTCGGTCGCGCGCGCAACCATATGACCGGCAATGATGCCGATCCGGAGGATTGGGCCGAACTGTGGGGCACCCGCGTCGGACGGCTGCTCAGCCTCGCCGCCTTCGTGGCGCTCTCGATCTATCTCTATCGGTTACTGACGCAGGGCGGGTAGCACGATCATGCAGGAAACGCCCGCCGCAGCGCCGCGCGCGGTCATCGTCGTGTCGAGCCATGTCGTTCGCGGCTCTGTCGGCAATCGTGCCAAGGTGTTTACGCTGGAGACGCTCGGTTTTCCGGTATGGGCGGTGCCGACCGTCATCCTTCCCTGGCGTCCTGATCTCGCGCCGGGGGAAAGGATCGTACCGGACCCTCAACAATTTGCCCGCCTGCTTGCCGATATGGGCTCGGCGAAATGGCTGGGTGAAGTAACCGCCGTGCTGTCGGGCTATTTCGGCGATGCCGAACAGGCCGAGGCGGTCGAAAAGCTGGTCCGCGCGGTGAAGGCCGCAAACCCGAACGCGCTCTATCTGTGCGATCCCGTGATCGGCGACGAAGGCGGGCTCTACGTTCCGACTGCCACGGCGACCGCCATCCGCGACAGGCTGCTGCCGATCGCCGACATCGCGACGCCCAGCCGGTACGAACTGGAATGGCTCGTCGGCAGGCCTCTGCCTTCCACGCCGGACATCCTGTCGGCCGCGCGCGATCTGGCCCCGCCGACCATGCTCGTCACTTCGGCGCCGTCGATGATGGTAAAAAGCATCGGCAACCTGCTGGTGACCGAGAAGAGCGCATGGCTTGCCGAACATCGGCTGGTCGAAGGCGAGCCCAAGGGAACCGGCGACCTGACCTCGGCGCTGTTTCTTGCCCATCTTCTCAATGGCGAAGACGGTACGAAGGCGCTGGAGAGGACGACTGCCTCCGTGCTGGAGATCGTGACGCGGGCGGCCAGGCGCGGCGCCGACGAACTGATGCTGCAGACCGACGCGGCGAGCCTCTCGCACCCGATGGCGACCGTGACGGTGCGCCAACTGCTTCAGCCCCGCCGCCGAAAGGAAGGCTGACTGCGGCAAAATGCACGTTCCTGCAAGCGCCGTCATGCGAAAGTGCGATGGCCCCCGAGCCTGCTTGGACCTATCTGATTGAGGACGACTATCCGTCGAAACGAAGGGAAACCGATATGCACCGTCAAGCCAATGCCGTATGGAAGGGAACGCTGACCGAAGGGACCGGTACGCTCGCTACGCAGAGCGGCGCGCTCGCCAACGTTCCCTATTCCTTCAAGGGCCGCTTCCAGGACGAGAGCGGCAAATCCGGCACCAATCCCGAAGAACTGATCGCGGCGGCGCATGCGGGCTGTTTCGCCATGCAGCTTTCGCACTTCCTCGCCGAGAACGGCACGCCGGCGGAGAAGCTGGACGCGAAGGCCGTGGTTACCTACGGGCCGGCCGCCGGCGGCGGTTTCGAGATCACCGAAAGCGCGCTGACGCTGACCGGCACGGTGCCGGGCATCGACGCCGCCAAATTCAAGGAACTGGCGGATCAGGCGAAAGCCGGCTGCCCGGTCTCCAAGGCGCTCGGCGCCATCAAGGTGACGCTCGACGCCAAGCTGGCATAGGGGCTTTTGGGTGCGTCCTTCGAGGCTCGCGGAGCCTGTCCTCGGGCTTGCCAAAGGCAAGACCCGGGGGCTCGCACCTCAGGACGAGGGAGGTAGGCGCCAAGCGCCTACCATGGAATATCGGTCTCAATCAAGGAACGAAGGCGCGCAAGGAACGAAGGCGCGCGCCATCCTTCCTCATCCTGAGGGCTCCGCGACGCGGAGCCTCGAAGGACGCGCGGCAGGCTTATTCCTTGATGCCGCGATGGGCTTCCTTGCCCCATAGCTGTTCGACACGCGCGTCGTGCCCGCAGCCATAGCGGTAATATTTGTAGCGGACCGGGTTCTTCCGGTAGAAATCCTGATGGTATTCCTCGGCCGGATAGAAGGTCGCGGCCGGCAGGATCTTTGTCGCGAGCGGCTGGCCGAGTTCCTTGGCCGCCGCCGCCTTCGCCGCCTCGGCTTCCTTTTTCTGCTCGTCGTTCAGGTAGAAGATCGCCGGCGTATAGCTCTCGCCGCGATCGCAGAACTGCCCGCCGCCATCGGTCGGATCGGTGGCGTGGAAATAGACGTCAAGCAGCTTGGCGTAGCTGGTCTTTGCGGTGTCGAACTCGATCTTCTCCGCCTCGCGATGTCCGGTGGTCTCCATCACGACCTGCGCATAGGTAGGGTCCTTGACATGCCCGCCCGTATAGCCGGAGGTCGTGGAGGTCACGCCCGGTACGTGGTCGAAATCGGATTCTACGCACCAGAAGCAGCCGCCAGCAAAGATCGCCGTTTGCGTTTCGGCGGCGGCCGGGCCAGCCATGGTCAGGCCGGCGGCCGAGGCGAGAAGAAGTGCAGCGGCAAGGGAGCGAAGCATCAAGAGCGGCCTCCAACAGGTGCGTAGCCAAGACCTACCAGCACCCGCACCGGTTTCAAGTCACACCGCTACACGGCTGCGTGACATGATCGGCCGCTATCCTTCTCCTACACCCGTCGCTCGACCATCATCTTCTTGATCTCGGCGATGGCCTTGGCGGGGTTGAGGCCTTTCGGGCAGGACTGGGTGCAATTCATGATCGTGTGGCAGCGGTAGAGCCGGAAGGGGTCTTCCAGATTGTCCAGCCGCTCGCCCGTCGCCTCGTCTCTGGAGTCGATCAGCCAGCGATAGGCCTGCAAGAGCACGGCCGGGCCGAGATAGCGGTCGCCGTTCCACCAGTAGCTCGGGCACGACGTCTGGCAGCAGAAGCACAATATGCACTCATAGAGCCCGTCGAGCTTTTCCCGGTCCTCGTGGCTTTGCAGCCATTCCTTCTGCGGCGGCGGCGAGACCGTCTGCAGATAGGGCTGGATCGTGGTGAGCTGCGTATAGGGCACGGTCAAATCCGGCACGAGATCCTTGACGACCGGCATATGCGGCAGCGGATAGATCTTCACCGCGCCTGAAATCTCGTCGGCGCCCTTGGTGCAGGCAAGCGTGTTGGTGCCGTCGATATTCATGGCGCAGGAGCCGCAGACGCCCTCGCGGCAGGAGCGGCGCAGCGTCAGCGTCGGATCGATCTTGTTCTTGATCCATAAAAGCGCATCGAGAACCATCGGCCCGCAATCGTCCATGTCGACATAATAGGTGTCGATGCTCGGGTTCTCGCCGTCATCGGGCGACCAGCGATAGACGCGGTATTCGCGCAGATTGGTCGCGCCCTCGGGCTTCGGCCAGGTCTTGCCTTGCCCCACCTTGGAATTCTTCGGAAGTGTGAGCGCAACCATGAAAATTCCTCAACAGACCATCTGCGTTTCAGCGGGCAGGGCCGCCTCAATATACCCGCTTCTTCGGCACGATCCGGGCAAGGCTGATGCCGCCGTCCTTCTCGTCGAGCAGCGGGTCCTTGTGTACCGGCCGGTAGGCAAGCGTCACCTTGCCGTCATCGGCAATTTTGGCCAGCGTATGCTTGCGCCAGTCCTTGTCGTCGCGGTCGGGAAAATCCTCGCGCGCATGCGCGCCGCGGGTCTCCTTGCGCGCCTCGGCGCTGTAGACCGTGGCGATGGCGTTGGTCATCAAATTCTCGAGTTCCAGCGTCTCGACCAGATCGGAGTTCCAGATCAACGAGCGGTCGGTGACACGGATTTCGGGAAGCTCCTTCCATATCTCCGAAATGCGCCGGCAGCCCTGCTCCAACGTTTCCTCGGTGCGGAAGACGGCGGCGTCCTCCTGCATGGTGCGCTGCATCTTCTCACGCAAATCCGCCGTCGGGTACTTGCCGTCGGCATGGCGCAGCTTGTCGAAGCGGTCCATGATCTTTTCGACCGCCGCTTCGTCCAACGAGGGGATGGCGCTCTCGCGATCGACGACCTTGCCGGCGCGAATGGAGGCGGCACGGCCGAAGACGACGAGGTCGATCAGCGAGTTGGAGCCGAGCCGGTTGGCGCCGTGCACCGAGGCGCAGCCCGCCTCGCCGACCGCCATCAGGCCGGGCTGCACCCGGTCGGGATCGGCCTTGGTCGGGTTGAGCACTTCACCCCAGAGATTGGTCGGTATGCCGCCCATATTGTAGTGCACGGTCGGCAGGACCGGGATCGGGTCCTTGGTCAGGTCCACGCCGGCGAAGATGCGCGCGGATTCGGAGATGCCCGGAAGCCTTTCATGCAGCACCGCCGGGTCGAGATGGTCGAGATGGAGGAAGATGTGGTCCTTCTTCTTGCCCACGCCCCGGCCCTCGCGGATTTCGAGCGTCATGCAGCGCGAGACCACGTCGCGCGAGGCGAGGTCCTTGGCGCTTGGCGCGTAACGCTCCATGAAGCGCTCGCCTTCCGAATTGACCAGATAGCCGCCCTCGCCGCGCGCGCCCTCGGTGATGAGGCAGCCGGCGCCGTAGATGCCGGTCGGGTGGAACTGCACGAACTCCATGTCCTGCAACGGCAGGCCCGCGCGGGCCGCCATCCCCCCTCCGTCACCGGTGCAGGTATGCGCCGAGGTAGCGGAGAAATAGGCGCGGCCGTAGCCGCCGGTGGCCAGCACCACCATCTTCGCCGAGAAGCGGTGAATGGTGCCGTCGTCGAGGTTCCATGCGACGACGCCGGTGCAGACCCCGTCCGACATGATCAGGTCGAGGGCGAAGTACTCGATGAAGAACTGGGCGTGGTTCTTCACCGACTGGCCGTAGAGCGTATGCAGGATGGCGTGGCCGGTCCGGTCGGCGGCCGCGCAGGTCCGCTGCACGGGCGGCCCTTCGCCGAACTCCGTCATGTGGCCGCCGAATGGGCGCTGATAGATCCTGCCGTCCTCGGTGCGGCTGAAGGGAACACCGTAATGCTCCAGCTCGTAGACGGCGGCCGGCGCCTCGCGCACCATATATTCCTGCGCGTCGATGTCGCCGAGCCAGTCCGAGCCCTTGATCGTGTCGTAGAGGTGCCACTGCCAGGAATCCGGCCCCATGTTCTGCAGCGAGGCGGCGATGCCGCCCTGTGCGGCGACCGTGTGGGAGCGGGTCGGGAAGACCTTGGTGATGCAGGCCGTCCTCAGCCCCTGCTCGGCCATGCCAAGCGTGGCGCGCAAGCCGGCGCCGCCGGCGCCGACCACCACCACGTCAAAGGCGTGGTCGACGAATGTATATGCCTTGGCGCCGGCGGAAGGCGCCTCTTTCCTGGAAGCTTTTGCCATTTGCTGCCCGTCAGCCTCCAAGCGTCAGTTTGAGAAGTGCGAAGATCGAAGCGACGCCGACCACCACGCAAAAGAAGGTCGAGAGGATCAGGAGGACCAGGTTCTGCCACTCGACATGGATGTAGTCCTCGATGATTTCCTGCATGCCGAGCCGCATGTGGATAAGCCCGACCAGAACGAAAAGCCCGATCATCAAGGCCGCGAAAGGCTGGGCGAGCGCGGCGTGCACGGTCGTGTAATCGGCGCCGTTGAGAGAGATCACAAAGCCGAGGAAATAGAGCGAAAGGACGATCAGCGCGACTGCGGCGACGCGCAGGCGCCAGAAATGACCGGTTCCCTCGCGCGCGGCTCCGAGGCCGCGGATCTTGCGGAGCGGCGTTTGCATGTCGGTCATCTCAGAACGCCCCTCTTGCGGCATAGCCGGCGATCCAGACCAGCAGCGTCAGCACGACCGAGCCGATGATGGTCGCCCTTGCCAGCCGGGTCGAGGTTTCCTTGCCCATCCAGGAGCCGGTGTCCCAGATCAGGTGGCGGATGCCGCCGAGCAGATGATGCAGAAGCGCCCAGGTGTAGCCGAGAAGGATCAGCCGCCCCAACCACGAGCCGAAGAAGGCATTGGCGATGTCGAAGGCATGCTCCGAGGTCGCCGCCGCGATCAGCCACCAGGCGAGCAGCAATGTGCCGAAATAAAGCGCCCCGCCGGTAATGCGATGGACGATCGACATCAGCATGGTCGGGATCAGGCGGTATATCTGCAGATGCGGTGAGAGTGGACGCGCGGCGGCCGCTGTCTTTCTGCTCATCCTTTTCCCCCGTCTCCGGCTGCGGCCAGCCGGACGTCGCGAAGAAATCGGGAATGCCGGAGGCCGTATGTAGCTGACCGGTTCTAGAACGCTTGTTGCACCGCGTCAAAGATAAACAGGAAATTCAGCAGCGCCGCCTGCGGCTTAATCGATTGAGAGGAAAGGCCAGGGTTCCCTGCGACGTCGGCGATCCCGGAGATTGCCTCACGGATCGACTGATCGCTCCTTTACGGACGAGCACGCGCGAATCACGAAATCCCTCAAGCCGGGTCGCGCTCGCGCTTGCAATTGACCGGAAGCTTGCCGCTCACCATCCAGAGCGCCGTGCCCTTTTCGAGGATCAGCGCGTAGCCGGGCTGGCCGTAACGGGCCGTCTGGTTCGGCGGAGATGCCGGAAGCTCGACATCCACGCCGCGCGTATCGACCACATGCACGGAGGTGCGGAAATTCTCCAGCGTGATTTCGCCGTCGCCGTCGCAGCGATAGGTGGCATAACGCGGAACGGCCGTCGATTGAGCGATCGCGCTCTTCGGCGAATCGGGAGGCACGCAGGCGGACAGGAAAAGCGGCACGGCAAGCGCCGCCAAAACCAGCTTCAAGGCCGTGATGAATGCGCCTCGGTTTCGCGCGACGCCCGGCGGACGGGGAGGATACGGCCTGGCGATCCGCCAACCCTCGCCGGTGTGGTCCTCGCTGTCGGCCATTCGTCCTCCGTTGTGCCGGCGTATCGATTGGAATCGTCTAATCCGATTGCCGCAGGCAGATCAATGGCGGCCACGGCAATGGCGGCCGTCATTAACCATGTTCTGCAAACTGGCGGAAAACGAAACCGGCGACGAGGTGACAAAGGTTAATAAAAGGTTAAATTCCGATTCGAGGAGGCTGCGACCTCTCGGAAAGGACGCGCCATGAATTTCAGAGTATCATCAGGCCGCGGGCTGAAGGGTCCGCTTCTCGGGTGTCTCCTTGCCCTTGCGATCACGGCGCCGGCAGCCGCCGACAGCTTCTATCGCGATCACGCCTATGCCGATTCCTTCGGCAATCTCGTCGTCTATTCCCATGCGGGCTACAAACGCATCGTGGTCGGCAAGGGCTATCTGGCCGAGAAGCTTGCAAGTGCCGGGGAGAGCGAAGGCCCGCGTGTCGTGCATCTTCGTCGGGCGCCGGGTCATTATACCTATGTCCGGCGCGGCGAATGCGCCGTGCTCCTGCATGGGCGCAGCTACATGTATGGGCTGCCGGACAATGTCGTGCCGGTCCCGGCGAAGGATTGCGACTGAGGACGCCGGTGAGGCGCCGGATCAGCCGCCAGTCCGGGCGGATGAAAGCGGCTGAGAATCGTCGGTTCCCGTCTTTACCATATGCGCCTCAGCGCTTCGGACGCGGTCACGGCCGCGTCTCTTGGCCTCGTAAAGTGCTGCGTCCGCGCGCCGCATGAGCGAGGTCAGATCCTCGCCGGCCTGCTTTTCGGCAACACCGAAGCTGGCGGTCACCGCACAGTCCTCGGGCAGGCCGGAAACCCTGAGCATCGAGCAGGCGTTGCGGACGGCCTCGGCGAAAAGCCGCCCGGTCTTCAAATTCGCTCCCGCCAGAACGACGGCGAATTCCTCGCCGCCGATCCTGGCGGTGACATGCTCACCGCCGGCGGCGTCGCCGAGGCAGCGGCCGAAGGCGGTGATGACCTGGTCGCCGCAGACATGGCCGAAGCGGTCGTTCACGGATTTGAAGTGGTCGATGTCGCAGATGAGCAGCACCGCCGGCACGCCGATCCTGTCCGAGTGCGCAAGCGCCCTGCGGCCATGTTCCTCGAAGCCGCGCCGGTTCAGCAGACCCGACAAGAGGTCGGTCATGGATTCGGCACGCAGATCCTGCATCGCGTCGAGCACGACCATATAGGCGAGGGTCAGCGCGAACAGGAGCGCGAAAAAGGCCGCCGAGAAGTTCAGCACAAGCCAGGTGAGCGATCCGACATATTGTGCGCGATCGGCGATGTGGCCCTCCATCAGCGAAACGCCGATGGTCCGAACAAAAGAATAAAGGCCGATGGTCAGGGCCACGGCGAAGAGAACCCGTTCGACCGGCGTCTTGTTTCGGAAGGAATACATGCAGGCCGCCACTACGAGCATCATGGTGCCATAGCAGAAATTCACCGCGTAGATGCGGCCGGTCATATCGGGCTCAACGAGCGCAAACCAGAACTGCCCGGCCGCGCCAAGCGCTCCGAGCACTCCCAATGCGAGAAAGGGTGTCGGTTGCCGTCTTCTCAGCATGATGCCGTGGATGACCGCTATATAGGCGTAAAGAAGAAAGAGATTCGAAAGAAGGCCGTTGGCCGGATAGCCAAGCGGCCAGTAGGTCGCCTGGAGGCCGAAGGCGGCCGCGTATCCGAGATAGCCGGTGGAGAACAACAGGATATGGCGATGCGCCGGCCGCTCCAGCCACAGCTTCAGGAACAGGCCGGAAAGAATCAGCGCCAGAACAGGGTTCAGCAACGATATCAGAATGCCTTGAACCACCCGTGCGCCCACCCCCTGTCGACGTCAGAGCAATAGACCCAAATCAGAAACAAGCTGTTAAGGCCGGCGGCCGGCGGAGGGCAGGAACCGTTTGTGCAAATCGCCAGGCGGGACAACTTTCCTCCCCATGGAGCGGCATATGGTTTATCGTTCCTTAACGATAGGCTCCCTAGAGTCGATCGGTGCGCCGGCATTGGCGCTGAACCGGCAATGGGCTGCGCTGCGGGAACGGATGGCCAAGGTTTTTGCATGGGGCAGGACGGCCGCGCTTTGCGCGGCGCTCGCCCTTTGCTGTCCCGCCGCCATGGACCCGGCGCGAGCCGGCGCGATCAGCGATCTCAAGGCGCAACACGCGCGCGGCGAAGCCGAGTACGAGCAGCTTGCCCGCCGGGTGACGCTATCGGACCGGACGCTCGCCGCACTCACCAAGGAAGTCGCCAGCATCAGGAAGGATCAGACGACGATCACGGCCGCCCTCATCCAGGCGGCGAAGACGGAACGTAAGCTCAGCCAGGACATAGACGATATCGGCGCCAGACTCGATACTCTGGGCGGTCAGGAAAAGACCATCCGCAAGTCGCTTGGCGCGCGCCGCGGCGTGCTCGCCGAAGTCCTGGGCGCCCTGGAGCGCATGGGCGTCAATCCGCCGCCCGCCATTCTGGTGAAGCCGGAGGATGCACTGTCCTCGGTGCGCAGCGCGATCCTGCTCGGCGCGGTCGTCCCCGATCTGCGCGCGGAGACCGAGGTGCTGGTCGGCGACCTCAAGGAACTGTCGCGAGTCAGCAAATCGATCGAAACCGAACGCGGCCGCCTCCTCGCCAAGGTCGAGGAGCAGACGGAAGAGAAGACGCGTCTCGGCCTTCTCCTGGAAGAGAAAAAGAAGCTGCAGCAGCGGTCGGAAGCGGCGCTGGCCGACGAACAGGCGAAGGCGGCGGAACTGGCGAAGAAGGCCGGCAGCATCAAGGAACTCATCGCCAGCCTGGAGGCGCAGATCGAGAGCGTCCGCAAGGCGGAGGCAGAGGCAGCGAACCGGCCGGCACCGGAAGGCCACCGCCTCGCCGCCACGCCTTTCGCGGCGATGAAAGGCCACACGCCACTTCCTGTCGCCGGGCGCGTCGACAAGCGTTTCGGCGATGACGACGGCACCGGCGGCAGCCTTCAAGGCGACATGCTTATAACACAATCTGGCGCGATCGTTACCACACCGGCGGATGGGATTGTGCTATATGCGGGCCCGTTCCGCTCTTATGGCCAACTCTTGATACTTGACGCGGGCGATGGCTATCACGTCGTTCTGGCGGGAATGGACAGAATCAGCGTATCACTCGGCCAGTCCGTTCTGGCGGGCGAGCCCGTTGGATTAATGGGAGAGGCCAGGCTTGCGAGCACCGTGGCGTTCAGCGGCGAAAACACCGGCCCGGAACTCTATGTCGAGTTCCGCAAGGACGGAAAGCCCATCGACCCGTCTCCATGGTGGATGGAACGAATTTCTGGAAGGACAGGGAATGATTCGTAAATTGTCGCTTCTTTGTGCCGGCGTACTGATCGGTGCGTCCGCCATGAGCCTGGTCTATGGTGCGCCCGGTTCGACGGCCAATGCGGCCAGTTCGGAGACGTACAAGCAACTGGCGCTGTTCGGCGACATTTTCGAGCGCGTCAGGGCGCAGTACGTCACCCAGCCGGATGAGAAATCGCTGATCGAGAATGCCGTCAACGGCATGCTTACCTCGCTCGATCCGCACTCCTCCTACATGAACGCCGAAGAAGCGAAGGATATGAACGTCCAGACCAGCGGCGAGTTCGGCGGTCTCGGCATAGAGGTGACGATGGAGGACGACCTGATCAAAGTCATCACGCCCATCGACGATACGCCGGCGGCGAAGGCGGGTGTGCTTTCCGGCGACTTCATCTCCAAGATCGACGGCGAGGAGGTCCGCGGCCTGACGCTGCAGCAGGCGGTCGACAAGATGCGCGGCCCCGTCGATACGCCCATCAAGCTGACCGTGCTGCGCAAGGGTGCCGACAAGCCGATCCAAATCACCATCGTGCGCGCCGTCATCAAGGTAAAGGCGGTGAAGTTCCACGTCGAGCGCGGCGATGTCGGCTACATGAAGGTCGCCCAGTTCACCGCCAAGACGTACGACGATCTGCGCAACGCCATCGACCAGATCAAGAAGCAGGTGCCCGAAGACAAACTCAAGGGCTATGTGCTCGATTTGCGCCTCAATCCGGGCGGCCTGCTCGACCAGGCGGTCAGCGTGTCCGACAGCTTCCTCAATCACGGCGAGATCGTCTCGACGCGCGGCCGCGACCCGAAGGACGTGTCCCGGTTCGATGCGCATCCGGGCGACCTCACCGATGGCAAGCCGCTGATCGTGCTGATCAATGGCGGCTCCGCCAGCGCCTCGGAGATCGTCGCCGGCGCGCTGCAGGACCAGAAGCGGGCAACCGTGGTCGGAACGCAGTCCTTCGGCAAGGGATCGGTCCAGACCATCATCCCGCTGCCCGAGAACAACGGTGCGCTGCGCCTGACCACGGCGCTCTATTACACACCGTCCGGCAAGTCGATCCAGGGCAAGGGCATCACGCCCGACATCAAGGTCGACCAGCCGCTGCCGCCCGAACTCCTCGGCCGGGACGTGGTGCGCGGCGAATCCGAGTTGCGTGGACACATCAAGGGCGTCGACGAAAGTGCCAGCGGTTCGGGTTCCGCCGCTTATGTCCCGCCGGAGGAAAAGGACGACAAGCAGCTGAATTTCGCGCTCGACCTGATGGAGGGCTCGAAGGCGGATCCGGCCTTCCCGCCGAGCCCGAACAAGGCGGCGCTGAACCAGTGATCCGTCGCGGCCGGCGCCTCCATGCGCCGGCCGCGTTTTCATATCTCCCGCCCCACCCCGCCATATCCGCATGCGAAGCTGAACAGGGCTGGCATATTCAACCGGAATTTTATCGCCGGCGATGAAGAAGGAAATCGAACGCCCCCTGGGGCAGGACACACGGTCGGGCGGACGACCGCGCGGCTTCCGGTTTTCGAGAGGCATGGTCGGCGCAGCCGTCGCTGGCCTTGCCATCGTGACGGCTGCCGGGGCGATCGCGCTCAGACCGCGTCCCTTTCATCGGGCACCCGAAACCGTGGTGTCGACGCCGGAAGCGGCACCTGCCCAAGCCGCTGTCACGCGGTCGGCCGGCGACAGGGTGCCTTCCGGACAGGCCGCATCCAGCCCGACCGGGCCGCACATCATCCACGTCAATCCCGATAGCGCGGAGCCGAATGGGACGATCGTCGTCCGTGATCCTTCCACCCTCGGACAAAACGCCCGCATGGCGCATCTTCCCGACCGCGCACTCATCGAGCAATCGGAGATGGGGCCGCTGCCGATCCGCTCCATCGATGGCAGGCGGCCGGTCGATGTCTATGCGCGGCCGTGGTCGGGCACGCGCGGCGCCCGTGTCGCCATTGTCATCGGCGGGCTCGGCCTGTCGCAGACCGGTACGCAATACGCGATCAGGAAACTGCCGGAAACCGTCACGCTCGCCTTCGCGCCGCAAGGCAACAGTCTCGATCGCTGGATGCGCGATGCGCGCCAGAGCGGACATGAGCTTTTGATGCAGGTTCCGCTCGAGCCCTATGATTATCCGAACGTCAATCCCGGTCGCAACACGCTGACCGTCGAGGCATCGCCGGCGGAGAACCTCCGCTCACTTCATTGGGCGCTTTCGCGCATCACCAACTATGTCGGTATCATGAACTATATGGGCGCGCGCTTCGTTGCCGACGAGAGCGCCATGGAGCCCGTCATGAAAGATCTGGCGCGGCGCGGTCTGCTTTATCTGGATGACGGCACTTCGGCGCGCAGCGTGGCGCCGCAACTGGCGCTGAAGGACAATGTGCCCTTCGCAGACGGCAGCCTGACCATCGACACTTCGCACGACCGTGGAGAGATAATGAAGAAACTCGATCAACTCGAGGCGACGGCCCGCGCCAAGGGTTTTGCGATCGGCACCGGCTCCGCCTTTCAGGTTACGGTCGATGCGGTCGCCGACTGGATCGGTGAAGCGGTGAAGCGGGGCATCGAGATCGTGCCGGTAACCGCCGTCATGTCCGACCCGGAAAGGGGATAGGAAAAGTGGCGAAACCTGAAAGACCGGTCGATCCGGAGACCTTGCCTTACCGGCGCTGCGTCGGCGTGATGGTGCTCAACCGCGATGGGCTCGTCTGGGCCGGGCGGCGCATCGTTGAGAAAGACAGCGAGATTTCCGATACGTCGCTTCTCTGGCAGATGCCGCAGGGCGGGATCGACAAGGGCGAGGACCCGCTCGCCGCGGCGCGGCGCGAACTTTACGAGGAAACCGGCATAAGGAACGTTTTGCTGCTCGCGGAGGCGCCGCGCTGGATCGATTACGACCTGCCGCCGCATCTGGTCGGCGTGGCCCTCAAAGGGAAATATCGCGGCCAGACGCAGAAATGGTTCGCCTTCCGTTTCGAGGGTGAAGACAGCGAAATCGCCATCAACCCGCCGCCCGAAGGCCATGAGGCCGAATTCGACGAATGGGCATGGAAGAAGATGAGCGGCCTGCCCGACATCGTCGTGCCCTTCAAGCGCGCGATCTACGAGGAACTGGTCGCGCTGTTCGGCCATCTTTCATAGAGCATGATGTGATTGGATTGAATCGCATCATGCTCTTATCCCTTTGTTTGAGCATGATCTTTTCGGAAAACCGGTGGCACTTTTCCGGATCGTGCTC
>JAKDNM010000016.1 GCA_030456445.1 Hyphomicrobiales bacterium
CTAGGTCGATCTCCTGCAGCCCGGCGGCGCTATCCGCCTGTTGATCGCCGTGAGTGTAGCGGCAGGTAAGAACTCAGAAGGTTCATGGAACTCAATCATTCCTTCCCAACGACGGCCGCCTCGCTTGGCCCGTTCTTCCACCCGCGCTCGATTGCGGTGCTGGGCGCGTCTTCGGATCCGGCCAAGATAGGCGGCCGCCCGCTCCGCTATCTGCAGATGGCGCGATATGAAGGGCGGATCCTGCCTATCAATCCGGAACGCGCGACCGTACAGGGGCTGCCGGCCTATCGGGATATCAGCAATGTCGAGGGCGAAGTCGACCTCGCCATCGTCGCCGTTCCGGCCAAGGCGGTGCCCAATGCGGTCCGCGCATGCGTGGAAAAAGGCGCCAAGGCAGCGATCATCTTTTCAGCCGGGTTCGCCGAGGCAGGAGTGGAGGGAGAGCGGCTTCAAACGGAACTCACGAATACAGCTGCAGGCAAGATCAGGCTTCTGGGCCCCAACTGCCTCGGAACGATCAGCACTGGCAACGGCGTCTACGCCACATTCGCCAGCTCGATCGTGGACGAGCTGCCGACAAAGGGACGGTTCAGTCTGGCAAGCCAGTCCGGCGCGCTTGGCGCGCATTGCATGGTGTTGGCGCTGGATCGCGGTCTGGGCATCAATATGTGGGGGACCACGGGCAATCAGGTCGATGTCGATATTTCCGATTTCCTGGAATACATGGTCGACGATGCCGACACCGATGTCGTCCTGGCCTGTCTGGAGGGCGTGCGCAATCCGCAGCGCATGATCGGTGCTTTCGAGCGGGCGCGGCGCAACCGCAAGCCGGTCGTCCTGCTCAAGGTCGGCCGCTCCGAGGTCGGCGCGGCAGCCGTGGCCTCGCACACCGCCTCGCTCGCCGGATCGGATGCCGTCTTCGATGCCGTCCTGCGCGAGCATCATGTCCATCGCGCAAGGTCGCTCGATGAACTTTTCGATGTCGCCTATGCCTGTTCGTTCGGACGCTATCCAAAAAGCCGGCGCACCGGCCTTCTCACCGTCTCTGGCGGCGGCGGCATCCTCATGGCCGATGTGGCGGAGGAAGCAAGACTCGACGTCGCGCCGATGCCGGAAGCGGCGCAGGCCGAAATGAAGGCGCTGCTGCCTTTTGCCGGAACGCGCAATCCGGTCGACGTGACGGCGCAGGTCATCAACCAGCCCGAGATCGTCGAGCCCATGTTCAACAGCCTTCTGCGTGACGGAGGATATGATTCCGGTCTCGCTTTCTTCGCCTATGTCGGGCGTGCGGAAGCGATGATGAACACGATGACCGCCGGGCTGGAGAATGTCGGCCGCGCCAATCCGGAAAAATTTCTGGCCATATCGGCGCTGACGACCCCCGCCATAAGGACGAAATTCGAGAAGGCCGGCTTCGCGGTCTTCGAGGACCCGTCGCGTGCCGTCTTCGCGACGGCGGCGCTCGCCCGGTTCCATGAATCCTTCGAATCCGTCGACAATTCCGCCGCCGAACCTGTGCATTCCGGACGCTCGGAAATCGACCTTGAGCGCGGGCGGACCCTTTCGGAGCACGAAAGCAGGATCGCCATGCGTGCGGCGGGCCTACCAGTCGTGCCGGAACATCTCGTCGGGTCTTCCAGCGAGGCGGCAAACGCTGCCCGGCAGGTCGGCTTTCCCGTGGTGATGAAGATCGTATCGAGGGATATCCAGCACAAATCCGAGATCGGCGGCGTGATCCTCGACGTGGCGGACGAGAATGCGACCGCAGCCGCCTTCGGCACGCTCATGGAGCGCGCAAGAGCGGCGGCGCCTGCGGCCCATATAGACGGCGTTCTCGTGAGTCCCATGATCAAAGGCGGCGTCGAGATGATCCTGGGCATCAGCCGCGATGCCGTTTTCGGGCCGATCGTGATGGTCGGTCTCGGCGGCATATTCGTGGAGGTCTTCAAGGATGTCGCTTTCGGCAAGGCGCCGCTCGACATCCGCCAGGCGCGCGCGATGCTTCGCGGCCTCAAGGGCCATGCGCTTCTGAAGGGCGCACGCGGCCGGCCGCGCGCCGATGAGGAAGCGCTGCTGCAGGCGATGGTGGTGCTGTCGGACTTCGCCGCGACGCATGCGGACATCATCGATTCCATCGACATCAATCCACTGCTGGTGCTGCCGGAGGGCAGCGGCGTGGTGGCGCTGGACGCCCTGGTGACGACGTTGCCGCAGCGCCAGGCGCAGTAGAGTCAGGACGATGCCATGACCTATCGCAAATATGACGACCTCCGGATCGGGCAGACCTTTCCCGACCAGCCGGCAATGTTTCATGTCAATGAAGCCTGCATCCACGGCTTCCGGGACGTTTTGCGCGGCGCTGCGCGCGGCGAGGTTGCATCCAAGGGTGATATTGCGCCGCCCATGCTGGCCGCCGTCTATATCCGTCCTGCCCAGAATGCCCTCAAGGGTCCGCCGGGTGGCGTTCATGCCAAGCAGGTCTTTCAGTTCCACTGTCCGGTCAAGGCGGGCGACGTGCTGTCGACGACCCTCGAAGTGCTTGAGAAATACGACCGCAAGGGCCGGCGCTACCTCGTGTCGGGCACCCGGACGACAAATCAGCAAGGAACGGTGGTGACCACGGGCCGCATCGTTTCGATCTGGGGGAAGGAAGATGCCTGAGCTTTTCAATCTCGCGGTCGGCGAGCGTGTTCCGTCTCGCACATATAGGGTCGAGCAGGACATAATCGATCGCTACGCGGTGGTCTCGGGCGACCACAATCCGCTCCATATCGATCCCGCTTTCGCGGCGACGACACCTTACGGCCGCACCATCGCGCACGGCATGATGACGCTCTGTTTTCTTTCAGATTCGATGGAGGAATGGGCCGGACCGTCATGGGGGGAGACAGGTGCGCTCGAAGTAGCGTTCCTTGCCCCGGTCCATGCGGATGAAGCCGTCTCGGTGAGCCTGGAAGTCGTTGGCAAAGATGATGACCGCATTTCATGCAAGGCCACCTGCTCGGTGGATGAGCGAACTGTGATGGCAGGTGAAGTGAGCGTGGCGCTCACCCCAAATACAGGAGCCGCCAATGGGGATGCATGAGCCGGTTATCGTCGGCGTCGCCGACGAGCCTCTTGTAAACGGCAAAGTTGCGCGGCCAGGCTCGCCATTGCAGATTCAGGCTCGCTGCGCCAAGGCGGCACTTCGGCAAGCCGGCCTCGACCTCGGCGATGTCGACGGCCTCTTCACCGCCGGCATGTGGGGAGTTCCCGGCGTCGGCCAGCTGCCGACGGTAACCCTGGCGGAATATCTTGGCATCCGGCCGACATTGCATGACGGGACCAATATCGGTGGGTCCGCCTTCGAGGCCCATGTGGCGCATGCGGCGCTGGCGATCGAGACGGGCAAATGCAACGTCGCCCTGATCGTCTATGGCAGCGCGCAGCGCTCCGAGATGAGCCGCAACCTTGCAGGACGGCCAGCCAGCCTGACGATGCAGTTCGAGACGCCGTGGGGACTGCCGACGCCGGTCGGTGGCTACGCGCTCGCCGCGATGCGCCATATGCATGACTACGGCACGCGGCCGGAAGACCTGGCGGAGATCGCGGTCGCGGCGCGCAAATGGGCGTCGCTCAACCCCGCCGCGACGCGCCGCGAACCGATGACCGTCGATGACGTCCTTGCCGCGCCGAGGATCAGTACCCCGCTCGGCCTGCTCGACTGCTGCCTGGTGACCGATGGCGGCGGCGCCGTCGTTATGACACGCGCCTCGAATGCCCGCGGCGCCAGCCTGAAGCCGGTCCACATCCGGGGATACGGGCAAGCCGCTACCCATTGGACGATCGCAGCGATGCCCGACCTGTCGTCCCTGACGGCGGCCGAGATGGCAGGCCGGCGCGCCTTCGACATGGCTGGCGTCTCCCATGACGACATCGATCTGGTCGAGATCTACGACTCCTTCACGATCACCACGCTGATGACGCTGGAGGCGCTCGGCTTCTGCAAGCGCGGCGAGGGCGGCGGTTTCGTCGGAAAAGGACGCATCGCACCGGGCGGCGCTTTCCCGCTCAATACCAATGGAGGCGGTCTGTCATATGCCCATCCCGGCATGTACGGCATTTTCCTGCTGATCGAAGCGGTGCGCCAGATGCGCGGCGAAGTCGAGCCGGAGCGCCAGGTCCACAATGTCCGGACGGCGCTCGTTCACGGCACCGGCGGCACGCTTTCGAGCGGCGCCACCTGCATTCTTTCGGTCGACTGAGGGAGGCACGCAATGAAACCATCTCCGATCGCCGATCCCGGCACCGAACCTTACTGGGAGGCGTTGAAACAGCGGCGGATCCTGCTGAAACGCTGCCGCAGTTGCGAAAAACCTCATTTCTATCCGCGCGAACTATGTCCGCACTGCTATTCGGATGATCTCGATTGGGTTGAAGCATCGGGGAAGGGCACGGTCTACAGCTACACCGTCGTGCATCGGCCTGCGGGGCCGGCCTACGCGGATGATGTGCCTTACACGGTCGCGGTCATAGAGCTGGCTGAAGGCCCCCGCATGATGAGCTGGATCACGGGCGACGACGAGGTGCGGATCGGAGCGCATGTGAAAGCGACCTTCGTCACCGTCGGCGACATTGTCCTGCCCATGTTCGAACCCGTGTCGGGCTGATCCGATGACGGCTTCCACACAGAAGGCCGGTCCGCTCCTGCAAGTCTCGCGCGTGGGAGCCATCGCGGTGGTAACGCTCGACGAGCCCGAGCGGATGAACTGCCTTTCGCTGCCCTTGCGGACCCAACTCGCCGAGACGCTGATGGCGGTCGACCGCGACCCGGAGGTGCGGGTGACGGTGCTGACCGGCGCCGGCGGCAATTTCTGCGCTGGCGGCGATATCGCTTCGATGTCGGAGCCGATCGGCATCGCTGCCGGCAGACAGAGGATCGACGATGCCGCCGCCATCGTTCGGCTGATGGTGCGCGGGAGCAAGCCGCTGGTTGCAGCCGTCGAGGGTTGGGCAGCCGGCGCGGGCCTTTCGCTCTGCATGCTGTGCGACACGGTGGTTGCCAGCAGTGCGGCACGATTCAAGGCAGGTTTCGGCGGGGTCGGCCTGATGGGCGACATGGGCCTGCTCCATACCTTGCCGCGCCGGATTGGCGACGGGCATGCGCGCACCATGCTTCTTTACGGAGAGCAGGTGGATACCGCCACCGGCCTTTCCTGGGGTCTGGTGGATGTTGTTGCCGAACCGGGAACAGCCTTGGAAAAAGCCATGGAGCGCGCCAGATTGCTCGAGAAGCAGGCGCCGCTGGTGCTGGCCGTGACCCGCGCGCAGCTTGCGCGCGGCATCGAGGATGTCATGGCGGCCGAACGCGAGCTGCAGCCGCTTCTTTTCCAGTCACAGGACCACGCCGAGGGCCGCAAGGCCTTCTTCGAGCGGCGGCCTGCCCAGTTCCGCGGACAATGACGGAGGCCCGTGCCAGATGCTTTCTCATACGACACCGCGCCTGACGACACGTTTCACCGAGACGTTCGGCGTAGAGCATCCCGTCATGCAGGGCGGTATGCAATGGGTCGGCCGTGCCGAGCTGGTCTCGGCCGTCGCCAATGCCGGTGCATTGGGCACGTTGACCGCGCTCACCCAGCCGACGCCCGAGCATCTGTCGCGTGAGATCGCGCGCTGCCGCGAGATGACGGATAAGCCCTTCGCGGTGAACCTGACGATCCTGCCGTCGCTCAAGCCCCCGCCCTTCGCCGAGTATCGGCGCGCAATCATCGAGTCAGGGGTCAAGATCATAGAGACCGCCGGCTACAATCCCGAGGAACATATCGAGGATTTCCGCAAATACGGAATCAAGGTGATCCACAAATGCACCTCCGTGCGGCACGCCGTCGCCGCCCAGAGGGTGGGTGTCGATGCGGTTTCGATCGACGGTTTCGAATGCGCCGGCCATCCCGGCGAGAACGATACGCCAGGCCTGGTGCTGCTTCCCGCTGCGGCGGACAAGATCACCATTCCCATGCTTGCCTCGGGCGGCTTCGCCGATGCGCGCGGGCTGGTCGCGGCACTGGCTCTGGGCGCGGACGCCATCAATATGGGAACGCGCTTCCTGTGCACGGTCGAGAGCCCCGTGCATCAGAATGTGAAGCGGCACATTGTCGAAAGCACCGAGACCGAGACGCAGCTTATTCTTCGCACGCTGAACAATACGTCGCGCGTCCATCGCAATTCCATCAGCGAGGAAGTGGTTGCGATCGAACAGTCCGGGCGCGCCAGGATCGAAGATGTCGCGCATCTGGTGTCGGGCGGTCGCGGCCGGATCGTTTACGAAACCGGCGATCTCGAACATGGCGTTTGGTCGGCCGGTCAGGTCCAGGGCATCATCAGGGATATTCCCACCTGCCGCGACCTTGTGACCCGGATCGTCGGCGATGCGATCGAACTGATCAACGGCAGACTGACCGGAGCATTGGTGAGGCCCGGCGCAGGCTGAATGCGAGCGTGGGCTAGGAACAGGCAAGTCAAGAGCATGAAGAAGTATCTTACCGAAGATCGCCGCAGCAGTATCGAACTCGTAAGGCAGAGCGCCAAGGCTATCACCGGCCCCGCCGGAGATCTTCAGCGGGTGCGTGATTGTCGCTTCAAGGCGCCCGGCTACGACAGGAAGATCTGGGCCGGGATCGGCGCGCTCGGATGGCCTGGACTGCTCGTTGCGGAGGAGAATGGCGGCAGCGGCCTTGGCATGGCCGAGCTTTGCGCACTTGTCGAAGAACTGGGGCGCGGTCTCGTTCCCGAACCCGTGGCCGCGGCGGCGATCGCCGCCCCATATCTGCCTTCCGGGCAACTCGAGACCGTTCTGGCGGGGCAGGGCATCGTGTTGCCGGCCCTGATCGAGACCGTGACCGGCGACGGCGCGCCTGCCACGAGCCTCGCCGATGGAAAGCTGAACGGAACGAAACGCTTCGTGATCGGAGCAACGGGCGCGGACGGCTTTCTCGTCGATACCGCGTCCGGTCTTGCCTTCGTCAAAGCGGATACCTCTGGGGTTTCTATTCGGACAATCCCCACCAGGGATGGCGGGGAGGTCGGCACCGTCACATTCAGCGAAGCGGCGGCCTCGCTGGTGAAGGGAGAGGTCGGCACTCTGCGCGAGCGTCTCTGGCTGGCGCAGTCGGCCTATCTTTTCGGCGCGATGTCACGACTGTTCGAGATCACGCTGGAATATCTGTCGACCCGAAAGCAGTTCGGAACCTATATCGGATCGTTCCAGGCGCTGCAGCACCGGGCGGTCGACCTGAAGATCCAGATAAGCGTGTCGCGTGCGGTTCTGGACGATGCGATCGCCGCCGTCGAGGATGGCGAGAACGATGCGTTCCGCGGCGCCACGATCTCGCGCGCAACCGCACGCGTGGCCCGCGCCGCCATGAAGATCGTGCAGGAATGCGTGCAGATGCACGGCGCCATTGGCGTTACCGATGAATATGACGCCGGCCTTTTCGTCAGAAAGATACTGACGCTGGTCAATCATGGCGGCAGGCCCGAAGACCATCTGAAGCGATATTTCGATCTGGCTCTTCGCGACGGTTCCGGTGACGCCGACAAGGCTCCGGCCGCCGGCGCGGTGTCGACCGAGAATCTGCCGGACGACTATAATCAATGGGACGACGAGATATTCCGGCTGCATATCAGGCAGTGGGTGGAAGCCAACTATCCGGCCGAGCTGCGCTATCCGACGCATAGGCTGCACCGTTTGCAGACGAAGATCTGGTACGACCTGCTGTCGCACAAGGGCTGGCTGGCGCCGGCTTGGCCGCGCGAATATGGCGGCATGGGTCTGGGGGCCGCCAAGCGCTTGATCATGATCGAAGAATTTGAGCGGCATGGATGCTCTCGATACTCCGATCAGGGCGTGCTGATGATCGGCCCGCTGCTGATGCAGTTCGGCACCGAGCAGCAGCGTCAGTTCTTCCTGCCGAAGATCATCACCGGCGAGCACATCTGGGCGCAGGGATATAGCGAGCCCGGCTCCGGGTCCGACCTGGCGAGCCTGCGCACCAGTGCGAAGCTGGAGGGCGACAACTGGATCGTCAACGGCCAGAAGATCTGGACCACGCTCGCGCAGGACTGCAACTGGATCTACGTTCTGGTCCGTACCGATCCCAACGCAAAGAAGCAGCAGGGGATCAGCTTCCTGCTCATGCCGCTTGACACTCCGGGCATCACCGTGCGGCCGATCCGGACCCTCGGCATGACCGAAGAGTTCTGCGAGGTTTTCTTCGACAATGTGCGTGTGCCGAAGGACGCCATGGTCGGCGAGCTCAACAAGGGCTGGCAGATGGCCAAGGCCCTGCTCGGTTTCGAACGCATTTTCGTTGGCGCTCCCGCCCAGTCGAGAAACGCGCTCAATCGCTTGGGATTGCTGGTCGAGCAACTCGGCATCGCCGATCGTGAGGATGTGCGGGCGCGCCGCGCAGAGCTGGCCGCCGATCTCGCCGACCATGCGGCGCTCTACGAATCCTTTGCCGACAAGCTGCGCAAGGGAGAGGTCATCGGTCCGGAAGTATCGATGCTGAAAATCAACCAGACTGAATTGTTCAAGTCCATCTGTGCGTCAGCCATTTCTCTGGCGGGCCAGTATGCCGGTATGGCCGGGCCGATCGAGGAACTCGACGGCCTCGATCCTTCCGGGCTGTGGATCCAGTCGCTTCAATCGACGATTTACGGCGGCACATCCGAAATCCAACGCAATATCCTAGCGAAGAATGTACTTGGAATGCCCGGTTGATCGCAGCGGCAGCTATTGTCGACAGATTTCCGGCGAGGGGAGTTCATAGGACCGCCTGTTCGAAAAAGGTTACTTACCGGGGAAATCAGAGTCACAAGGCCAAGCAATCCCGGTGATCAGGGCAACCTTGACCTCAAACGTTCAACCAGACATCGCAACCTCAGCCTTCGCTGGCAGATGAACCTGCCTTTCATGTCGCCGTCGCCTCATCAATCATTCGAATGAAATGCCGACATGTAGCGAGCCAGTTGCATAAAATGGCGCTGAGGGCATGGCGAAGGAAAAGTGCGGGGCAAGATAGAACTTTGAAGATCAGGCAGGCCTGAAATACGGTTTCTGCAAATCGTTGAGGCTTACAGCGGTAAGTCGGGGGGCAAGAGCCCATCAATCCATCTTTTTGCCAAACCAGATCGTCAGGCAGCCGCGCTTTACGAGTGCATTGTCGTAGGCAGGCCAATTCATTGTGCGGTAGCGGGCAAGCCGTGGTTCATCATCCCGTCCAACTATGTTTGTTCGCACTAAATTCGCTCTACAACGGATTGCGCGACAAAGCCGACGTCTCCCTCTCATTTCAGTCGAAGTTTATTCCCGCTTTGGGGATGGAAGCAGCCCGGCGCAAGCTCCCACCACCCGTTCGACGCCATCCATGAGGTTCAAAATAGTTGTTGCCACGTAAGGGTATTGCAATTATACGAATAAATAGGTTGGGACGGAAACGAGCACGCGCTCATCCGTATCAATCTGTACCGGCCTAGAGCGACAGGGGAGGGATGCGTGGCAGCTGCTCGTCAGGAGGCGATACCGGCGTTCTTCGAACCGGGACCGGCTGGAATCTTCGGAGCACTGGCAGACGAGGCGAAGATTGGTAGCCGTCCTGTCCCGCACCAGAAGCTTGGCGGCTGCGATGGGAAAATCTATCCGATCAAACGGAGCCGGGCGTTTATCCAAGGGGCCGCTGCCTATCCTTTCGCCTCGGGTATCAGCGACGATTCGGTTACCATTGACGCATTGATCTTCACCCGAGGTGACGGATGATCGCGGCGCCTTCCAATATGCCGCGTGATGGCTCGCCGATCCTTGAAGTCGACTCGCTGACGCGGCAGTTCGGAGGCTTGGTCGCCGTCAATGATGTCAGTTTTTCGGTTCGCAAGGGCGAGATCCTCGGGATCATTGGGCCGAACGGCGCCGGCAAGACGACGCTTTTCTCATTAATCTCCGGGTTCATGAAGCCAACCAAGGGAGAAGTGCGCTTCTGCGGCGAACGCATCACAGGCCTGACACCGAACAGAATTGCCGAGAAAGGACTGGCGCGGAGTTTCCAGATCACGCAGGCGTTCGGCAATATGACTATCCGCGACACCGTTACGGCTGCGTCACTTCTGCGCCGGCCGCTCATCGAGGCCCAGCAGCACGCCGATTCGATCCTTGACGAAACCGGCCTCTGGAAGAAGCGCAACGAATTCTCCACATCGCTGTCGCCGCAGGATCAGAAGCTGCTGGAGGTTGCCAAATGCCTCGCGACCGATCCGCTTCTCATACTTCTCGATGAGGTCATGGCCGGCCTGACGTTGGCCGAAGCGGAGGTTCCGCTAGCGATCGTACGCCTGCTGCATGCACGCGGCATCTCCTTCGTGCTGATCGAGCACGTTATGCCAATCGTAATGAAGACTGCCGAGAGGATCATCGTCCTCAATTTCGGTCAGAAGGTCGGCGAGGGCACCCCAGAGGAGATTGTTCGGCTCAAAGACGTCAAGGACGCCTATTTTGGTGAGGAAGTCGATGCTTGAGGTCAGCGGCCTGACCGCCGGCTTTGGCACGCTCGATATCCTGCATGATGTCTCGCTGACGGTCGCGTCAGGCGAGTTCGTCGGTCTGCTCGGCGCGAACAACGCCGGCAAGAGCACGCTAGTGAATTGCCTCAGCGGTCTGGTACCGGCGCGTCGCGGCACGATCAGGCTCGACGGGGAAGATATCAGCGGGATGCCGCCGCACCGTATCGTCGAAAGAGGGATTGTGCAGGTGCCCGAGGGCCGTCTCGTCTTTCCCCAGATGTCGGTCCTCGACAACCTCAAGGTCGGCAGTTCGACCAGGCGGTCGCAGCTCGGGCGAACGTCCAAGCTTGAGGAGGTGTTTGCGCTGTTTCCCCGGCTGCACGAAAGAATGGAGCAGCCGGCGGGTACGCTGTCGGGTGGAGAGCAGCAGATGCTCGCCATTGGGCGCGGCCTCCTGTCGAACCCGCGGCTGCTAATGCTCGATGAGCCGTCGCTCGGGCTGTCGCCGCTTTTCGTCCAGACTATCTTCCGGGCGATCAAGGCGCTGAACACTTCCGGGCTCACCATTCTCCTAGTCGAGCAGAACCTCAATCTGACGCTGTCCTGCGCCAGTCGATCGCTGGTCCTCGAACGGGGTAAGATAGTGATCGAGGGGACCGCCGACGAATTGCGTCAGGACCCGCAGACCCGCCGCGCCTATCTGGGATTGTAGATGGATCCTTCACCATGTTGATACCTGAATTTCTCCAGACCCTTGTCCAAGGATTTCTCCTGGGAAGCACTTACGGGTTGATGGCGCTCGGCATGGCGATCATCTATGCGGTCAGCGGGGTGTTGAACTTTGCGCATGGCGACTTTCTCAGCCTGGCGATGTACCTGTGCCTGGCCGCCTTCTCCTACCTCGCCTTCGATCCCTACCTCGCCTCGGTTATCGTCATCCCTTGCATGGCGGCGCTGGGGATGGGGTTCTACCAGTGGCTCGTGCGCCCGATGGTCGGCCGCCAGATGCTCATGATCGTGCAGCTGACGCTCGGCGTTGCTTTCATGGTACAGAGTGGCCTGCTGATGGCCTTTGGCGGGCAACCGAAGCGGGTGCCGTCGGTCATAGAGGCGAAGCTCTTGATCGTCGGCGACGTCGTCGTTCGCGGCCCACAGTTGGTAGCGCTCGGCGTATCAGTCGTTCTGGCGATCTGCCTCTATCTCTCCCTCAACAAGACAAGCTTCGGTCGCGAGGTGCGGGCGGTGCAGCAGGTACCCCGCGCCGCGGCGCTGATGGGCATCAACGTGCCCCGCACACGACTTATCACCTTCGCTCTAGGTTTCGCCGTACTCGCCGTTGCCGGCATCCTCCTGGTGCCAGGACTGCCGATTCATCCGAGCCAGGGCCTGCGCTACACCGTCATCACACTGATGGTCGTCGTCCTCGGCGGCCTGACGAATTTCGTCGGCGTCCTCCTCGGCGGCCTCCTGATCGGCTTGGCGGAAGCCTTCGGCACGGTCTACGTATCCGGTGTCTCCGGGTTCGTGTTGCCCTACCTCATCTTCATTCTCATTTTGCTGTTTCGCCCCAAGGGGCTTCTCGGAGGAGCCGCGTAGGATGCTCAATCCGTCCTTCTGGACATTGTTGCGCTCGCCGGTACCGTGGATCGTGCTGGCGGTCGCCGTCTCCGCGCCGCTCTGGATGTCGCCCTTCTACATGAGCATCGCGATCCTGACGCTGTTCTATGTCGGCTTTGCGATGGCGTGGAACATCGTCGGCGGCATTTCAGGACTGCTGTCGCTAGGGCACAGCATCTTCGTCGGCACCGGAGCCATCCTGACGAGCGCGCTTTTCCTCAACCTCGGTATCAACATGTGGCTGGGTGTTGTCATCGCCTGTGTCATCTCGGCACTGGTCGGAGCTGTCATCTCCTGGCTCGACTACAGATTCCGGCTCGGTCACCTCTCGTTTGCTCTGATCACACTGGCGTTTGCAGAAGTCTTTCTGCTCGTCGTGCTTGGCACGGACTTCCTCGGCGGCGCCTCCGGGCTGATCCTTCCGAACGATACGGGAAACTTTCTCCAGTTCGAGTTCGGCGGTGGCCGCGGCTATTTCTACCTGTCGCTGTCGCTCGCCGTGTTCGCTCTTCTCGTGAACCTGCTCATCATCAACAGCCCGCTCGGATATTTTCTCCGCTGCATTCGCGACAACGAGGATGCGGCACAGGCGATCGGCATTGACCTTCTGCGCTGCAAGATGGTCTCCATGGCGATCAGCGGCGCCTTGAGCGCGCTCGTCGGCGCCGCCTACGGCCGCTATATGGTGTTCATCGACCCTTACCTTTTCGCCGGACTGAATCTAACGATCGAGGTCGTGCTGGTCGCGACCATCGGCGGCCTCGGCACCCCTTTCGGGCCGCTGGTTGCCACGCTTCTGCTGATACCGTTTGGCGAGGTGATCCGCGGTCATCTCGGCGGCGTTCTGCCGGGCCTTCATACCTTCATCTACGGCGCGCTGATCGTGATTGTCATCCTGGCGATGCCGCGCGGCCTCGTCCCGACCGCGCAGGACTGGTGGCAAAGGCGACGCCGCCGCGGTGAAGCAGCCCAGGAAAAACCTGAACTACAGCGCGGATTGAAACCCCCGACACCAATGGAGGACTGAACATGGCACGAGAAGTCACACGTCGAACCGTCATCGCCGGTATGACGGCGCTAGCCGGAACGACACTGGCCGCGCCTGCGGTGCGAGCCCAATCGAAAATCGTCAAGGTCGGCATGATCAATCCGGTCAGCGGTCATGCCGCTGCATTTGCGCAAGAGATCGTGCCGATGCTCGAGTTCATGTTCGAGAAGATCAACAAGGCCGGCGGCATCAAGAGTCTCGGCGGCGCACAGATCCAACTCGTTGCAGCCGACGACGCAAGCCAGGCCGGCCGCGCAGCGAACGAAGCCCGGCGCCTGATCAGTCAAGAGAACGTTTCGATCATCGTCGGCACCTTCCTGTCCGATGTCATCGCGGCCGTTGCGCCGGTACTAGACCAGGCCAAGGTGCCGGCGGTCTCAGTTTCGGGCGGAGGAGCCCGTGGCTCCTATTTCTACACGCTCGGACTGACCTACGACCGCGGCTACGCCGAGACCTCGGTCAACTTCCTCAACGAGTTGGTCAACAAGCACAAGCTGCCGCTCAAGAAGATCCTCATGGTCTACGCTAACTACGAGGGCGGCCAGCAGGTGAACAAATACCTCCTTTCGCGGCTTAAGGAATTCGACCACTACGAGGTCATCGGCGAGGTGCCGCTCGACATGCAGGCACAGGACTATACCAGTGCCATGGTGCGGATACGATCGATGGCGCCGGATGCCATAATGGGCGCGGTGCTGACGCGCGGCGGCACGTTGCTCCAACAGGCCAGGTACAGCCTCAACTTCAATGACGCGATCTTCATCGGCAACGCCAGCGGTTACTCCGATCCGGCGCTGTGGAAGAACCTTGGTGAAGAGATCGCCCAAGCGACGCTAACGCGCAATCTTTTCAGCCTCACGACCTTCAGCAAGGACTTGAAGTTGAAGTCGCTCCAGGACCTCCTCGCCGAAATTCAAGCGACGGGCCGCTTCAATCACGCGATTGGCCAGAACACGCAGAATGCCGCACAGGCCGCACGCGTCGTCCAGCACGTACTGGAGATCGCTGGATCGACGGACCCGCAGGAAGTGAACGCGGCCTTCTCCAAGCTTTCAATCAAGGCCGGCGACCCCGACTTCTACTATGCCAGGCCGGGAGGTCTCGAGTTCGGCGCGGATCATCTGCCGAAGGATATTTCCGCGATGTTCACCCGGTGGCTTCCCGATCATTCGCAACAGGTCGTGTATCCGAGTGACTTTGCGGAAGGTGCGCCGCCCGCCAAGACCTGAGGAACTGTCTTTTAGAGCATGATGCGATTGTATTGAATCGCATCATGCTCAAACAAAGAGATAAGAGCATGGAGTGATTCAATCCGGTCAATACCCCGCCCGCTTGTCCACCAGATTTACGAGAGGTTCGCCGGCGGTAAATCTGCGAACATTGTCTGCAAAAATTTCGACGGCGCGCCGCCGACTGTCCATCGTGGCCGCGCCATGATGGGGAGTAATGATAACGTTGTCGAGATCGCGGAACCGGTTGTCGCCGACAAGGGGCTCGACGGCATGTGCATCAAGGCCCGCCCCGGCAATCTGCCTGGTGCGAAGTGCTTCGTACAGTGCATCGTCATCGGCGATACCACCGCGTGAAATGCACACATAGTATGCTGCCGGCTTCATTGCCGCGAACTCTTCACGTCCGATCATGCCTTGTGTTTCCGGCGTCAACGGCGCGGTCATCACGACAAAATCGCATTCCGCGAGAAACTCACGCAATTGGGAACGCGTAAACATGCGATCGAAGTGAGGCGGTACCTGCGTGCCGCGCCGGAGGCCGAGTACCCGCATGTGGAACGCCTTCGCCTTTAGCGCCAGATCGACGCCCGAATTTCCCGTCCCGATGATGCCGCAGGTCTTTCCATTCAGTTCGCCGTGGAAGAAGCGATCCCATTTCCCCTCCGCCTGCGCGCGAAAGGAACGCAGCATGTCCCGATCGAGCATCAGCATCAGCATCATGGCATGTTCGGCCAGCGGGATCGCGCCGTTCCCTTTGGCCGAGGTCACGAGAACCGGACTGGCGATCAATTCGGGGGTGAGCGTGTGGTCAGGGCCCGCCGCCCAGCTCTGCAGCCATTTTAGTCTCTTAGCCCGCGCCAGAGCCTGCCGGCTCAGATGAACGGTGGCGACGATGTCGGCTTCCTCGATCGCGGCCTCGAATTCCTCCTGGGAGGTGAAATTGCGAACGATCGCCGTCGGCGCGGCGGCCTCCACCTGTGCAACGGCACCCGGGTATATCTGGTCGGTGATGTGAATGGTCAAAGGCATCATGTTCTTTCCACAAACCGCAAGCCTGTCGGCGGGAGCCGCAATCGGCGAGCGCTGCGGCATGCGTAATGGATTCGACCGGGCCGACGCTCAGCGGGACGATTTCAAATTATCTGGCGCGTTGGCAATCATCGGCCGTCCTCTTGCGGGAAGAGATCTATTTCCGTGCCGAACCCGTGCCCGTCGGGTATTTTGTAGCCCATATCGTCCAATTCGAAGGGACCGTTTAATTCCGGTGTCCAGCGGCGGGTCTGTTCGGCCAGGCGATAGCTGCCCAACGCCGCTATGGCCGGAAGGCTCCAGACGTCGCCGCCCCGATGCGGGCACACGCGAACACCAAATTCATCGGCCATCCGGAAGACTTCGACCAGTGTGGTCATGCCGCCGCACCAGGTGATATCAGGCTGGACGATATCAAGGGCTTCGGCCTCTAAAAAACGCCTGAATTCGGCAGCGGTATAGCAGTGCTCGCCGCCCGCGATGGGAATTTTGCAGGCTTGGCGAAGGCGTCTGTACCCTTCGATATCCTCCGGCGGCAGCGGTTCTTCAAGCCAGGCAAGGTCGTAATCCGCAGCCTGTCGCGAAAAGGACAAGGCTGTCTCGAAATCCCATTGCATGCCGACATCGACCATTATCTGGAAGCCGTTGCCCAAAATAGCTCGCGCCTGCTGTATCTGCTGGACGACCGTATCGGGGGTGGCGTGTCCGCGAACCGCGATCTTCACTCCGGTGATCCCCGTTGCCCGTGCTTCGGAAAACGATCCCGGGTCGGTTACATAGCCCGGTATCCGGGGGATTTTCGCGCCGCCCAGAAAGTCGGCCATGCTGGCCTTTTGCGCCCTGGCGTTGATGTCCCACACCGCGAGATCGACGCCACTCATGGCCATTATGGAGAGTCCGCTTCGTCCGTACCGCGAACTGACCGAATACATTGTCCGCCATATGCGGTCCGTATCGGTGGTTTCCAGACCCAGCAATGCGTCTCGGAAAAGCGAATTGACGGCGGTGGTGGTGGCAACGCCGCCACCCGAAACGCCATAACCGACCAGCCCGTCGTCCGTGTCCAGGCGTATGGCGACTTGTCCGAACCAACGTCGCCAATCCGGTGGCGCCCGGTCGAGATCCGGCTGAACGGCACGAATATCCGTAATTTTCGGCATAACGGTCCTGTGCCTCAGCTATTTCGTCGAAGAAAATCTACGTTTGGTGTTCCGAATCCTGCGTGCCCCGGTGGAGACAATTTCAAATCAAAGTAAAATAGACGGGAGTCCCACCGAAAGTACCGGGATATATGTCAACAACAAAAGAACGACGATCAATGCGGCAAGAAACGGTAATATCTCCCGAGCGAAATCCGCCATGGAAACTCCTGTGATAGCCATCACGGTAAACATGTTCCCTCCCACTGGCGGTGTTATTCCACCGATGGTCATGTTGAACACAAGGATAATGCCGAACTGAACCGGGTCCACGCCCATCGAGATGACTGCGGGAGCCAAAACGGGGGTGACAATCACCAGTAGCGAGGTCGATTCCATGATCGTGCCCAGAAGCAACAGCACGATGTTGATGACGAGCAGGGCAATCAGCGGGTCCTTGAAAGCAGAGATCAAGGCAAGCGCGATCTTGTGGGGGATCTGTTCCAGGGTGAGGACATAGCCAAGGGCCCCCGCCGCGCTGATGATGATCAATATGGCGGCGGTCAGCAGTGCCGATTCGATGAAGACCGTGCGAAGGCCGTTCCAGTCGAGCTCCTTATATACGAAAACGCTGATTATAATCGAGTATACCGCAATCACGGCAGCCAGTTCGGTCGGCGTGAAGACGCCTATCCGCAACCCGCCGATGATGCCGACCGGAATCAGCAAGGCGTGCCATGACGCGCGCACCCGCTTCAGCACTTCGCGGAGCGGCAGCCTGTGTTGGCGCACTATCCCGAAGCCCCGGCGGTTCGCCTGTATCCGGACGACGATCATGAGCGCGATCGCCACGAGGAAGCCGGGAACGATACCCGCGATGAAAAGATGCCCGATCGAAACATTCGCCAACAGGCCGTAAAGGATCAGTCCGATGCTTGGGGGGATCAGGGGCGCGATGATCCCCGCCGCCGCGGTCAAGGCCGAGGAGAATCCGAGATCGTATCCGTAGCGCTGCATGACGGGCACCAGGATCTTGGCGTCGATAGCGGAATCAGCTTTGGCCGAACCCGACATGCCCCCTATGAACAGGCTGTTGATGACCGCAACCTGCCCCAGGCCTCCCTTCATGTGTCCGACGAGCGAGTCGGCCAGCCGGATGAGCCGCATTGCCAGGCCGCCCCTGGCCATGACGCTTCCCGCCAGAATGAACAGGGGAATTGCTAGTACCGGAAAAGAGGAGAGGGACGAGGCCAGCCGCTGGGGAAAGAGCAGTGAAGCATGCGGCGTGACAAGGAAATAGGCGATAACGGCTCCCATGATCGCGAAGGCGACGGGAACCCGGACGATCATAAGGACAATGAAGACCAGTGCCATCAGGTACAGTTCTGGCGTCATTTATAGTTCTTCCTGGAATTCTTCATCGCCCGCGAAATGATCTCCGAAGGAGGCGTTCGGGTATTCGAAATTTCCGTCGATCAACCCCCTGATGCTCCGGCCGATCGCGATAATTTCATGGAGCAGCATCAATGCTCCTCCAAGCGGCAATGCGAGCCAAACATACCTCAAGGGTATGCCTGTCATCGGTAGTATCCGGTGTGTGGTATGTAGATAATTCCACGACCAAACGATCAGAAACAGAAGAACAATCGCGGTGCACAGGCCGGCAAAAATGGCGCAGGCCGCCTTGAGGCGCGGCGCCAGAGCGTTTGTGGCTACGTCCAGGGCGATGTGGAGCCCCCGTCTCGTAACAGCCGCCGAGCCCAGAAAGACGACCCAGATCATGGCATTGGTGGCGAATTCGGGGATGCCGGCTATCGGCGCGTGAAACAGATATCGCGCGAAGACGCTGATCGTTATCCCAACCGCCATGCAGGCGACGAGCAGACCCGGAAGACCTTCTTCCAGCCACTCGTCCAGCTTGACGATGAATTGTAGGGAAGTTCGCAGCATGCAAAACTTTCAGTCGATGAAACAACGCTCTTTGTGCAACCAGCCGGTCATTTATTGATAGGCAGGCGACTGTGCGAAATCATGCCGAGGCGAACTCGACCGGCATTCGCAAATATCAATGCCGGCGCTGCCGACCGGCCTGTCAGCTGGACGTGACGATATCGCGGATTTTCTGGCGAAGCTCTTCGTTCCACGAGGCATTGATCTTCCCCGCATAGAACGATCTCGATATTTGACGGAATGCGTCCTGATCCGCATCATGGAACTTGATGCCAAGCTTCTCTAGCGCGACGCGGTCGTCGTCGATCTTTTTGGCCTGTAGTTTGGTATATTCCTCACCGGCGGATTGTATTTCTTCGGTCATGATCTTCTGCAAGTCGGGGTCGAGCTTGCCGAACGCGTCGGCGCTGACAAGAATCCCGGCCATCATTGAAACATGTCCCGTGAGGGTAATGTCATGGGCGACCTCATACAGCTTGTCGCCGAGCAATTGCGGGACCGGGCCGTCGGAAGCGTTCACGACCCCCTCCGACAACGCCGAATAGATCTCCGAGCGGCTCAACTGTACGGGGGTTGCTCCCAGGGACTCGAAGACAGCTTTCTGGATCGGGTTGCCTGAAATCCTGACGAGAACGCCCTTCAGGTCGGCCGGTTTGCTGAATGCCCGCGATCCGATCATCTGGCGTTGGCCTGAATACCAGTTCCACGCAACGCTATGCAGCCCGTTCTTTTCGAGAGATGCGGCCCACTGTGTCATGAGGTCGGAATTGGCGAATTTCTCGACTTCTTCATACGATGAAAACAGATAGGGGCCCTGCAGGATGCCCATCGCCGCGTCACCATATTCCGACGCAAAACCTGCATTGCTGTCCAGAATGAGCGGCACGCCCAACGACGCCTGTTCTTGAACTTCCGCCAGTGTACCGATCTGCTCATTCGGGAATACGGTGATCTGGATCCGCCCGTTGCTCCGCTCTTCTATCTTCTTGGCGGCATGGACCGGTATGGTGGCCAGGGGTTCGGATGCATCGGCAGACGTTGCCCAACGGAACGTCACGGGACTCGCGGCCAGGGCCATGTTGCCGCTATCGGTCAGAAAATAGCTCCCTGCGGCGACGGCAGCCGTACCGGCAAGGAATGTGCGACGCGTCGTTTTATGGTTCATGGCCTTCCTCCCGTGAAGTCAATCCGGCCAATAAATACCAATGACACTCGTATGTCAAATCGCATGACATTCGAACATCATGCTGTTATTCTTGTCATTCGACGCATTTTGGTGAAAGACCGCCGATGCGGATTGTTGTAGCCTCTGGAAGCAGCGAAAGTGGGGAACCGTGCAATCGGAACTGCCATGATGCTGTACGCATTATTCGGCTTGGCCTGCGCCAAGCACTACCCGCATGCCTTGAGGCCCCCGCATGCCTTGAGGCCAATGACATGAACGGCGGAGGACATCCGCAGATCCTCGAACGCATTTGTCTATCACTTGAGATGAGGTGTCGAGGTGTCGGATAGATATAAACCAAAGACCCTCAAGGATGTTTCGAAAGCATCAGGCGTTTCCCTGATTACCGTGTCGAGAACATTGAGGCGGCCTGCTGCCGTGCACGCAAGCACGCGCGAGAAGGTGTTCAAGGCGATAGAAGAGATCGGCTACGTTCCCAACCTTACGGCACGCTCACTCGTGTCGAGCCGATCCAATATCGTCGGCATCGTCGTGCCGATCCTTTCAAGTTCGCTATTCGCCGATCTGGTTCAGGGGGTCGCCGGGACTCTGCGCGAAGAAAATCTACAAATGCTGATGGCGGTAAGCGAAAGGTCAACGGATCTGGAAGGCGAGGCAGTCAAAGCGTTTATCGGTCGGCAGGCCGATGCGATCATCGTCACCGGCTTCACACATTCCGATAGCTGCCGCACTTTTCTGACCGGCTTTTCCGGGCCTGTTGTCGAGACATGGAACCTGAGCGACAACATCATCGACATGGCAGTCGGCTACAGCAATTTCGATGCCTCGGCTGACATGACGCGTTATCTGATCGAGAAGGGCTATCGTAGAATTGCGCTTGTCGGCGGCGATTTCGAGAACAATGACCAGGCCCAGGACCGTTATCGCGGCTTCATGACAACCATGGCTGAGGCGGGACGCAACGTGCCCCCCGAATTTGTGATCTCCGTGCCGACGCCGACGACGATAGAGAGCGGTCGTGATGTGATGCTTTCTCTCATGAAGCGGTTTCCACGGCCGGATGCCGTTGTGTTCCAGGCGGAAATTCCAGCACACGGAGCAATCATGGCCTGTCTTAGCGAGGGCATTTCCGTTCCCGGCACGGTCGCGATTGCCGGTTACGGCGATCTCCGCCTCTCGGCTCTACTGCCGGTGCCGTTGACGACGGTGCGGATCAAGTCACGTGCGATCGGAGAGCAAGCTGCTCGTCTTGTTGTGAAGCGGCTCAATGGCGAGGATACTGAAAATGTCATCGATGTCGGCTATGACATTGTTGTGCGGCAGAGCGCGTAAGGCGAGAGCAGTCAAGCGCGTTGACTGAAACCGGTATAATGGCCCGAAAAGCCTCGTCAGGCCATGCACCTCAAGCAGGCCGAAGGCATCGCCTTGGCGTTCGAAAAGCCCGAAATTGGCGTTGACGGGAAGATCCCCAACTCCCGGCAGATCGCTTTGATTGACCTCCCCTATCTTTGCAATCGTCTCTACAACCAACATCCAAAACACAAATGCCTCCGACCAAGCCGGAGGCATCTTGTGACCCCACGTCAAGGGGTCCGTCTGGACGAAAATTATCCCTCAAACAGGGTCCCCATTCCACGAAAGATTACAGTCAGTGCGCCATCGTGGAAAAGGCCGGAAATTCTACCTTCGAGCGACCCGAAGAACGGGGGTTGGAACAAGTTGGCCCACCTTTTATTTGCATGACCCAAGGGCCGGGGGCATCCGATCTTTGGCAGGTGGCAGATAGGCCGTCGTAAATACATCATCGGTCGAAGGAACGTCTTTGAGGCTGAACGCTTTGGCGGTTTCCTCAATGGAGGCTGCAAGACGGCTATCGTCGATAGAACTCAGGCCCTTCTCCTTGAACTCAGGCGTAAGCGTCAGGTTCTCAAGCCCCATGGTCAGGCGCACGCATTCGGTGTCGAGATTTACGAGCGGGTCGCGCGACTTGATAGCCTTCACCGATTCCTGTGGTTTGGCGATTGCATCTTTCAACGAATTGTTGATTGCCCGAACCACTGCGGCAACGGTCTTCGGGTTCTTCTTGATGAATTCGGGACGGGTGATGATGGCAGTCCCGTACTGCTTTACACCGAAGTCATTATATCGGAATGCCACGATGTTCTTGAAAGGGACGCCCAGATCCACCACGGTCATCAAGCTCGAAGTGGTGAATCCCGCTACGGCGTCCACGTCCCCGCGGACCATCATCGGCTCACGCAGTTGCCCGCTTAGTTGCTGCCAGGTGACTTTCTTGGCATCGAAGCCGGCACTGTCGGCGAAGGCGTCAAAGAGGGTATAGGCAGCACTACCCGCAGTGGCTCCCAGTTTGCGCCCCTCAAGATCCTTCGGCGTCTTGATGCCCCTTCCTTGCAACGTGATGACAGCAAGGGGGGAGTTGCCGCCCGTCACATAGACGGCGACGAGCCTGTTATCCGGATTCTCCGCGCTGAACTTGATCATGGTGGCAATGTCGGCCCATCCGAAGTCGTAGGCGCCGGAAGCGACACGGGCCATCACGTCCGTGGAGCCAGTGCCACGATCAACTGTCGCGTTGATGCCCTCGGCTTTGAACCGACCGTTTTCCAGGCCATAGAGAAAGAACGACTGTGGACCCTGGAAGGCCCAGTCAAGGGTGATCTTCACATCCGGATGTTCAACCTCCCCAGCCACTGCCGCTGTGGAAATCAATGTAGCGGCCAGGCCGATAATCAAAGAACGCCAACCAGTGTTTCCTGCTCGTATAGTCACAGCATTTCCTCCTCTTTATGAGCTTTCATTACCGTTTCCGCGATCCGGCCCGGAGATGGGAAACCGCGGCTTGAATGCTGTCGGGCCGCTACCGTGCGGGTCCCTCTCCGGGGATTGTTCCGGCGGGTAGTGCATAGCAATGGTCCGCGACAGCTCCGGGAGTGGTCCACCACACCCGATCGCGGTTCGCATGTTCGACACAATGGGTCAGCGCCTTCCGAAGCAAGCCAACCCGAAACGGTTGTCCCACGACGAAGGCGTGCAGCGACAAGGTCATGACCAAAGGCTGCTCGAGGCTTTGGTCGACCATTTCCTCGAACTGAGCCACGATCATGTCGGCGAAATCCTCCATCGTATTGCGCCGATGGATCAACTGAGCCGAATCATTCAATTCGGCCGGATAAGGTACCGACAGGATGGGGCCGGACCTGGTCCCGAGCCAGAACGGCTGGTCATCGGCCGGCCAGTCCATGACGTAGGTGTAGCCTGCTTCCTTCAGCAGATCCGGCGTTGCGTTGCTCTCGGATGCGGCGGGACCCATCCAGCCCCTGGGAGGCTTGCCTTCGTTGGATTCGATTTTCCGGGTCACGTCATCGATCAGGCGGCGCTCATCGAGTTCCCAAAGATCTCCCTGGCGCTCGGCATTCGAACGGCCATGGGCGACGATTTCATCGTTTCGCTGGCGAATACGCTCGAATATCTGGGGGTGGTCATCATAAAGCAGAGCGTTGATGTTATGAGCCGCCGGAACGCCAAGGCGGTCGAACAGATCGAACAGACGCCAGACGCCGACACGATTTCCGTAATCGCGCCATGCGTAGTTTCGCTGGTTCTGAGGCTCTCCTACCTTGGCCGGATCCCATCCCCATCCTTTTCGGAAGGCATAGACCTCCAGATTCGTTACTATGCAGAAAGCGAGACGTTTCCCATCCGGCCAGGAATAGTCTTTCCTGGAGTATATTGGAGAGTAATCATAGCGCCCATGTTTCGGTAGCATCTCTTTCTCCAGAATATCAAGAAATCATCTCGTTTCCGCGAATTGCCCAGAAAGTAACTCTTCGGTCGATATAAGAAAATACTTCGTACATAATCACGCCCATCAACGCGATCACGAGCAAGCCGGCAAAGACCAGGGGAACATCGAAGCGCGCACTTGCGGCGATCATCAGGTAGCCGATGCCTCGATCAGAGGCGACGGTCTCCGCTACGATGGAGCCTATGAAGGCCAACGTAACCGCGACCTTCAGAGAAGCGAAGAAATACGGCATCGCGCTCGGCATGCCTACTCTCCACAATATTTGTAATCGGCTGGCGCCGAGCGAGCGCAGGACATCGCGCAATTCCGGCTCGATCGTTGCCAGGCCGGTGGCGACATTGACCATGATCGGAAAGAACGAAATTACGAATGCGGTGATGATTGCCGGAACAGTGCCTATCCCGAACCAGATCACGAGAACGGGCACAACGGCCACTTTCGGGATCGAATTCAACCCCACCAGGATCGGATACAGCCCCGCGTAAACGGCTGGCAAGGCACCGATCAGCAAGCCGAGACAGAGGCCGAATCCAACAGCGAGAGCGAATCCCACAAGTGTCGTATAGAGGGTTTGCCAGGAATTCAGCAGAATGGCCGGATAATGTTTGATGATGCTGACGGCTATTTCGCTGGGCCGTGGCAGGATGAACCTGTCGACACGGAACCCCCAGCATGCGAGTTCCCACAATACAAAGAACCCGAGCGTAACCGCCCACGGGACAAGACGAGTGAGAAACGGCTTCGGCATCAGTGCCTCGCAATCTTCTCTCTGAGGAGTTGGACCGTGTCCACGAAGTCGGGTTCGAACGTTGTTTCGAGGGAACGGGGGCGCGGAAAATGCATCTCGTTTCGTGAAACGATCTTGCCCGGTCTCGGGCTGCATACGTAAATCGTGTCGGCGAGGTAGGCAGCTTCCCTGAGGTCGTGCGTGACCAGGACGACGGTCGGACGTTTTTCGACCCACAGTGTCTGAAGCACTTCCCAGAGATCTTCACGGGTGAACGCATCGAGCGCGCCGAACGGCTCGTCGAGAAGCAGCACACGAGGATCATGGATCAGGGCGCGGCACAGCGATGCGCGTTGCTGCATCCCCCCCGACAGTTCCCATGGATATTTTTTCTCGAACTCGAGAAGGCCGACCGAGGCAAGAAGATGGCGGGCCTTTTCTACATATTCTCGCCGGTGGCGCCGGAAATTACCGGCAAACGGCTGAACTATCTGTAGCGGCAGCAACACATTGTCGAGTGTCGTTCTCCAGGGCAGCAAGGTCGAATTCTGGAAGGCCATGCCGCAGATACTGATAGGGCTTGTCACCGCTTTCCCGTCCACGATGACCTCGCCCTTCAAAGCCGGATGCAAGCCGGAGACGAGCTTCAACAGCGATGACTTGCCGCAACCGCTGGGGCCGACGATCGCAATGAATTCCCCTTGTTCGATCGACATGGAGATGTCGTCGACGGCAAGGAGTTGCTGGCCCTCTCCACCGTAGGCCAGGCTGGCATTCCGCAATTGAACGAAGGGAGTGGAATCCTGGCTTTGCGCTTGCATTTTCATGCCTGTTCCACTTCGCCGGGATTGCTTGGATATGCGCCGGGGTCGGGAGTGCTTATGGCGTCCAGGGACAGCAGGTGAGCCGCGTTGTCGCGCAGGATCTTCTGACGCGCGGCTTCCCCCAGACCTGCATGGGTTTCGATTACTTCGACCGGGCGCTCATATCCCATGTCGAAGCAGTAATCGCTGCCGAGCAAAATGCGATCCGGACCCACGAGGTCTATCAGGTAGCCAAGGGCCTCGGGTGAATGGGTGATCGTGTCATAGTAGAAGCGAGGCAGATATTCACGTGGGCTGCGCTCGAGATGGCGGCATTCCGGTCGAACGTTCCAGCCATGCTCGATACGACCGAGAAGGAACGGAAACGCGCCCCCGCCATGCGGCAGCACGACCTGGAGCCGGGGGAATCGGTCGAGTACACCACCGAAGATAAGATGGCTCGCGGCAATCGCCGTGTCGAAGGGGTTTCCCAAGAGGTTCGAAAGGAAGAATTTGGTCAGCCGGTCCTCCATTCCGATCACCTCGACCGGATGCAGGAAGATCGGAAGCCCCAAATCCTCGATGCGTTCGTAGACGGGCCAGAACTCTCTGGCGGAAAGGTCCTTGTCGAGAATGCACGTCGCCATATAGACCCCGCGAATACCGGGAAGGTTTGACACGCGCTCGAGTTCCGCGAGGGCAAGCTCGGGCTTTTGCATGGGCAGGATGGCGAGGCCGAAAAGACGCGTCGGATGCGCTTCGTGCGCACTGGCCAGAGCATCGTTGAACGCAACGGAAAGCCGCTGGGACAGATCGTCGGGAGCCCAGTAGACCATCGGCTGGGTCAGCGAGAGCGCCTGAACCGATACGCCTTGCTCATCCATGCTGTGGATGCGCTCATCGATATCGATGAAGGTGGACTGAATGGGCCCCGCAAACATCGAGCCGATTTTTACGCGCGGGCCGGCGGGGTCACGATCGAACCGGACACCGGCAGCGACACCCGCGGCTTCCAGCAGGTTCAGATAGGATTCCGGATAATAGTGGGCGTGGACATCGACGCCAATATTTCGATGCCCGCAACACGAGCAGCCGCTTGCACGATGGTCCTTCCCGTGAGGAGCCGTCATAGGGGCTTCTCCGCCGCTTGTATCGTTATATTGACCACGGCCGTACGGCCACCCTTGACCACGTCCAGGGCTTCGCGAATTCTAGGTTTAAGTTCAACGGGATTGTCCACGCGCACGCCCCACGCCCCGCATGCCTGCGCAATCGCCTCGAATGCCGGGGGATCGATGATGTCCACGCCCACGAAGCCGGAAGCGGCCTGGGTGCCGGAAGGGTAGGCGTCGCGTGCCGCAAGCCGGACGGAATTGTAGCAAGCGTTGTTGACGACCAGGATCAAAACCGCGACCCGGTTTTGAACGGCGGTCCAGAGCGCCGCCGAAGGCACGCCGAACATGAACGAGCCGTCGCCGACCACCGTCACGACAAGCTTGTCGGGGCGAGCGAGGGCCGCGCCTATCGACGCGCCTAGACCCCAGCCCAGGAACGAACCGCCGTTGCGCATGTAGGCGCCTTCTGAAGAGGGGCGGAAACCATAGGCAAACGGATTGCCCGAGGTCACGGCTTCCTCGTAGAGCTGCGCCTCCGGACAGAGTTCGGTCAGCGTCTGCCCCACCATAAAGGGGGTGATGACGTTGGCGATGCGGGGGGTATTTTCAAACGGCTCGATCACCTGCCTGTGGCGGTTTTCCATTTCCTGGCGCCGACCGCCGTGGCGTTTTTCATCGAGAGAAGGAAGATACCGCTCGGCGGCTCGTAAAAGAGCATCCAGACCTTCCTTCACATTAACGGGCAGCACCTCGTCGGCGGGAAATCCCCACTGGGTCATCCCTGTCTGGATCGGGTTGGTTCCCATGTGGATGAAGCGGGCGTCCGGGCGCAATTCGCGGTCGGCTGGAACGAACGGGACATCCTGATCGACCACAAGCACGACATCCGCCTGCCCCACCCAGCGTTCCGGATTGAATCCCAGATGAAGCGGATGCTCGAGCGGTGCGTTGAAACGCCCCCTATATTCGGTGATGCCGATCGCCAGCGTGTCGGCAAGTTTCACCAACGCTTCGCGGTGCTCACGGGATCGGCCGGCGTAACCGGTCAGCAGAAGTGGAAACTGCGCTTCGGCAAGCGCGGCCACCACCCGGTCGGCGGTAGCATCGGTCAGCCCCTGGAGAATGGAAGGACGTGTCCTTTCCGGCCCGCGCGCGTAGGTCGTTTCGACTTCCGCCATCATGAGTTCCCGCGCCATCGCCAGGTAGACGGGACCGCAGGGCTCCGATTGTGCAATCTGGAAAGCGCGTTCGACGGTCGCTCCGATTGCCTCGGGATGGTTCAGGACGCTCGCCCACTTTGTATAGTTTCGAACCAGCGCCGGCTGGTCCGGCACGTCCTGAAGCCAGTTGATGAATTTCGTGCGTGCGCCAGGGACCTGGGAATCAAGAACCGACGGACTTGTACCGGCGCACAAGAGAAGAGGGATTTGAGAGGCGCGCGCGTCATTCAATCCGCCCGCGGCATTTGCGGTGCCCACGTCCACATGCACGAAGGCGACCTGCGGCTTGCCTGAAGCAAGATAATATCCCTGGGCCGCGGTAACGGCCACGATTTCGTGAGGGCACAGCACCAGCCTGGGCACGGTTTCGCCGGCCATGCTCAGCTTGGCCCAGGCTTCCTGGAGCGGAGGAGTGTCTGTGCCGGGGTTGAGAAAGATGGCTTCCACACCTTGGGCGACAAGCCCGCGCAGGAACCATTCAGCGACGGTTGGCACGACCCTAGGCCTCCATCGTAGCAGGATCGTCGTCGGACGATCCCGAGCGAGCGATTTCTTCGCGACGCGTCTCGGCTTCGCGCAATTCGGTTATCAGCCGATCGGCGGTGTCCCGGAAATGTTCGCCGATAACCGCTTTCGCCTTCTCCACGTCACGATCGCAACAGGCCCTGAAAAGCGACCAATGCTGCTCTTGCGGGCGCTCATAGCCCTGCATCCGGACATAGGCCCGAACGTAGCGCTCGACGTTGACGCGCTGGATCTCGATCATGGAGACGAGGCGAGGCCACCCGCTCGCACTATTGATCGTATGGTGAAATTTCTCGTTCAGCTTGATCCATTTCGGGCCATGGGACCCGCTCTGGTCCATGCGCCCCAGAAGGGCTTCCATCTCGGCCAGGTCTTCCCGCCCGAGTCGGGGGATCGCCAGTTCCGCCGCCTTCTGCTCCAGAACGATGCGGATGCCGAAGATCTCCTCCACATCTCTCGCGCTCAATTCCGAGACAGCGACGCCTCTATGGGGGAAGATCGTTACCAGCCCCTCGCTTTCGAGCTGCTTCAGCGCCTCGCGAACCGGCATGCGGCTGACATTCAGCTCGATGGCGATCTCGTCGAGATTCAATCGGTGACCAGCCCTTAGTCCCCCCGAGAGGATCGACTTCCGAAGGGTCTCGACCACCACGTCCTTCCGGCTGGCGGGCAGCGCAGGCGAAAATTCTCTAAGCCTCTGGGCGTTCAAGCCTCTCTCCTCAAGCGTGGCCGCACGGGTTCGCCGCACCGATTATGCCGGCACGCTACACGCGCCCCGTCTGATTGACAAGTATCTAATATCCAGTATTTTAGATCATATCCGAATGGACATTTCCTTTCCTGCCGCTTTCGACGGAAACGGAGTGCCGGTTTAGCCGACGGATGCCGCCGGCTCGGTTCGTCCATCACTCTGGTATCTGTAGGGGCACCAATGACTGCTACCCACGACGTCCCATTCTGGGGAATGTTCATTGCCGGAAAGTCGTGTGCCTCACGGTCAGGCAAGCGCCTGATAGTGAAAAATCCGAAGAATGGCACAATCGTCGGGGAAGTTGCGGAAGGCGACCGGCAGGACATCGACGATGCAGTTGAAGCCGCAACGAACGCCCTTGCGGCCTGGTCGGCCCGATCGGGCGCCGAGCGCGGCGATATCATGGCTCGTGCCGCGGACATTTTGAGAAGCCGTCTTCCGGAACTCCTTACGATCGAGATCGACCAGATTGGCCGCCCGCGCCGGGAGATGGTCGCCCAACTGGCCCGGCTACCGGAATGGTTTACTTATTTCGGTGCGGTCGCGCGCACGCATGAGGACACGGTGCCGCCGTTCGGAAACGGGTTCCTTAATTATACGCGGCGCGTGCCGCTGGGCGTGGTCGGCCATGTGACGCCATGGAACCACCCGCTGCTCATTTTGACCAAGAAGGTTGCTCCGGCCATGGCGGCCGGCAACACGATGGTGGTGAAGCCCAGTGAACTTGCGCCGATTACACCATTGCTTCTGGGTGAGGTGTTTAAGGAGGCCGGGCTGCCGGACGGGGTTTACAATGTCGTTCCCGGTTTCGGCGCGACAGCGGGGTTGGCGCTGACTTCCCATCCGGACATTCGTAAAGTCGATCTGACGGGTGGAACGGAGACCGGCAAGGCGGTAGCGGCAATAGCCGGAGGCAATCTCACGCGTATTGCAGCCGAGTTGGGGGGCAAGGCATCCGTCATCGTCTTCCCCGATGTCGAAGTCGACAAGTCCGTCGCGGCCGCGATGTTCGCATCGTTTATCGCGACGGGACAAACGTGCGTACAGGGCGCGCGCCTGCTCGTTCACCGGTCAGTCCACGATCAGGTCGTGGCCGAACTTGTGCGCCGCACGGCAAACATCCGGATCGGCGACCCGCAAGACCCAAAAACCCAGCTGGGGCCGCTCGTCTCGGAAAAGCAGCGGGGCATCGTCGAACGCTACGTTAACATCGGCCTTCAGGAGGGTGCGACCCTCGCCTTTGGCGGCGGGCGGCCGGAAGGCTCCGATTTGGATCAGGGCTATTATTATAAGCCGACGATCTTCACGAATGTGACGAATGAAATGAGGATCGCACAAGAGGAGATATTCGGCCCCGTGGTATGCGTGATCCCTTTCGACACCGAGGAGGAGGCCGTAGCGCTTGCCAACGGCACCCAGTTCGGATTGGCCACCAGCGTGTGGACGCGCGATCTCGCTCGCGCTCACAGGGTCGCCCACGCTCTGCAGTGCGGCATCGTCTGGATCAACGACCATCATCGTATAGACCCGGCTTCTCCGTGGGGCGGGTTCAAGATGAGCGGTATCGGCCGTGAAAACGGGCTGATCGCCTACGAGGAATATACGCAGATACAGAACGTCATCTTGAACCTGTCGGAGGAATTGTTCGACTGGTATGCAGAGGACGGGGTCGAGAAGAGATATAGCTGAAGATCGATAGATGGATCGCGGCCGGGGCGGACCGGCCTCCGATAGTCTTCAGCACGTTGCAAGACCGGCGATTTGGACGGGAAGATACAATGGAAGATAACACGGTCGGCAAGAGTGTTCGCGACAGGATTCCATACGCGTCGATCCACAATCGGCCGGCTCTAAAATTGCCGGGAGATGCTCGCGTCGCGGTCTGGACAATCGTCAATGTCGAATGCTGGAGCCCGCAGGCAGCCATGCCGCGGACGATCCTGCCGCCGCCGATGGGAAAGCCTCTCTTGCCCGACGTTCCGAACTGGGCCTGGCACGAATACGGCATGCGGGTAGGGATATGGCGCTTTCTGGACGCATTGTCGTCACGCGGTCTCAAGGCGACGTTCGCCGTCAACGGTGTTGCGTGCACCGTCTATAAAGAGGCGTGCGAAGCAGCCCGCGACGCGGGCTGGGAATTCATGGGGCACGGCTTTTCCCAAAGGCCGATGCACACCGTCGATGACCAAAAAGCCACGATTGATGACACCATCAAGGCGATCCACGAATTGACGGGCAAGCCGCCACGCGGGTGGGAGAGTCCGGGGTTGACCGAAACCGATGAAACGATCGATCTCCTCGCCGAGGCGGGAATCGAATATGTGGCCGACTGGGTTCTTGATGACCAGCCCGTGGCCGTTCGCACCCGCGCCGGTGAAATCACCTCCATTCCCTATACTGTAGAGATCAACGACGTCGTCATGAGCGCCGTGCAGTTGCAGCCTTCGGATGAGATATTTCGCCGAGGCAGGGATCAGTTCGATCGGCTGTATCTGGAGGGAGAAAAAATCCCGCGCGTGATGGCGATTTCGATCCATCCGTTCCTTACGGGCGTACCGCACAGGATAAAATACCTCGAAGCGCTGTACGACCATATACTCGGCCACGAAGGCGTGATCATGTGGACCGGCGGGGAAATTCTGGATTGGTATCGATCCCAGGCCGAAAGGGCAGGGTAAGGCCGGATGGGATCAAGCCTGGCCGGATACTTGCCGGTTGCTCCGACATAAGAGTTCTCGGAGGGACGTCATGTCTTTACCCAAAGTCCTGCTGATTTCGCTGGGCGGCACCATTACGATGACGCGGGGAAAGGGGCCGGGGATCGTTCCGACGCTGACCGCGGCGGATCTCGTGCAGACCCTGCCGCAGATCGAAAACCTGGCGCATATCGAAACGCTTTCCCCGTTCAGTTCTCCGGGGGCCTCGCTCTCGATCGACAATCTTATCGAGGTCGCTGCCCTGATCGAGAAACATTTCGCGAGCGGGACCGACGGCGTGGTCGTCATTCAGGGCACCGATACCATCGAGGAAACCGCCTTCGCGCTCGATCTACTCGTCAAAAGCGATCGTCCTGTCATAGTGACCGGAGCGATGAGAGGGCCGGAGGCGCCCGGCGCGGACGGGCCGGCCAATGTGCTTGCGGCAACGATCGTGGCCGGCAGTCGACCTGCGGTCGGGCTTGGTGCGCTTGTCGTCTTGAACGACGAGGTGCATGCGGCCCGTTTCGTGCAAAAGTCGCATACCGCAATTCCTTCCGCCTTTACCTCGCCACTGGCCGGCGCTGTCGGACTGGTCGCGGAGGGTAAGGTCCATTTCCATGTTCGCCCAATGACCAGGCCCGAGCCGATCGGCTTGTGCGAAGGGCCGGATATGCCGGTCGCTATCGTCAAGATGAGCTTGGGAGAAAGCGGGCGTCTGCTCGCGGAAATTCCGCGGCTGGGCTATCGTGGAGTGGTCGTGGAGGGCATGGGCGCCGGACACGTTCCGGCTTCCGTCTCGCCGATCGTCGGTGATATCGCAAAAGAGATGCCGGTCGTCCTTGCGACACGCGTGGCAACTGGTCCGGCTTTTACCTCGACATATGCATTCCCCGGTTCGGAAATCGATCTCCTGGGACGGGGTGCAATTTCGGCCGGCTTTCTGTCGAGCCTGAAGGCGCGTCTCCTGCTTACGCTGCTTCTTCGGAAATACGGGGACCCCGCCCTGATCGGCGATATGTTCAGAAACTATAGCTGAGATGCCCGGTCTTTAAGCGGGACATGGCGATCGGGCCGACGGAGGCATCGATCCGCACGAGATGAGACAATGAGTGCTGGAACAATCACACCCGCTGGCCAGCGCCGCCAAGGGGCGTGGACGATCGGGATAGTGGGTTCAGCTCATTTCACCAGTCATTTTCTGCAATTGTCATTCGCTCCGCTACTGCCGATCCTGCACAACGATCTCGGCGGAGTGTTGTCTGGTGGCTATCTTGCGGACCGCGTCAGGAGGCATGAGCGGGTCGTGGCAACAGGGCTCACCCTTGGCGCCCTGTTGATGTTCGCTGCGGCGTATCCGGCTCTTCCGATAGCGGCGGTCATCGGCCTGCTCGCCTGTGCCGGCTTTTCGAGCGGTGCGACGAAACCCGCACGAGACTTGCTGATACGCCATGCGGCACCGCCGGGCGGGTTGGGGAAGGCGTTCGGCATGGTCTATTCCGGACTGGACGTAGGTTCGCTCATCGCGCCTGTCGCATACGGCTCGCTGCTCGACAGGAACCTGGACAATCTGGTGTTTGTCGTTTCCGGCGCGCTGGTGCTTCTGGCCACATTGACGATCTTCCGGGTTTATTCCCAGGCTGCCCGTCAACGCTCATTTGACAGCGAAGCTGCCTAGGATGCGTTGCTTTCCAGAAAGAGGATGAGAATAAAATGGCTGAACTCACTCTTGCTATCGCAAACCGCATCATCGAGGGAGCGCTTTCGGAGGGCGGGCGAACGGGCACCAAACCCGTTGCCGTCGCTGTAACCGGACCGGAAGGACACCTGATTGCGCTACAGAAACAGGACGGCGCAAGCATGTTCCGGGTCGACATCGCTATCGGCAAGGCGTGGGGTGCGGTGGCGATGGGCATTTCCACCCGCGGGCTGGCAAAGAAAGCACAGGAGAACCCAAGCTTTATCCACGGACTTTCGGTCGCCTCCGGCGGACGTATCCTGACCAGCCCGGGGGGCGTGGTCATTCGCGATGGTTCCGGGCGTGTGCTTGGCGCGGTCGGCATCAGCGGCGATACCGGCGACAATGATGAGAGGCTGGCGATCCGCGGCATCGAAACCACGGATTTGGTAGCGGACGTTTGAAGCCCCGGAAGGGCTCCGCCCGTAAGAGCACGATGCGATTGGACTGAATCGCATCGTGCTCTTATCTTTTTGTTTGAGCATGATCTTTTCAGAAAACCGGTTCCCACTTTTCCGGATCATGCTCTCTAATGCACTCCAAGAAAGCGTAGCAGGGAAGCCTGGTTTTCTTTTATTTCGGCAGCGGTTGCCGCATGCACCACCTTGCCCGTCTCGAGCACATAGAAGCGATTTGCGACAGCGAGTGCGCTGTAGAGGTTCTGTTCGACGAGCAAGATTGCAAGTCCGGTTCTGCCGAGATCGGCGATAATGGTCTCAAGGTGCTGCACCATGACCGGGGCGAGACCCTCGGACGGCTCGTCCATCAGGATCAGTTCGGGGTCGATCATCAAGGCCCGCCCGACGGCGAGCATCTGACGCTCGCCACCCGAGAGCTGATTGCCGCGATGGTTCTTCCGCTCCGCCAAGCGTGGGAACATGTCGAGCACACGGCTGACAGTCCAGCCATGCTTGGCGCTGGCGGGCTTCAGCATGGTCAGGTGCTCAACCACGCTGAGCGATGGAAACAGGCGCCGGCCCTGAGGCACCAATCCTATGCGGCGCGATGCAACCTCATGCGGGGTAAGATGCATGAGCTCCTCGCCGTTCCACAGCAGCGAACCTTCGCGAACTTGCGGTTGTGCCAGCCGCATGATCGACCGGATCAGCGTCGTCTTGCCCATCCCGTTACGTCCGAGCAACGCGACGACCTCTCCGGAGTTGACTTCGAGGGACACGCCATGCAGCACGTGGGCGTCGCCATAGAAGCTGTGCAGATTGCGGACCTCAAGCATTGGCCCGCGCCTTTCCAAGATAAACATCCTGTACCAATTGGTTGGCCCGGATTTCTTCGGGTGAACCTTCGGCAAGCATCTGGCCGTTGTTGAGACAGGTGACGTAGTCGACGAGCTTGAGCACGAGTTCCATATCGTGCTCGATCAAAACGACGGTAAGGTCCTTCGGCAACGAGCGAACGATGTCGGTAACCATCTGGCGCTCTGCCGGAGACAGACCCGCGGCCGGTTCGTCAAGCAACAGAAGTCGTGGCCTGGAGACAAGCGCCATGGCTATTTCCAGCTGCCGTTGCTCGCCATAGGACAATTCAGTGACTTCCACCGCCTCGCGTGTGGCAAGACGCGACAGGGCCAGCGCCGAAGCGACCTGCTCACGCTCCTCGCTGACCAGACGCGCCGAACCCAGCATCGAAAACTTTCTGCTACCCGTGCCGCGCAACGCGAGCTGCATGTTTTGTTCTACCGTAAGGCTGGGGAACAGATTGGTGATCTGGAAGGTCCGGCTTATACCCATGCGGGCGCGCGATTGCGCCGGCTTGCGGGAAATGTCCAGGCCTTCGAAGGTGATGCGCCCGGAGGTCGATCGCGTAACGCCGGTAATGGCATTGAACAGGGTGGTCTTGCCTGCCCCGTTCGGCCCGATAATGGCGCGGCGTTCACCCCGTTTCACCGTCATCGAGACATTGTCGACCGCTTTCAATGCGCCGAAAGCGACAACTATATTTTCCAGGTTCAGCGCGGATTCGGACACGATAACGGTTCACGGCTCATTAAGGTCGGGACACTGGAGAGCGCGGCGGCACGATCGTGCCGCCGCGCCCGTGAGGGCAGGCAGGCCTAGCCTTTCTGGATTCCCTGATATTCGCGCGAGAACAATGGCTGCTTCAGGTATTCTTTCGGGTCGTAGGTCCAGAACTGGGACACCGATGGATAGGTTTCGATCGGTACATTCCAGTATTTTCCTTCGGCGTTTTTTACGACCTTGCGGATATAGACGTCATAGATCGGGTTTCCGTAATCGTCGAAGCGGACCGGCCGGCCAAGCGGCGAGTCGGTTAGCTCGCTATGCAGAACCGCGTCGATGAATTTATCCCGGTCGGATATATCGCCGCCAAGCTTCTCAATCACCTGCCCGACCCACATTGCACCGGAATAGACTGAGAAACCGTAGAGCGACGGCAGCTTGTTGTATTTCTCCTGGTAGGCCTTGACGAATTTCTGCGTGACCGGATTGTCCGATCCCTCGGCAAAATGCGCCGATGAGATAATACCCTCGCACTCAGTGCCGAGTGTGCGGATCACGGACTGATCGGTGAAGTTCTGCGCCCCAAGCAATGGGATACGGCCCTTTAGCCCGAAATTCGCATATTGCTTCATGAAGCGTGCCGCATCCGCCCCAAGTTCCATGGCAAAGACGGCATCGATCTCCATACCGGCGAGTTGCCCGATATAGGGGCTGAAATCGGAAGTGCTCAGCGGATTCCAAAGCTGCGCCACGATTTCGCCGCCGCCGCCGGTGAATACCTGGGAGAAGCCGCCGCACTGTTCGTAGCCAAAAGTGTAGTCCTGAGAAATCGTGGCAATCCGCTTGTGCCCTTGCTTGAGCGCCCAGTCGGCGAGCGGCCGCGGCATCTGGCTTGCGGTATAGCCGGCGACGCGGACGACATTCTTGATCCGGTGACGTTGTGTCAGGTCATCGGCTGCGATGATCGGGATGAAATAGGGAACGCCATTCCCTTTGACGTAATTGGCCACCGCAAGTCCGGTGTTGGCGAGCAGGTTCCCGAACAGGAAGTCCACGTGCTCCTGCTCTACGAGACGACGGGCCTTCCGCAGCGCCGTGTCGGGGTTGCCTGCATCGTCTTCGACGATGACCTCGACGGGACGACCGGCAATTTTGTGATCCTTCTTCTCCCAGTACATATTGAAGCCTTCGACCATCTCGCGGCCGCCGGCTGCTACGACGCCACTCAAAGGGGCCATAAAGCCGATACGGATCGGAGCGGCTTGCGCCCGGGCAACCCAGGGAGCTGACAAGACGCCGGTTGTCGATGTCGCCAGTATCAATCCAGTGTTTTTTAGAAATCTTCTGCGATCCATGGTTTCCTCCTTTATCGCTCCACTCCCATTCGCCATCGGCTTAAAGTTTCCGGGTGGCCTGCCTCTTCAGAGCACCGAGAATGCCTTGCGGCGCGAAGATCATTATGCCGATGAACATGAACCCGAGAACCATCGGCCAACGTGCCGTGTATTGGCTCACGACGTTTTCCAGCAGGATGATGGCCGCCGATCCAAGGAAAGCGCCGAAAATAGTACCGACGCCACCGACGATTGCCATCAGAAGCCCTTCCACCGACTGCGATAATTCGACGGTCGACGGGCTGACGAAGTTGTTGAAGAAGGCATAGAGAACGCCCGCAATGCCGGAAAAGAAGCCGGTTATCGTGAAAGCCAGGAACATGTGCAGCGTCGTCCCGTAACCGAGGCTGCGCATTCGGCTCTCACTGTCGCGGATGCCGCATAGCGACAGGCCGAAGGGCGAATGGACGAAACGCCAGATGACGAAGGCGAAAAACAGCACGACCGCCAGCGTGACGTAATAGAAGACGAAGGGATCGGCGATGATATCGGGGCGGCCGCTGCCGCGAATGCCATTCTCGCCCCCGGTCACATTCGACCAGCGCAGACAGACCCCCCATACGATCATGCCGAGTGCCAGCGTGATGAGGACAAAATAAACCCCGCTGACGCGCATGGCGAACAGCGCGAATGCAGCCGCCATCAAAACGGCGGCGGCAATGGCAAGCAGGCACCCGATCCACGGGGAGCCGCCCAGATTTGCCGTCCAGTATATTATGACATAGGTCGCGGTGCCGAAAATCGCACCGTGGCCGAGCGAAGTTCGACCCGCATAACCGGCCAGCACATCGATCGACATGGCCAGCAGCGCAAAGATCAGAATCTCGTTGGCGATGCTCATTCTGTACTGCGAGATTAAAAGCGGCAGTACACCGAATATGGCCGCCAATATGGCAAGGAAAATCAGGGGCGAGCGCCATATGGACAGGGGTCCCATCGCCATCATGTGGCCCTCCCGAACAGGCCCATCGGGCGGAACGCCAGGATTGCGGCCATCGGCCCAAAAATGACGAAATAGGCGAACTGGGGAAACAGCACCTGGCCGACCGTATCCAGCATACCGACCAGCAGCGCCCCGACGGCCGCCCCCACCAGGCTGCCGCTGCCACCGATGATGACGATGGCAAGGGAGAAAACGAGAATTTCCCAATCCGCTGTCGGATAGAGGGTGAGGAAGGCACCGCCGATCGTACCGCCAAGCCCGGCCAGCGAAGCACCCAGCATCGAGGTTCCGAGAAACACCCGGCGAATATTTACGCCAACCGCTTCCGCCATCTCGGGATCATCGACGCCGGCGCGGATCAGTGCACCCAGCCTTGTGCGATTAAGCAGGAGCCATAGCGCCAGGAAAACGACGATACCCAGTCCGAGGACGAAAAGGCGGTATTTCGGATAGAAGACGCCGCCGATATGCACCGCACCCTGCAGCAGCGTGGGAACGTCGACCGAGAAAGTATCGCCACCCCAGATCACCAGGGCGATGTCGTCCAGGACATAGGCGACGCCTAGTGTGAGCAGAACCTCGCGCAGGACAAAGCCGCGGACGAAACGCACCAGGCCCTGATCGATGAGAAGTCCAAGCAATGCAACGGCGATGATCGAGGCAAAAATACCGGCCGTGAAGCTGCTTGTGACACTGGAGACCGTATAGCCGATATAGCCGCCGAACAGATACAGCGCCCCATGCGCCAGATTGACTATGCGCAACAGGCCGAAGATCAACGTGAAGCCGGAAGCGACGATGAACAGCAGGGCTGCGAAGGTCAGGCCGTTGAGGATCTGGAGAAGGTTGATACCGGCCAACGTCAAGCCCCGTTCTTCAGGGCGTCGGGTCTCTGGGCAAGGTACCAGTCGCAGATTTCCTCGCCGGTCCAGAAAACCACATCGGGCAGCCGGCTGATCTTCTCCAGGACGCGGCGGAAATGCCCGGCCCGGTGCGGCGCGCCCATGATATAGGGGTGCACGACCAGCGCCATCACACGCGCCGAACGGGCGCTGTCGTGATAAATCTGAGCGAACTGATCCATTGCGCGGTCGTGATATTCATCCGCCTTATGGTGCTGGATCAGCATCATGGCCACGTCGTTGCATTCCTGCGTGTAGGGAACGTTCAGGATAGGGCGGGTACGCGTCTTAAGCGCGACGGGCTCATCGTCGAGAACCCAATCGCAAACGTAGTCGAAACCTTCCTCGACCAGCAGATCCGGCGTTTCCCAGGTCTCGGTGAGGCCAGGCCCGAGCCAGCCCCGCGGCCTCTTGCCGGTGAACGTGGTTATCGCTGCCGCCGTCTTGCGGATGTCCTCGCGTTCGTCCGGAACCTTCTGCATGTTCTTCTGGCCGAAGCCGTGGCCGATGAATTCCCATCCCCGGTCGAGCGCCGCGCGTGAAATCGCCTCGTAAGCCGCAATGGCTTTGCCGTTGATTGCCAGCACGGCGCGGATACCATGATTGTCGAGCGCCTCCAGCAGGCGCCAGAACCCCACGCGATTGCCGTATTCATGCCAGGCCCAGTTGGGGATGTCCGGCAACGGCGACCCGCCCGCCGGCGGGGTCAGCACGGTACGCGGCATGGTCTCGCGCGGATCCCACTCTTCGATGTTGACGATCACCCAGACGACCATGCGGGCATTGCCCGGGAGTTTCAGCGGCTCCCTGCCCGTGATCGCGGAATAGGAGATACGTTCTGTGGGTAACATGTCTAGCGCTCCATCGGCCCGATCAGAAAAGACAAGGGAGTCAACTTCTCGACGGATGCCGTTACCCGGTCGCCCGGAACGAGAGGGCCGACGCCGGCAGGCGTTCCGGTCATGATGAGATCGCCTGGCGCCAACCGGTATGAAGCCGACAAGTGGGCGATGATCTCCGGCGTGTTCCAGATCATTTGGGAGAGGTCGCCCTTCTGACGCGTTGTCCCGTTCACCTCGAGCATAATCGCGCCCGCAAGCAGGTGGCCCACCTTGTCCGCCGGATGGATGGGGCCGCAGGGTGCCGACTGGTCGAAGGACTTTCCGATTTCCCACGGAAGCCCCTTGCGAAAGGATTCCCGCTGACGGTCGCGCCGTGTCAGGTCGACGCCCACGCCGTATCCGTAGACAACCTCCAGCGCACGCTCGACGGGGATATCGACGGCCGTCGATCCGATGGCGACCACGAGCTCGACTTCGTGCTGAAAGTCGCTGGTCTGCGATGGATAAGAGATTGCGGCCTTTTCGGAAGCGACGGCGTCGGCGGGCTTTTGAAAGAAGAAGGGCAGATCGCGCTCGCTTCCCTCCTTCATTTCCCGGATATGATCGAGATAGTTTCTTCCGACACAGTAGACCCGCCGAACGGGAAAACGATCTTCGCTACCGATCACGGGAAGCGTCGTGGGGTCGGGCGCAAACAAAACCGCCATCAGCCCATACTCGCTGCGTCACGGATAATGGATGTCACCATTGCCTCCCTTGATGCCCTTAACGAAAACTATATGCAACTTTCGTGCTGTCAACCAATAATGTATGCATCTTAAAGAGATTTGCGATTTGACTTGCCCCTTGGCTCTTACGCAAGGATCGCTTTTTTCACCGAATTTCCAGTTCACTTTAACGAGAGTATCGAGATATATGGCATTTAACAGGGGCCTTCAGGAACGCGGTGTGAAGATGGTTTTGGATGCACAGTACGGCAAGGTACTGAACGAGAACGAGGGCCCGACCCGAACCGTATCGACAACGGAAGCGTTGCGTTCGGGCATTCTTGCAGGCGATTTCAAGCCCGGCGAGCGCATGCTCGAAGTCAACCTGTCAGAGCGGCTGGGGGTATCGCGAACGCCAATTCGTGAAGCCCTCAAGCTGCTCGCCGGGGAAGGGCTTCTCGATCACACCCCCAATCGGGGGTATTACGTACGTGAATATTCTACGGAAGATATTGTTCAGGCCTATGAGATCCGCGCGGCACTGGAAGGGCTTGCGGCACGGCGGGCTGCTCAACTTGGGATGGAGCAGGCGGAGCGTGCGATCATAGAAAGGGCCTTGTCCGACGGCCAGAAGCTTTTGAACAGCGATGATTTCTCATCCATGGATCGTAGCCTTTATGGCCAAATCAATTCCGCTTTCCATAGCGCGATCCACTCGGCAAGCCGATCTCGAATGCTGCGCGACCATTTACGGCAGTCACAACAGATCGCCCCGTCGTCACATCGCAATGTCGTCGCCTTCGAGCATGACGACGTCAAACGACGCCTGGCCGATCATTACCGAATTTATGAAGCCATCTTATGCCGTGACGGCGGCCGCGCGGAGTTGCTGATGCGCGGTCACGTGGAAAGCGTGAAAATTTCGCTGCTACGGACCATATCCCGCCAGGCGTGATCTCATGGATCATCTCGATTCCTGTTGCCGGAAATCGAGGGCGACAGCCGCTGAAGGCGATCGCGTGAGGTTCGTGCTGGAACGATATCGACGACAGTCAGGGCGTTTGAAAACAATCCCGCTCCCGCGGGAAGCCTGTCTTCGTTTTTTCGCGCATCGCGGATAACCGTCGCCACGATGGGAAATTTCTGACCATCGGGAATATTCGCGCCCGATCGGTGTTCTTCCGGGTACGGGCGGATGGTCCGCTCGTCCAGAAGAGCAAAGAAGAGGTTTCGGATTATGCGTTCCCTCATACTGACTGCCGCCGCAATGGCGATCACGATGCCCCTTGCCTATGCGGACGACTATGCCGGCGGCGCCATCAAGTCGATGGACACGGCCAAGGGCGAGGTTCTCACCGACGCCAAGGGCATGACGCTCTATACTTTCGACAAGGATGCAGCAGGCGCTTCGGCTTGTTACGACACATGCGCGACGAAATGGCCGCCATTGGCGGTGGCTGCCGGCGCTGCGGCGGAAGGCAAATATACCCTGCTCGAACGCAAGGACGGCAGCAAACAGTGGGCTTATGATGGCCACCCCCTTTACCTCTGGCAGAAGGACAAGAAGCCTGGGGATATGACCGGGGATGGGGTTGGTGGAGTTTGGCACGTCGCCAAAGAATGACCCCTGAAGAGTAACCGATGTCGCAGGTCCTGGACGAGATCGAAGCATGCGTACCGGCGCTCAGGCGCTATGCGCGCGCGCTGACGCATGATCCCGATCGTGCCGACGATCTCGTCCAGGACTGCCTGGAGCGGGCCATACGCAAACGCCGCCTGTGGCGACCGACGGGTTCCGTCCGTTCGTGGGTGTTCCGGATTCTCGTTAATGTCCATCGGAACGAACTGAGAAGATTGCGGCGCTCGCTCACCCCGATTTCCCTCGAAATCCTGCCGGGAGGCGATCCCGCCGGCCCCGACGTGCAGCCGGATCGGCTGGCGCTGGCCGAAACGGTACGCGCCATGCAGGCGCTGCCGGCGGAACAGCGCGAGGTGTTGCTTCTCGTCGGCGTCGAAGAGATGAGCTATGCCGAGGCTGCGACGGTGCTTTCCATCCCGGTCGGGACGCTTATGTCACGACTGGCGCGTGCCCGCGCCGCGTTGCGTAGCTTGACGGACACCGGAGTGCCGAAACTGAGGTCCGTGAAATGAGCCGTGACCACCACAAGATCACCGAGTACGACCTTCATGCCTATGCCGATGGCGCGCTGGACGGGCCGGCGCGCGCTGCGGTGCAAGCCCACCTCGCGGAGAATCCGGCTGCGACAAAAGACGTGGATGGCTGGAAGCGGCAGAATGAAACGCTGCGCGCACTCTACGGCCACGTTGCCGCCGACCCGATGCCGCCCCGTCTGAGCGTCTATCGCATCGAGAGGAAAATCCGGACCAGAGCCAGTCACTGGGGCCGAATGGCCGCCGCCGCCATCCTCCTCATCGCGACCGGCGCGGCTGTCGGTTGGTATGGGCACGGCATGTTCGCGCCCGTCCCGCCGGCCCGGATTGGATTGGTCGACGAGGCGATGGAGGCGCACAGGATCTATTCCAGCGAAGTCGCCCATCCCGTCGAAGTGTGGGCAGGCGAGAAGGATCATTTGCAGGCGTGGCTGTCCAAACGTCTCGCCCGGCCGCTTAACGTGCCCGATCTCAGGGCGGACGGGCTCGCTCTCGTCGGCGGGCGGTTGCTGCCGGCACAGGGCGGTCCGGCGGCGCAGTTCATGTACGAGGACGATACCGGACACCGGGTGACGCTCTACATCATCCCGGCAAAGGAAGGCCGGGAAATCTCGTTCCGCTATGCCAAACTCGACCGGCTCGAAGCATTCTTCTGGACCGACGAGGCGATCAGTTGCGCACTTGTCGGCGATCTGCCGCGCGCTCGGCTGCAGGAGATTGCCTCCCGGGCGTACAAACAACTGGGGTGAGATGCGGGATATTGCGTCACACACAACGTTCATATGGGACGGTCGCAATAGTCTTCATCGGACCACAAGACGCTCAGTGCAACGTGATCGGACTTGACATCATCGGATCGCCTCCTGACCGAAGGATGCGCCTCGTTCATGTCCCTGCATCGCAGTCAACCGGGCCGGGCACAGCTTTGTCGGCGGCAGGGACGGCGCGGCGGTTTAAGGCAATGCTCCTTGGGGAGCGCCGCCTATTTTTGACCCGATAACGCCTCCAAGCGCTTCAACTGCTGCCGGAATGCCACTTTTCCGAGACAATTCCAGCCCGGTCAGGCCACGAGGCCCAGCCGCCGGCGAAGCGCGCCAGCGCGCGGGAGGGCATCGGCGAGGCTGCGGGCATCGAGCGTCGAGAAGAACGCTTCCTGCGCCTCGGCCATGAGCGGTGTCAGTCCGCACACGGGAGCGATGACGCAGGTCACGGTGCCGTCGCGCAGGCATTCCACAGGCCCCGACCCCGCCTCCGCCCGACGCAGCACGTCGCCGATCGATATCTGAGCCGGCGGTTGCGCCAGCCGCATCCCGCCGCCGCGCCCGCGCGAAGTCTTCACGAAGCCTTCTCGGCCAAGGAACTGAACGATCTTGGCGACATGGTCGAAGGACAGGCGATAGCGCTCGGCGATCTCGCGCGCCGGCACCTGCCGATCGCCGGCGACGGCGAGATACATGAGGACGCGGAGCGCGTAGTCGGAAAAGAAGGATAGCTGCATGACCACCATATCGCCCAGAAAAAGATTGACAGCGCAAGATTCTTGATAATAGGTATTAAAAATACTTAATTAAACAAGGTAGAATTTTGTCAGGCATTTCGGCGTCCGGGTGACCGGATACGGGGAGGGGAATCCATGCAGATGACGGTTCTGGCGTTAAGTCTCGTGCTGATGGCCGCCGTCGCGTGGGCCTTCATTTCCGCGGCGCGTGCCGCGGGAAGCGGTTCTGTCCCCACGAATACGGAATCCCGGCGCAAATGGCTCATCGTGGGTCTCGCGGTCGTCGGTGTCGTCGTCACCGCGCTTTCGCTTCGACCTTGGCCCCTTGCCGTGGCGGCCACGTCAGCCGTCGTCAACGTCTCCGGCGGGCAATGGTATTGGGAGATCGACACAGACAAGGTGCCGCTGGGCCAACCGGTAGCGTTCAACGTCCATACGGTCGATGTCAATCACGGTTTCGGGGTGATGGACGAGTCGGGGCGCATGCTTTTCCAGGTTCAGGCGATGCCCGGCTACGTCAACCAGGTAGAGTACACATTCCATAACCCTGGCGCCTACCATGTGGTGTGCCTCGAATTTTGCGGCGTCGGGCATCACGACATGGCCACCGACTTCACCGTCGCGTCCAACTGAGGGACCCCGCATGACCGCCATCGCTGAAGCAAGCGGCGCAGCCGCTATCGCCCCGCAAACAGGTGCCGTCAAGCTGACCATGCTTCTGGCCGGCGTCGTGATCCTGCTCATGATGCTCTTCGGGCTGACCATGCGCGCCGCGCAGGGCGGGCTGATCGAACTCGATCCGACGTTGTTCTACCAGATCATGACCGCGCACGGGGCGGGAATGGTCGGCGTCGCCGGGCTCACGGGCGCCGCGATCCTGTGGTATTTCACCGGGCGTTACGTGGAACTCCTGGCCGGCGTATTCTGGGCCTTTCTGGGTCTCTTCCTGCTCGGCGTGGTCCTGATCCTCGCGGCGATCTTCGTCGGCGGCTATGCCGGGGCCTGGACGTTTCTTTTCCCGCTGCCGGCCATATCGGGCGGGCTTTGGACGCCCGGAGCGGCGATCGTCTTCCTGCTCGGATATGTCTCGATCGGCGTGGGCTTCCTGCTGCTCCACCTTGAAGTGGGGCGCAAATTGATCGCGGCCTATGGCGGCATCGGCGGGGCGCTGGCATGGCCGGTGGCGTTCGGCAACGGGCGCCCGGAGGACGCGTCGCCGCCGGCCGTCGTCGCCGCCATGGCCTCGACCATCTTCAACACGCTCGGCATCGTGGTGGGCGCAGCCGTGCTGGTGGCCAGCATCGTCAACCTCGCTTTCCCGGCCTTCACCGTCGACGCGCTTCTGGCCAAGAACATGATCTTCTTCTTCGGCCATGTGTTCATCAACGCCTCGATCTATATGGCGGTGATCGCGGTCTACGAGATCGTGCCGGAATATACCGGCAA
>JAKDNM010000206.1 GCA_030456445.1 Hyphomicrobiales bacterium
ATCGGCGATCATCCGACCAAAGCCGGTGCGGTAAGGCTTTTGGCGGTCTGGCTGGTGTCTTTCAACGTCGTATGGAGCTTCACTGCACAATCCGCCGCGCATCGGTTCCACCCCGACAAGGCGTCGGACGCCGCGCCTTCGGAGGCTTCGTGCGTCACGCGTGACGACTATGCCGCCCTCGCCGCGTTGCCGCACGCAACCGTGCTCGCCGTCTCCAATCTCGGCGCGCCGATCCTGCGTTATACGCCGCAGCGCGTCCTGGCGGGTCCCTACCACCGCAACGTCGAGGGCGATCTGGCGACGCTGAACGCGTTTATCGGAACGGACGCCGAAGCCCGTGATATCGTGCGCCGTTACGGCGTCACCATCGTTGCAAGCTGCCCCGGCAACGCCGAGACGATAGCGCTAAGCCGCAAGGCGCCCGACGGCCTGGCGGCGCACCTGGCGAGGGGCGACGTGCCGGCGTGGCTGGTCCCGGTTCCCTCCACGGCGGACCAGCCCTTGAAGCTCTTCCGCGTCGTCCGATAGTGATGCCGCACGAATTTCGGCGATTTCCCCGCTCGCGACCTTCGGTTGCACATGTGTGCGGAAGCACGCGACAGACGGTGGTTTTGCATACTTTTCCTAAACGCTTTGCTGTCAGGGTCCGGGCGGGATGACTAGAGCATGATCCGGAAAAGTGGGAACCGGTTTTCCGAAAAGATCATGCTCAAACAAAGAGATAAGAGCATGATGCGATTCAATCCAATTGCATCATGCTCTGAGCGGGACTAAAATGCGGACTTTGGCCGGAAGCGAATACGACCGGAGGGAGAAGGACCTCGCCTTCACCGATCCGCTGACGGGCCTCGGCAACGAGCGGCGCTTTTTCGGCAAGGTCAAGAGGCTGATCGGCGACCGCGCCGACGATCCGGCGCCGTTTGCCATCGGCATCATCGACCTCGACGGCTTCAAGCCGATCAACGACCTTTTCGGCCGCGGCGCCGGTGACGAAATCCTTCTGCAGGTGGCCATGCGGCTGCGTGCCGCGATGGACACGCACTCCACCGTCGCGCGCGTCGGGCCGGACGAGTTCGCCTTTCTCTATCCGATGGTTTTCAGCGAGGACGCCGTCGAGGAGAAGGCGCGCATGCTGATCGAGGTGCTTTCCGCGCCTTACGATATCGGCGAGCGCACCGCGCGCCTTTCGGCATCGGTCGGCTGCTCGCTCTTCTATTCGGGCGAGGAGACGACGGAACTCCTGGTCGACAAGGCCGAGACCGCGCTCTATCACGCCAAGCAGTCGGGACGGGGACGCGTCGTCGTCTACACCCACGAGATGGAAGAGGCGGCCAAGCACGTCACCCGCATCGAGCAGGCGCTCAGGCGCGCCGTTTCCCATGGCGAAGTCGAGCCCTATTTCCAGCCGATCGTCGACATAAGGACACGCAAGACGATCGGCTTCGAGGCTTTGGCGCGCTGGACCGACCGTGACCTCGGCTTCGTCCCGCCGAGTGTCTTCATTCCGATCGCCGAGGAGCGCGGCATCATCGGGCCGCTTTCCCAACTCGTGCTGCGCAAGGCGACGGACGCCGCGCGCAAATGGCCGCCCGACCTTTTCCTTTCCTTCAACCTCTCGCCGTCCCAGCTCGTCGACCAGAATACCGGCCTGCATATCCTGGCCATTCTCGACCGCATGGGCTTCGATCCGCGCCGCCTGGAGATCGAGATCACCGAGACCGGCCTGATGACGGACCCCGCCTCCGCCGAAAAAATAGTCAAGGATCTGAAGTCGGTCGGCATCCGCGTGTCGCTGGACGATTTCGGCACCGGCCAGTCCAGCCTCGGCCGGCTGCGCGAGTTCAATTTCGACAAGCTCAAGATCGACCGCAGCTTCGTCTCCTCCGTTCTTGACGACAAGCCCTCCGAGCATATCATCCGCGCCATCCTCGCCATGTGCGAGGGGCTCGGCATGGAGGTCGTCGCCGAGGGGATCGAGGAGGAGGGACAGGCCGAGCGCCTGGTTCAGTTCGGCTGCGGCGGCGGCCAGGGCTATCTCTTCGGCAAGCCCGTCGATGCCCGCTCCACCCTTGACTATCTGCGGGCGGCCGGTGACCTTCCGCTGGTTCCGGCCTGAACGATCGTTTCGGTATTACGCGCCGCCGGCCGGCCCGAATCACGATTGCGACAAAGGCTGATACCGGATGACCGCTCCCACCACCGCGCGTTTCCCCGATCTTGAAGGCGCCTCCGTGCTGATCACCGGCGGCGGTTCGGGCATCGGCGCGGCGCTCGCGGAAGGCTTTGCGCTTCAGGGCGCCAGGGTCGCCTTCATCGACATCGCCGAAAAGCCGAGCGAGGCGTTGTGCGCCCGGCTGGAGCGGGCCGCCGGCCGCCGGCCGCTTTTCATCCGCGCCGATTTGCGCGACATCGAAGCGCTGCGCTCAGCCGTCGACAAGGCCGCTTGCGCCCATGGCCCGGTAACGGTTCTGGTCAACAACGCCGCGCTCGACGACCGCCATGAGATCGCGGATGTCACGGAAAAATTCTGGGAGGACAATCAGGCTGTAAACCTGAGGCCGCATTTCTTCACCGTCCAGGCCGTCGCCGAAGGCATGAAGAAGACCGGTCGCGGCGCGATCGTGAACTTCACCTCCACGTCCTTCATGATCAACCATGGCGGCATGCCCTCCTATACCGCCGCCAAGGCCGGCGTGATCGGCCTCACCAAGGGGCTCGCGGGCGCACTCGGGCCGCACGGCATCCGTGTCAACGCGGTGGCGCCGGGCTGGGTCATCACCGAGCGCCAAAAGGCGCTGTGGGTGACGCAAGAGGCGCTTGACGCCCATATCGACCGGCAATGCCTGAAGGAGGCCATGCAGCCGCACGACATGGTCGGCCCCTGCCTCTTCCTCGCTTCCGATGCCGCCGCCATGCTGACGGCGCAGACCATCATCGTCGACGGCGGCGTGATGTAGCGGTCACCCGGCGCTGGCGAAGCACACCGGCGTATGGCCGGAACGCACGAAGCCGAGCTTGCGGGCGGCGCCTCGCGACAGGTCGAGCACGCGTCCCCTTATGAACGGGCCACGGTCGTTTATCCGTACGGTGACGACCTTGCCGTTGCGGCGGTTGGTGACGCGCAGCCTCGTGCCGAAGGGAAGCGAACGGTGGGCCGCCGTCATGGCGGCCGGGTTCATGCGTTCCCCCGAAGCGGTCTTGCTGTGAAGCGCATACCAGGAGGCACGGCCGCATTGCGCGGCGGCGGGGACGGTCGCGGCACCCGACGCGATACCGATCGCGACGACGGCGGCGAGAGCCGAAGCTGATTTCATTATGGATTTTGCCCTGTTTTCGTATGCCAGGGCGAGTAGGGGTGAAATGCGGCGCCAAATGTGACGGCGACCGGGCGGTTCCGGGGCAGGGGAACACGGTTTGGAACGGCAGGTTACATTTGTGAATGCCGGCCCGGCCCGCACAACGGACAGGCAAAGGCACCTCAACAACGCCCGACCGGGCGTCGCGCCCGATGGCGCGCCCCCGCGGAGCCCAGCC
>JAKDNM010000086.1 GCA_030456445.1 Hyphomicrobiales bacterium
AGCTTCCTCAGTGCCACATTCTCTATCAGATGATTTGCCCCCTTGCTCAAGATGAGATCGGCGCGCGGGCGGGTTGGCAGGATGTTGTCGCGCAGATTCTTCAGGTTGATATTGGTCCACAGCCCCTCGGCGATGGCGCGGGCGGCATCTTCGGAAAGGTGCGAATAGCGGTGGAAGAAGTTTTCCGGCTTACGGAACGCCGTTTCGCGCAGGCGCATGAAGCGGTCGATATACCAGCGCCGGATCAGCGTCTCCTCCGCGTCGATATAGATCGAGAAGTCGAAGAAATCGGAGACGAAGGGCACCGCCTTGCCGTCGCTCGGCAGATCGCGCGTCTGCAGCACGTTGATCCCCTCGAAGATCAATATGTCGGGACGGTCGACGGTGACGAACTCGCCGGGCAGCACGTCATAGGTCAGGTGCGAATAGAGCGGTGCGCGCACATCGCGCATGCCGGCCTTGATGGCCGATAAAAAGCGCAGCAGCGCCCCGATATCGTAGCTTTCCGGAAAACCCTTGCGCTCCATCAGGCTCTGCCGGCGCAAAACGTCGTTGGGCAGCAGGAAACCGTCCGTCGTGACCAGATCGACCGTCGGGCTGGACGGCCAGCGCGCCAGAAGCTCCTTCAGCACGCGGGCCGTCGTCGACTTGCCGACGGCCACCGATCCGGCGATCCCGATGATGAAGGGTGTCTTCACCGCGTCGTCCGCCTCGAAGAAGACCTTGCGCTGGGCGAAAAGCCGCTGGCTGGTCTCGACATGAGCGTAAAGCAGCCGGGACATGGAGAGATAGATGCGCTTGACCTCTTCCAGGTCGATCGGGTCGTTGAGCGAGCGCAGCCGCCGGATTTCGTCTTCTCTGAGCGTCAGCGGCGTGTCGTCGCGGAAACTCGCCCATTCCTCCGCTGAAAAGACGCGATAGGGCGAGTATCTTTCGTCCGGCGCAAGCTGATCCATGAACCCTCTTACTTCCGCGCAGCCCAGGGTACGACCCTTAACCCTTGCGTGCGGCCTTTTCCTGGACACCGGTCTGCCCGGTCCGGCGTTCGAGTTCGGCCATGACGTCCGACAGGGGAATGCCGGCGATCGCCAGCACGACAAGCCAATGATAGAGAAGGTCGGCACTCTCCGAAACGAGCGCTTTGGTATCTGTCCCGAGTGCCGCGATGACCGTCTCGACCGCCTCTTCGCCAAGCTTCTTCGCCGCCCGCTCCATGCCGTTGGCGAAGAGCTTTGCCGTCCACGATTGAGGGTCGCCGGACAGGGCGCGGCTGGCCACGATGCTTTCGAGTTCGGCGAGGGAGAATTCGCTCATGGCCGCGCAGATAGCCGCATCAGGCGCCGGAGTCGAGTCGCATCGGCAACCCGGCCTTGGCCATATGTCGTTTCGCTTCCGAGATCGAATAGGTGCCGAAATGGAAGATCGAGGCTGCAAGCACCGCCGAGGCGTGGCCGTCGCGAACGCCTTCGACCAGATGGTCGAGCGTGCCGACGCCGCCCGACGCTATCACCGGAACATGCACGGCATCGGCGACAGCGCGCGTGAGCTTGATGTCGTAACCGGATTTGGTGCCGTCGCGGTCCATCGAGGTGAGCAGGATCTCGCCAGCGCCGAGTTCGGTGACACGCCGTGCAAACCCGACCGCGTCGATGCCCGTGGCGCGGCGACCGCCATGGGTAAAAATCTCCCAGCGGTCTTCCCCGTCTTCCGCCGATGCCTTCCGGGCGTCGATCGCAACGACGATGCACTGGTCGCCGAATTTATCCGCTGCTTGCGCCACGAAGTCGGGATCGGCGACCGCCGCGCTGTTGATCGACACCTTGTCGGCGCCGGCCAGAAGCAGCTTGCGGATGTCGGCGACGCTGCGCACGCCGCCGCCGACCGTCAGCGGCATGAAGCATTGCTCGGCCGTGCGCGCCACTACGTCGAAGATCGTCTCGCGACCGTCGGAGGAAGCGGCGATGTCGAGGAAACAGAGTTCGTCCGCGCCCGCCGCGTCATAGGCCTTCGCCGCCTCGACGGGATCGCCCGCGTCGACCAGATCGACGAAATTGACGCCCTTGACGACGCGGCCGTCCTTGACGTCGAGACAGGGGATAATGCGGGCTTTCAAAGTCATCGGATGGGCGATCCTTGTTTCCCGTCATTTAGCGACCGCAACCGGCGTGGACAATCCTTGGCCGCGAAGCCGACAGAGGAGGTCGAAATTCATAGGCCGGTGCTCACCCGACCCCGACATAGCGGCGTACCATGGCCGGGTCTTCGCGCAGTTCGGCAACGCCGATCGTTTTCACGCTGCGGCCGTTCTCGATGAAGGCGACGCGGTCGGCGACCGGCAGGACCGCGTCGACGCGCTGTTCGACCAAAAGGGTGGATACGCCACGCTCCCTCATCGCCGCCACCGTCTCGCGGATTCTTGCGATCGCGGAAGGCATCAGGCCTTCGGTCGGCTCGTCGAGCAGGAGCACCTTCGGCTCGATCGCCAGCGCACGCGCCATGGCCAGCATCTGCTGCTCGCCGCCGGAAAGCGTACCGGAACGCTGGTTCAGCCGCTCGCGCAGGACGGGAAAAAGGTCGAGTACCGCGTCGCGGGTTTCCCCGCCCTTGCCCCTCGTCATCAGCCCGATCTCGATATTCTCCGCGACCGACAGCTCGGCGAAAAGCCGCCGCCCCTGCGGCACATAGGCAACGCCATGACGGGGCACCTCATGCGCCGGCAGCTTTGTCAGTTCCGCGCCTTCGAGCGCGACGGATCCGGATGTCGCCCGCACCAGGCCCATGATGGTCTTCAGGAGCGTCGTCTTGCCGGCGCCGTTGCGGCCGAGCAGGCAGAGCACCTCGCTGCGGCCAAGTTCGAGCGAGATATCGCGCAGCACCTGCACGCTGCCATAGGAGGCGGTGAGCCCTTCGACCTTCAACAACTCAGTCATCATCGGCGGATGCTCCGAGATAGGCGTCCTGCACGGCCCGGTCGTCGCGGATTTCCGAAGGCGTGCCTTCGGCGAGGATGCTGCCGCGCTCGAAGACAGTGATCGTCTGCGCAAGCGCCATGACGAGCGGCATGTTGTGCTCGATCAGGAGCACGGTGGCGTCCTGGGCGATCTGGCGTACCAGCGTGACAAAACCTTCGATCTCGCCGTCGGAAAGACCCTGGGTGGGCTCGTCGAAGATCAGCAGGCGCGGCCTCAGCGCCAGCCCCATGGCGACTTCGAGCAGCCGTTGGTGACCATAGGCGAGGTTGCCGGCCGTTTCATGTGCCCGGTCGGCGAGGCCGGTACGCTCCAGCGCCTCTATCGCGCCGCGCTTCAACGATGCCGTGGCAAGTCCGCCGCCGCTCAGAAGCGCCCGCTGTACCGAGAGCGCGACATTGTCGAAGACGGTAAGCCGGCTGAATATGGAGGTGATCTGGAAAGTATAGGCGATGCCCTTGCGGACGCGTCTGTGCGCCGGAAGCGCGGTGATGTCCTCGCCGTCGAAGATGACTTTTCCCGCGCTCGGCGGAAAGCGGCCGCAGACGAGGCTGACGAAGGTGGTCTTGCCGGCGCCGTTGGGACCGATGATGGCGCGGATCTCGCCCGGCTGGAGCGTGAAATCGACGCGGTCGACGGCTTTCAGGCCGCCGAAGGAGCGGCTGAGGCCGCGCGTCTCAAGAAGAGGCGTCACGGCAGCCATGGCAGCCATCTTTCCCGCACCGTTCCGAGCACGCCTTTCGGGAAATAAAGGACGAGCAGGATCAGCGCGACGCCGACGAAAAGCAGGTAGGCGGTGGTGTAGTTCGACGTGATGTCGACGACGTAGTACATGAAAAGCGTACCGACGAGCGGCCCGAGCGCGGTGGCCGCGCCGCCGAGCAGCACCCACAGGAGCGGCAGGATCGAATACTGAATGGTCGCGAAAGTAGCGCCGACATAGCCGAAGAGGATGGCATAGGTCGCGCCGGCCGCCGCGCACAGCGCGCCGGAGAGCACCACCGCCGCGAGCTTTGCGGCGAAAACGTTATAGCCGAGCATGCGGACGCGATCCTCGTTCTCGCGGATGGCGACCAGCACGCGCCCGCGCGGCGAGCGCACGATGGCGAGCGTCACCGCAAGTGCCGCCGCAAACAGCGCCAGCGCCGCGAAATAGCGGGTCGTCGGGTCGGTCAGGTCGAACGGTCCGAGCTGGCGAGCGGCGGGGCGAAGCGAAAAACCCTGGTCGCCACCGGTATATTCGTTGAAATAAAGGATCACCAGATAAAGCACCTGCGCGAACATCAGCGTGACGATCATGAAGGCGACGCCGGTGGTGCGAAGCGCCAGAAGCCCGATGACGAGCGCCAGCGCCGCGCCGCAGACAATGCCGGCCACGAGCCCCGCCGCCACGTTCCAGCCGAGCATCGACATGGTCATTCCGGCTCCGTAAAGACCGGCGCAAAAGAACATGGCGTGTCCGAGGCTGAGCAGGCCCGTATAGCCGAAGGCGAGATTGTAGCCCATGGCGAAGACGGCCAGCACCAGGACGCGCGAGAAGACGGCACGGTGATAATCCGGCAGCACATATTGCAGCGCCACGAACACGAGGACAACCGCGACATGAAGCAGAGCGGCTGCCATCGGCCGGTCGTTGCGCACGGCCGGGCCGCTCATCGCGCAGTGGTCCCGAACAGACCCTGCGGGCGGAAGACCAGCACCAGCGCGACGAAGAGGGTCGCCAGCATCTTGGCGAGCGTCGGCGAGAAAAAGACCGCAATGATGCCGTCCGACAAGCCGATCAGCACGGCCGCCACGACCGTGCCGCGAAGCGAGCCCAGCCCGCCGATGATGACGACGATGAAGGACAGAAGCAGCGGATCGGTGCCCATCAGGTAGTGTGCCTGCTGGATGGGCACGATGAGCACGGCGGCGATCGCAGCCAGCATGGCGCCGAGCGCGAAGACGCCGGCGTAGACCCTGTCCACCGGGATGCCGAAGGCCTGCGCCGTCTCGCGGTCATACTGCGTGGCGCGCATGACCAGCCCGATGCGGGTGCGGGTAAGCACGAACCACGTCGCCAGCATGACGAGGATCGAGGCGGCGATGATGGCGAGCTTGTAGGCGGAATAGCCGAACCAGGGCAGCGTGATGCGGAAATCGAAAGGGGCGGGGACGGCGCGCGCCTCCGGACCGTAGAACATCAGCGCAAGCTGCTCGAAGATGTAGAGCATGCCGATGGTGGCGACGATGGTCGCTTCCGGATCGTAGTTCAGCCGGCGCAATACCAGCCGCTCGGCAACGAGCGCGATCGCGCCGACCACGAGCGGCGCCAGCACCAGCGCCAGGAGAAAGCCGAGCGCCGGATCGCCGGCGACCATGGTGGAGAACCACCAGGCGAACACGGCGCCGAGCATGAAGAACTCGCCATGGGCAACGTTGACGATACGCATGACGCCGAAGACCAGCGATAGCCCGAGCGCCGTCAGCGCCAGCACCGCGGAACTGACGAGGCCTTCGAGGACGGCGAGCAGGAGGTGGGGTCCGAAGGCCATTCAGGCATCGCCCTCATGCTCGGCCGGCGGCCACTGGCGCGAGGTGTGAACGACCGCCATGATCGAAACGATTTCTTCCCGGATCCGATACACCATCCGATAGTTCGGATGAACGACAAACTCGCGGGTGCCAGGCAGGGTGCCGGGCCTGCCTGAGTAAGGCTGGTTCGTCAGCAGCTTGGCCACTGCGCGAAAGCGGGCGTTCATCCGTTGCGCGGCTTCCGGATTATCCGCCCAGATGTATTCAACGACGCCTTTCAGGTCATGCTTTGCACTGGCCGTCCACTCCAACTTCACTCAGCGGCCTCCCGGCCCTTCCGCTCCAACTCAGCGATGAATTGGTCCATCTCCGCTTGGACCTCTTCATTCGAGAAGACCCGGCCCGCCGCAATGTCGGCTCGTGACCTTTCGACCTTGCGCCGCAGGAAATCGACATAATCACGTTCCTGATCGACATAGTCGCGCATGAATTCTCGCATGATCTGAGAGGCCGGGCGATCCGCAGCCTTGGCCGCCGCCATGAAGGCGTCGCGCAGCTCATGGTCCAGTTTCATGGTGAAGACCGCTTCCTTGGCCATCTCAACCTCCTATAAAGGTACTGAGAACGTATATACGTCCTCAGTACCTCCAGGCAAGCCGACTAGAGCTTCTCGGTCGTGTAATCGCCCTCCGGTTCGTACATGCCGTCCTCGATCGAGGTGCGGTGCACGACGGTCAGCTTCTTGTCCTCGAATTTCGAGATGTTCTGGTGGCCGAAGCATTGATGGATCTTGCCGTTGAAGGTCTTGTCGCCCTGCGGATGCTCCTTGCCTTCGGCGAAGGCGGTCATCGCCTCGGTTGCCTCGATCAGCTTCTTCTTGTCGTCCGGACCCTGATAGCCGGCATCCTCCATCGCCTTCTTGATGACGTAGAGCGTCTCCCAGCAGCCGAACATATGGCCGGCGGTCGAGACATCCTTGGGGTCGCCCTTGGCGGCGCCGTTGTCGTCGATGCCGACATGGTCGCGGTAGAATTTCTGCGCCTCTCCCGCATTCGCCTGCAGGTAGCGGGGCGAGCCCTCCCAGAAATGGCTGCCGTTCAGAAATTCCAGGCCGGGCGTCGCCATGTCGACGGCTTCCAGCGAATCGATGAAGCTGAAAAGCTGCGGGCCCTTCGAGCCGTAGAATTCGCCCATCTCCTTGACGAAGGTGAGCACGGCCGGGCCGACCATGACATGGTAGATCACGTCGGTATCGGCCGGAATCTGCGGAAAATAGCGGGTGAAGGACTTTTCGGTCGGCGGGATGGCGATCTGTGCCATCACCTTTCCACCGGCCTTTTCTATCGCCGGTGGCAGGTTGTCGCGGTGGTCGTAGCCGAAGGCGTAGTCGGGGAAGATCTGCGTCACCTTCTTGCCGAGGTTGCCGACGATGAAGGGCGCCACCGACATGACCTGCGACTTCACGTCGGTGATGCCGGGCTGGAAGACGTAGCGGTTCATCTTGCCCGACGCGACCTGATGGCCTTCGCTCACCACGTAATAGGGCATCTTGAGTTCGCCGGCCGTCGGCCCGTTGGCGATGACGACGTTGGAAAACAGCGTGCCGAAGACCACGTCGACCTTATGCTCGGAGGCGAATTTCTCCATCACCTCGGTGCCGCGCTTGGCGTCGGTGCCGTCATCCTCGATGATAAGCTGGATCGGCCTTCCGTTGATGCCGCCGGCGTCGTTGATCAGCTTCACGGCGGCGTTGGTGGTGCGCTCGTACCAGCGGCCATAGGCGGCGCCGATGCCGGTGCGGTGGCATTCGAAGCCGATCTTGATCGGCTCGGAGGAGGCGGCCTGCGCATAGCGCACGAAGCCCGGTGCGGTGCCGAGCGCAGCCGCCGCGCCCAGGCCCCCGGCCAGCCCTTTCAGCGCCGTGCGCCGCGTCAGCGGCGTCGTCAGGATGAGGCTCGATTTGCGTTTATCGGTCATGCCGGTTCCCCTTTTTGTTCGATCCCGACCGCATTTTCATGCCTTCCGCCCGCTGTTCCAGACACACGGAAAATTGCATGTGTACAAACTAAATCATCAAACATTCCGACTGGCAATAGAGCGCCGCGAACCGCTGCAAATCAATGGCTTATCTGTTCAGGCGCCGGTCGGCGAGGCGAGCAGCCAGAGACCGAACACCGTATAGAAGACCATCAGGAGCGCAAGCGGGATCTGGCTGAGCACCGCCTTGCGGGCGGAGCCGTGCAGGCGCCAGGCGATGGCATGCGCGACCAGCACCGCCAGCACATGGCCGGCGATGATCACCGCGGCCTGGCTATTCCAGATCGCCCATGCCGAATCATAGCCTGCGGTGATGCCGGCATGGACGTGCATGCCGGCCGTGCCGAACAGGTCCCATCCCAGGGCGAACGGATCGGAGATGGCGGCCAGCGCATATTGCGCATTGACGAGGATTTCGGTGAGGTTGTGGGCGATATGGTAGGCGAGCGATATCGGGATGATCGACCATGCGAGCGCTCCAGCCGTGCGCCGGAAGGAGACGGCGCTGCCGCAAAGAAGATGCCCGAGCCACACGGCAAGGAGAAAGGCGCCGCAAAGCGCGACGGCCATGCCGACCAGCCCGGCCGTGTTGACGCCGACGACCGCCGAGCGGCCGGGGAAATCGAGCGGGTTGATGCCGACGAAGCCGAGCCAGGTGAAGGTGCGCGACAGCCCGTCGAAAGAGACCGAACTCAGCGCAAGAAGGAGGAACAGGATGCCGCTCGCGGGCAGCGCGTCGGCCGAAATCAGCCGGGCGCCCGGGAGGGCGAGATCGATCGTTCGCTTGTGCGCTTTTTCATCCCTTCTTCCCGAAAACAGGGCGAGGCGGGAAATCATGCGGAAGAAGGCCGACAGACATTCCCCCTGCCGCACCCAGGCCGAATAGCCGAAGACGAGCGCGGCTGCGAGATTGGCGAGATAATAGACAAGCAGGACCGTCGCCAGCCGGGCCGGGTCTTCCGGCGCCGGATAAACCAGTTCGAACCATGCGAAGCCGAGAAACAGGACCGCCGCCGGCCAGTAGGCGAGGCCGCCAGGCAGCGCCCGCTCGCCGTCTTCCGCGCCGGAACGCCCACGGAGCGCGGCCAGAAGCCGGTATGGGCCGTACCACGGGTTGATCCAGAACCAGAAATCGCCGACCAGCCCTTCCACGATCGTCAGCGCCCCCCAGAGGATCGTCCAGAAGACCAGCGGCAGCGGATTGGAGAGCGGATCGCGGCTGCCCCACCAGCCGGCAAGGAGAAGCGCGGCGAAGCCGGCAAAGGAAAGCCAGGAGAGGACAAGCCGCCATTCCCAAGGCGCGGCGAAGAGAACCCGGCGCCATTCGGCCAGCCTTGCAAGCGGACCGGGCGGCACCACCGCAAGGATGGCGAAGCTCAGCGCCACCGCCAGCGCGCCGCCGACCAGATAATAGCCTGTCGGCAGGAGAAGGACGAAACCGGCATCGCCGGCATGAGCGAAAGCCGGCTCGACGGAAGCAAGCGCGAGGCCGGCGCTCAAGACGGCGCCTCCGCCGTGAAACCATACCCTGCGCCGCATGAATCGCCCCCATTCGCTATACAGGCATTACGCCCGACAAAGGCGGCCGGCGTCAATCATGGAGGATGCCGTCCATCATGCCGCATGGACCGGCCGGCCCGGCCTGCCTAAGAAGGACGAAGAGGGAGGAGCCCCGTGCGTTTCGGCTTGTCAGCCCGGCATATTCTGGTTCGCCTCGCTTGCGTCCTGTCGCTGACGCTGGTGGCGTTCGGCCATGACCCGCTGGTGCTGCCGCGCACCGATACGCTCGCCATAGCGGCCCACGCTTTCCCCGACGGCTCCCTGCCGGTCATCTGTGCAACCGACACCGCCGGGAAAGGCGATCATACCCAGGCGCATCGCAATGGCTGCGACGCCTGCCGCATCTCGTCCTCCTTCTTCCTCCTGGTGCCGGATTGCGTGGCTTCCGTCGAACGGATCGGCATGCCGGCCGTTCTTCCGCTTCCATCGGAGCCGCCCGTCATCCGCGCGGCCTATCCGCCGTCGGCTCCTCCGCAGGCGCCTCCGCTGCAGGCCTGATCGTCGCGCGGGAACCCGTCCCGCCATTTCCCATCCAATCATTCATCCGGACGGCCGGTTCATGCGGTCGTTCAGCCGATCGCCGAGAGGATTGCGCCTGAAACGCGCATCCTTCCGGCCTGCAAGGAAACGAAAATGCTGAAAACCATCCTTCTCGCGGCGGCAGGCGCACTGTTTGCCACCACCGCCTTCGCCCATGTCACGCTGGAAACGCGCGAGGCCAAAATCGGCTCGGGCTACAAGGCCGTCTTCCGCGTGCCGCATGGCTGCGCGGGCTCCGCCACCGTCAAGCTTCGCGTGCAGATCCCGGAAGGCTATATCGGCGTGAAGCCGATGCCGAAGGCCGGCTGGAAGCTCGACATCGTCAAGGGCAAATACGACAAAAGCTATGATCTCTACGGCCATTCGATCAACGAAGGCGTCACGGAGATCGATTGGACCGGCAATCTGCCCGACGACTATTATGACGAGTTCGTCATGAGCGGCTTCCTGTCCGATTCACTGCCGGTCGGCGAGATGCTCTACTTCCCCGTCGTGCAGGAATGCGAGAAGGGCGTGACCCGCTGGATCGAGAAGCCGGCCAAGGGCGCCGATCCGGATTCGGTCGAGCACCCGGCGCCGGCCGTGAAGCTTTTGCCGAAAAAGTAGGGCAAATGGAAAGGCCGCGACCCTTCGCGGCCTTTCCTCATTTGCGATCTGCCATGACCCGATTTCACATATCCGCGATGCAGCAGAAGGTGGCACGCACGCTGTTGGGCGTGATTCTCCTGACGTTCTGCATCGTCGGTCAGGCATTCGCGCATGCCGCGCTCGTCGCCTCCGATCCGGCGGACGGGACTGTGCTGGCGAACGCACCGGCCGAACTGTCTTTGACGTTCGATGAACCGGTGTCGCCGCTCATCCTCAAATTGATCGAGCCGGATGGAAGCGGAGTGTCGCTCGGCAATCCAAAGCTCGATGGTAATCGGCTCGTGCTCGCCGCGCCTTCTTCCCTCGGCACTGGAAGCTATGTCCTTTCCTGGCGCGTCATCTCCGAAGATGGGCATCCGGTCGGCGGCGCCGTGGTCTTTTCCATCGGCATGCCGAGCGCCGGCGTCTCGCCGGGGGCTGCAACGGAAGCCATCGACTGGCCGTTGCGCGCCGCGATCTGGCTCTGCCGCGTCCTTGTCTATGGCGGTTTGTTCACGGGCGTCGGCGGCGCGTTCTTCCTTGCATGGTTGGCGGGTGGCGCTCGAGTGGCGCGGACTTTCGTCGCGGGCGTAAGCCTGGCAGGATTGGCCGCCGCCGGCCTCTCGCTCGGCCTACTCGGCGCCGACGCCCTCGATCTCGGCCTCCTGTCGCTGGCGGAACCGAAAATCTGGGCGACCGCGCTCTCGACCAGCTATGCGCTCACCGCCTTCTTCGCGGCGCTCTCCATGCTCGCGGCGCTTTGGGCGCTCTATTCACGCGGACCGATCAAGGCGCGCGCCGTTTCCGCGCTTGCCATGGCCGGGGTCGGGCTGGCGCTCGCTTCGAGCGGTCATGCGGCGACGGCCGACCCGCAATGGCTGATGCGGCCCGCAGTCTTTATCCACGCGACGGCGATCGCCTTCTGGGTCGGCGCGCTGGCGCCGCTCGCCGCGCTCTTCGCCGGCAACGACAAAGCGGCAAAGCCGGCGCTTCGGCGCTTTTCCGCGATCATTCCCTATGTTCTGGCGGCGCTGCTGGCAGCCGGCATCGTGCTGGCGGTGGTGCAAATCGGCCATTTCGGGGCGCTGGTCTCGACGGCCTATGGCCGAGTGCTTCTGGTCAAGCTGGCGCTGGTCGCACTCCTGCTTGTCCTCGCCGCCTTCAATCGCTGGCGGCTGACCAACCCCATTCTGGCCGGCGATGGCAGGACCGAAAGGCGCTTCGTCCGTTCCATCGCCGGCGAAATCGTGCTGGTGACGGCGATCCTCTGCTCGGTCGCGCTCTGGCGTTTCACGCCGCCGCCGCGCGCGCTTGCCGACGCCGCGCCCGCCCCTCCCGTCTCCGTCCATATCCATGCCGAGCGGGCGATGGCCAGCGTCACCGTCTCGCCCGGGCGCGCCGGGACAGTTTCCGTTTCGGCCTTCGTGGTCGGCGGCGATCTCGCGCCGCTCGACGCCCGGGAAGTGACGCTTTCCTTCTCCATGCCGTCTGCCGGAATCGAGCCCATCCGCCGGGAAGCACGCAAGCTGGATCAGGGCCAATGGCGCGTCGACGGGCTTCGCCTGCCGGTCGCCGGTCAGTGGGACGTCTCGGTTGATATCCTGATCTCGGACTTCGAAAGCGTGACGCTGAAATCGGAAATCACGCTGCGCTGAACGGGCGGATGCTTTGCAGGAGCGTCCCTGCCGTGCGAAGAGAAGCCGTGCGAGCTTCATGAGGCGGAGATGAACGGGGAAAGCCGCGATAGGTCCTATCTGGTCGGAGAAGCCGCGATACAAGCACGGCCGCTCGCGCCGGCGCTCTATCCGGTGGCGACACCGATCGGCAATCTCGGCGACATCACCTTGCGCGCGCTAGAGACGCTGGCCGCGGCCGACATCCTTGCCTGCGAGGACACGCGCGTCACGCGAGTGCTGCTCGGCCGCTACGGCATCAGGCAAAAGCCGATCGCCTATCACGAGCACAACGAGGCGGAGGCCGGGCCGCGCCTGATCGCGGCGCTGAAGGAAGGCCGCAGCGTCGCGCTCGTCTCTGATGCCGGCACGCCGCTCGTCTCCGATCCCGGCTATAGGCTGGTCGCGGCGGCGCTGGAGGAAGGCCTCCGCGTCGTTCCGATACCCGGAGCGTCCTCCGTGCTGGCGGCGCTGACACTGTCGGGCCTGCCGTCCGATTCCTTTTTGTTTGCCGGCTTCCTTCCGGTGAAGGACGGGCAGCGGCGCCATCGCCTGGAAGCGCTCAGGAACGTACCGGCGACCCTCATTTTCTTCGAATCGCCGCGCCGGCTGGCGGCGAGCCTTGCCGCCATGGCCGATACGCTCGGGGCACAGCGCCCGGCGGCCGTCACGCGCGAGTTGACCAAGGCTTTCGAGGAGCGCCGCGCCGGCGCGCTTGAGGAACTTGCGGCGCATTATGCCGATGCCGGCGCGCCAAAGGGCGAGGCCGTGGTCTGTGTCGGCCCACCCCTGCCGGAGACGGCTGGGGCCGTGGATATAGACAGCCTGCTTCTTTCGCTTGCCGAGGAAATGCCGGCATCGAAGGCAGCCGCCGAGGCGGCGCGAATGTCGGGCGAGGCGAAGCCCGTGCTTTACCGGCGCTTGCTCGAACTGAAGGGCAAATCCGGTGGTGGATGAAGCCCGCCTGCTTCGCTTCCGCGCCTACCGCAAGGGCCATCGCGGCGAGCGTCTGGCGGCGCTTGCCCTCATGCTGAAGGGCTATCGCATCCTCGCCCGGCGCCACCGCACGAAGCTCGGCGAAATCGACCTTATCGCACGGCGAGGCGACCTCGTGCTGATCGTCGAGGTCAAGGCACGGCGGAACCTGACGGAAGCCATGGAGGCGTTGTCGCGAACATCGGAACGGCGCATCGAGGCCGCCGCCGATCTGTGGCTCGCCCGCCAGCCGGATTACGGCCGCCTCTCGGTGCGTTTCGACATGATGGCGGTGCTGCCAAGGCGCTGGCCCGTCCATGTCGAAAACGTCTTCCACTGCGGCAACTGAACGTATGGCCGATCGTCCGCCGGCAAAAAGACTCCGGCAAAAGGGCTATCGCCTGCGAAGTTCGCCCCCTCCGATCGCTTCGCAGTCTTATAGCGTGATCCGGAAAAGTGGGCATCGGTTTTCCGAAAAGATCATGCTCAAACAAAGAGATAAGAGCATGATGCGATTCAATCCGATCACATCACGCTCTAGGCATCCGGTGCAGCGTATCGATGGGTGCACTACAGCCTCGCCGGCGGATGGTTGCGGGCGTCGAGCGCGGCGAAGAGCACCGAGAAGCCCGAGGTCAGGAAGGAAATCCCGACGAAGAGGCCGATCGCCCAGATCGCCGTCATCGGCAGGCCGATGATCAGGAAAAGCGCCAGCGCGATGTCGATGATGCCGGAGATGACCACCAGCCAGAAGCGGCCGGTCGAGGCGCTGAAGGCGCGCGCGATGGCGAAGTTGAAGACGCCTGAGAGGATGAAGAAGGTCGCCATGATCCAGGTCAGCGTCACCGCGCCGGAGAGCGGGTTGATCAGGAACATGATGCCGAGGATCGCGCAAGCCACCGAGAGCGCCAGATTGGCCCAGAAGCCCGGCGCCTCGCGGGCGCGGACCGCCGCGATGACGCCGATCACGCCGCCGATCAGGAACAGCCAGCCGAAGAAGATGGTCGTCGCCAGCGTCGCGGCGAAGGGCGCCAATATTGCCAGGATGCCGATGATGATCTCGATGACGCCCTGGATCGTATAGGCTTTCCAGTGGTCGTGCAGATGCCTGCGCAGTCTCGACTCGACCCGCGCGGATGGTAAATCGGTCATTGTCGTCACCTCTCGCCGCTATGGAAACCAATGCCCGCCTGACGCAGCATAAACCATTGCCGGATTGGAACGAAGTGGCTTAGCGTTGGTTGCGCACTCTTTAGCGATGTTCGCATACGCCTGTGATGCAAGCTCGGCTTCAAGGGCGCCTTGAAGAAGGACGGTGACGAATGGACGAGATTTCGGACGAGATGGTCATGGTCCGCCTTTCGAATGACCTGATACGCGCGCTGGACCGCTTCATCGAGGAGCGTGACGGGCACGAGGATCGGCCGCAGGTCGTGGTCTCGGCCTTGCGCGAATGGGCGCATGCGAAGGGCTATCTCAGCGAGCCGGGCGACGAGGGCATCCGGCCGGAAGACCTTTCCGCCGCCAACGACGGCTAGTTTCAGGCCAGCGTTACGCCGGCGCCCTTCATGCGTTCCGTCATGGCGGAGAGCGAACTGCCGAGATCGATGGCGCGGCAGGCCTCCATTATCACCGTCGCCTGCAAGCCCCAGCGTACCGCGTCGATCGCCGAATAGGCAACGCAGAAATCGGTGGCCAGACCGGCGAGCGTCACCTTCGATATGCCGCGTTCCTTCAAATAGCCGGCAAGGCCGGTCGGCGTCTTGTGGTCGTTCTCGAAGAAGGCCGAATAGGAATCGATCTCCTTGCGGAAGCCCTTGCGGATGACAAGCTCCGCCTTTGTCCATTCGAGGCCGGTATGGAAGGCGGCGCCCTCGCTGCCCTGCACGCAATGGTCCGGCCACAAGGTCTGCTCGCCATAGGGCATGGTCACCGTCTCGAACGGGTTCTTGCCGGGATGCCGCGAGGCGAAGCTTGAATGGCCGTCGGGATGCCAGTCCTGCGTCAGCACGACATGATCGAAGCGGGCCATCATGGTGTTGACCAGCGGCACGATCTCATCGCCGCCGGCAACCGCGAGCGCGCCGCCGGGGCAGAAATCGTTCTGCATATCGATGACGATCAGGGCTTCTTCCATGCGGTTCTCCTTCATCCCGGCAGACGCCGCGCAAGGGAAGCCGGAAAAGCTCTCTTTGACAAGTGGCGCGGCGCTGATATCATTTGCATACCAATGAATTTTGCTGCCGCTATGCACGGCACGGGGAACGGAATGCCTCGCTACGCGAAACCGCATTCTCTGGAAGAGGCGCTGGCGCTGCTTGCCGAAGGGCCGTGGCGGATTCTGGCGGGCGGCACGGATTTCTATCCGGCGCTGGGTGCGAAGCCGCTCAGGGAAAACGTGCTCGATATCAACGCCCTTTCCGAGCTGCGCGGTATTTCCGACGATGACGGCGCCATCGTCATCGGCGCCCGCACGACCTGGACGGCAATCGTCCATGCCGACCTGCCGCCGGCCTTCGATGCATTGAAGGCGGCGGCGCGCGAAGTGGGATCGATCCAGATCCAGAATGTCGGCACCGCCGCCGGCAACCTTTGCAACGCCTCGCCGGCGGCGGACGGCGTTCCGGCGCTGATGGCGCTCGACGCGGAGGTCGAACTGCGCTCGGCAGGCGGGGCGCGCCGCCTGCCGCTCCAAAAATTCATCCTCGGCAACCGCAAGACCACGCTTCAGCCCGGCGAGATGGTGATCGCGATCCGCATCCCCAAGGCCTCGGCCAAAGGCGCTTCCGCCTTTGTCAAGCTTGGCGCGCGCCGCTATCTGGTGATCTCTATCGCCATGGCCGCCGCGCGGCTGGTGGTCGGGACGGATGGGCGCATCGCGGAAGCGGCCGTCGCCATCGGCTCGTGCTCGGCGGTGGCCGAGCGCCTGCCGGCTCTGGAGGGGGCACTCGTCGGCCGTCCGGCGGACGCTTCCCTCGCCGCTGCGGTTGCGATGGATCATCTCGCCGGCCTCACCCCGATCGAGGATGTACGCGGCTCACGCGCATACCGCATGGAGGCCGCGCGCGAGATCGTCGCCCGCGCCCTGCTCGGCGCGGCTGGCGTTTCCGAAACGGAGCTTGCCGCATGAGCCTTCCCCGCGCCGAGATCAGCTTCGAGGTCAACGGCCGGCCGGTGACCGTCAGCGCTTCGCCGGTAGCGCGGCTGTCCTCGGTGCTGCGCGACGAACTGGAACTCACCGGCACGAAGATCGGTTGCGACGCCGGCGATTGCGGCGCCTGCACGGTGATCGTGGACGGCGAAGCCGTCTGCGCCTGCCTGATGCCGGCCGAAGGCGTCTCCGGCGCGAGCGTGCGCACGGTGGAAGGGCTGGCGAACGGACAGCTTTCCGCGCTGCAGGCCTCTTTCCTCGAGCACGGCGCGGCGCAATGCGGCATCTGCACGCCGGGTTTCCTCGTCGCCGCAACCGCGCTTCTGGAGCACAATCCTCATCCCGACGAGGCCGAAGTGGCGGATGCGCTCGGCGGCGTACTCTGCCGCTGCACCGGCTACCGCAAGATCGTGGAGGCGGTGCTGGCGGTGGCGAAGAGTAATTCAATAGCGACCCCCACCCCTAACCCCTCCC
>JAKDNM010000087.1 GCA_030456445.1 Hyphomicrobiales bacterium
ATATAATTCGCGCCGCGCATCTTCGACCAGTGATAGTCGACATCGCCGCGAATATACCAGCCGCCGGTCTCGACGGGTTGATAGACCGGTGCAGGCACCACCGGCGGTTCATAGAGATCCGCGGCGGCGGCCGGCGCGGAGATACCGGCCAGAAGAAAAACTCCAAGCAACGCCGCTTTCGACTTTGCGAACATGACACATCCCCTTGACGCCGGCTGAAAGGCGTACCCTCGGTTGAACGTGAAAGGGACAATGCGGGTATTTGGTTAAAGTCGGCTTAACCCTAACCTTTAACCACGATCCTCCCGCGAGAGGCCGGAAAACGGTCATGGCGTCCTGCCTTGCGGTGCGCGAGGAAAAGCTTTTGGCGAAGGCCGCTTCAGGCGGCGCTGCGTGTATCCGAGATGATCCCGACGATATCGTCGACGACGGCCTCGACGAGCGAGCGGTCGTCGGCCTCAGCCATCACGCGGATGAGCGGCTCGGTTCCGGACGCACGGATGACCAGCCGACCGGCTTCGCCCAGCCGGTGGCGCGCGTCCTCGATGGCAGCCTTGACCGGCGCGCTCTCCAGAGGCTTCTCGCCGGAAAAGTGGACATTCTTCAGCATCTGCGGCACCGGCTCAAACTTGCGGCAGACCTCGCTTGCCGGCCGCCCGGTGCGTTTGATGCAGGCGAGCACCTGCAACGCCGAAACAAGCCCGTCGCCGGTCGTGGAGAAATCGGAGAGGATGATATGGCCGGACTGCTCGCCGCCGACATTGAGCCCGTGCTGGCGCATATGTTCGACGACATAGCGGTCGCCGACCTTGGTGCGCAGAAGGGTCAGCCCGGCATCGTTCAGAAAGCGCTCCAGGCCGAGATTGGACATGACGGTGGCGACGATGCCGCCGCCGGCGAGCCTGCCGCTCTCGTTCCAGGATTCGGCGATCAGCGCCATCACCTGGTCGCCGTCGATGACCGTGCCGTTCTCGTCTACGATCACCATGCGGTCGGCATCGCCGTCGAGCGCGATGCCGATATCGGCGCGCACCTCGTGCACTTTCTTGCACAGGCTGAGCGGATTGGTGGAGCCGCAATCCTTGTTGATGTTGAAGCCGTTCGGCTCGCCGTTGATGGTGATGACCTCGGCGCCGAGTTCCCAAAGTGCGGCCGGCGCCACCTTGTAGGCCGCGCCGTTGGCGCAATCGACCACCACCCGCATGCCTGACAGCGACATGGAGCGCGGCAGGGTGCGCTTGGCGAATTCGATATAGCGGTCGTGCACGCCGTCGACGCGCTTGGCACGGCCGAGGCTGTCGGCGTCGGCCACGTCGATCTCCGTTTCGTTTTCAAGGAGATGCTCGATACGTTCCTCGATCTCGTCGGAGAGCTTGTAGCCGTCCGGCCCGAACAGCTTGATGCCGTTGTCCTGATAGGGATTGTGCGAGGCGGAGATCATGACGCCGATATCGGCCCTCAGCGAGCGCGACAACATGGCGACGGCGGGCGTCGGAATCGGGCCGAGCAGGAACACGTCCATGCCGGCGGAACAGAAGCCGGCAACCAGCGCGTTCTCGATCATGTAGCCCGAAAGGCGCGTGTCCTTGCCGATGACGACCCGGTGTCGATGCGTCCCGCGCTGGAAGGACATGCCGGCCGCCATGCCGACCCGCATGGCGATCGCCGGCGTCATCGGAAAGGAATTTGCGTGTCCGCGGATGCCGTCCGTTCCGAAATATCGCTTTGACATCTGTCTCAAATCCCCGGGATTCATCAGGCTTTCGGCATCATTTGCCACGGAGCGGCCGGGATGCGTTTATCAATTTATATGAGGGCCTGTTACGCATTGCTAGCGTGCGCCGCCTTCCTTGGAGAAAGGTAAACGGGTTCTTTAAGGAATTCCATAAGACAGACGTAGCGGGAACGGCCAGGAATAAATTCTTTTCTCCCGCGCGACGAAGACGCTTGACTCTTCGGGGGGCCTCTGGAATCCATAGGAACATAACATGAACATACTGTCGGAAGACCGGATACCGCCATGGTCAGCCATGCCGCGGCGCGGGGGACCGTTTTCGCCCTGCGCCAAAAAATCGCGAAGATCGAAGGCGTCCTCGCCGACAGGCTGGCCGCGCCGTCCAACTGGCCTGACGATGCCGGCGGCATCCTCCTACGCCACGATGGTCAGGCGGTCGGCAGGGGAGGCCCGCCTTTGTTGCGGACGGGCGCGGCTTCCCTTGACGCGGTGCTTGGCGGCGGTCTGCCGCGGGCCGGGCTCATCGAGATCCATGGCAGTCAGACGCGCGACGCCGGCGCGGTGGCGGGCTTCGCGCTTGCGCTGGCAAGCCTTCTCCTGAAGGAGAGGGCAGCCGGACCGCTCCTGTGGATCGGCACAGCCGGCATTTTCAGCGAAACGGGCTTTCCCTATCTTCCCGGTCTTTATGCCCGTTTCGGCATCGGGCCGGATGCCTTCTTTTTTTCCGGGCCCGACCGGCTCCAGGACGCGCTGTGGATCGCCGAGGAGGCAGCGCGGCTGAAGGCTCTTGCAGCGATATTCCTCGAAACCGGAGGCACTTCGCGCCGGCTCGATCTCACCGCGACAAGACGCCTGCACCGGCGCGCGCTTCAGGCAGGCAAGCCCCTCTTCCTCCTGCGCGAGGCGGGTCTGGCCGAGCCGACCGCGGCGCCGCTCAGGCTTGTCGTTGCACCGGCGCGCGCCCGGCCCCGCTCGACGCTTGCCGGCCCGCTTGTCCACTCCATCGGCCCGCCTTCCTTCACCATCGGCATCGGCAAGAGCCGGAATGCCGCGTCCGGAGAATTCATCCTCGAATGGGATGCCGCCGAGCGCGGCTTCCGCGAAAGACGGCAAGAAGACCATGGGACAGAGAATATTGGCGCTGTGGTTTCCGCATCTTCCGACCGACCGCATCCTGCGCCGGCGGCACGGACGCTCCTGGCGTTCCCAAATGTCGAACCGATCGGCGGCAAGGAGAACGCCCCTCATCGTCAGCCGTCACGAGAACAATACAAGACGCATCGCAGCGCTTGACGAACAGGCCGAGGCGCTCGGCCTGAAGCGCGGGATGGGAATCGCGGATGCGTGCGCCATGCATCCCGGGATCGAAATCGCCGAGGCCGACCCGGCGGCGGACAGGCGGCTCATCGAAGGCCTGGCCGACTGGTGCGACCGCTATACGCCGCTGGTGGCGCTCGACGGCGAGGACGGTCTTTTCCTCGACATAACCGGCTGCACGCATCTCTTCGGCGGCGAAAAGGCGCTGCTCGACGAACTTCTCGCCCGATTCTTTCACCAGGGGTTCGACCTCCACGCCGGCATCGCCTCGACGCCGGGGGCGGCATGGGCCGCGGCGCGTTTCTGCCTCTCGGCAATCGAAGAGGGAGACGAGGAGGAAGCGCTGGCGCCGCTGCCCTTGCCGGCGCTGCGGCTCGATCCGGCGGCGCGCGGCGGGCTGGAAAGCGTCGGCCTCAGGACCGTGGGCGCGGTCATGCAAACGCCGCGCGCGCCGCTCGCCCGGCGCTTCGGCAAGCTTCTCTTCCTGCGCATCGACCAGGCGCTCGGCCGAGTAGAGGAGCCGATCTCGCCGCGCCTGCCGGCGCCGCCGCTGGCAGTGGAGCGCCGGCTTGCGGAACCGGTCGGCACAATGGAGGCGATCGAGCGGCTGGTAGGCCTCCTTGCCGCCACGCTCCGCACGGACCTGGAGCGGCGCGGCGAAGGTGCGCGGACGCTGCAACTGACGCTTTTCCGGGTCGACGGCGCGGTCAGCCGGATCGCGGTCGGCACCGCGCGGCCGCTGCGCGACCCGGACCGGATCGGCCTCCTTTTCCATGAAAAGCTCGCCGCGCTGGAAAACCGGATCGACGCGGGCTTCGGCTTCGATCTGGTGAGGCTTTCCGTGCTTTCCCTCGCCCGCTTCGAGGCATGGCAAGCCGATTTTTCCGGCGAAGACGCATCGGAAGAGGAAAGGCTGATCCTGTTCGCCGACCGTATCCGGGCGCGACTTGGCGACCGTGCCGTGCTGAAGGCCGTTCCCGTCGAAAGCCATCTTCCCGAACGCGCGGCGGCGGCCGTGCCCTTTGCCGGAAGGGCCGCCGCGTATGAAACAACCCCTGCCCCTGCCCCACAGGGGGAAGGGCTATCGCATATGGCCAAATATCCCCCACTCCGTCGCGCTTCGCGCGCCACCTCTCCCCCACTCTCGTGGGGGAGAGGAAAGGAGCCTTGCCTCGCGGCCGGTGCTTCCTCTCCACCGTCGAACGGGGGAGAGGTGGTTTGCGAAGCAAATCGGAGTGGGGGTCGAACTTCATACCCAATAGCCTCTCCCTTGTGGGGAGAGGACAGGGGCGGGGGTACGGCCCCGCGCCTCCCAGAACGCCCGATCCGGCTCTTCTCCTCTCCCGAGCCGATCGCGGCGGTCGCGGCGGAAGTTCCCGAAGGCGCGCCGGCCTCCTTCCGCTGGCGGCGTGTATTCCATCATGTGGCGGCGTCCGAGGGTCCCGAGCGCATCGCGCCGGAATGGTGGCGTGGAGACGGAAGCGAAGAAACGCGCGATTATTTCCGCGTCGAGGACGAGGAGGGGCGCCGCTACTGGCTCTACCGGCAGGGTTTCTACGGTGAGGGCCCGCAAGTTCCCCGCTGGTTCATGCACGGCATCTTCGCATGAACGCCCAGCCTCATATGGCGCAGCCGCCCTATATCGAGTTCGGCGTCCAGTCGAATTTCTCCTTCCTGCGCGGCGCTTCCCGTCCCGAGGAACTGATGGTTGCCGCCTGCCTCCTCGGCCATGCGGGCATGGGGCTTGCCGACCGCAACAGCGTCGCCGGCGTGGTGCGCGCCTGGAGCCAGTCGAAGCACATCAAGACTTCCCCGGACGCGGAAGCGGTCCGGCTTCCCTATCACCCCGGCTGCCGTCTGGTCTTCGGCGACGGGACGCCCGACATTCTCGCCTACCCACACGACCGCGAAGGATGGGGGCACCTCTGCCGCATGCTGACCCAGGCCAATCTGCGCGAGGAGACCGAGAAGGGCGCCACCCTCCTGAAGCACGGCGACCTCCTCGAATGGGGCGACCGGCTGTCGCTCGCCGTGCTGCCGGATTTGGCAGCGCCGGCGGAAGAAAACCTGGCGCTGATCCGGCAATTCAAGGACCGCTTCGGCGGCGATCTGTGGCTGGCCGTCGCTCCGGATTATCGCGGCGACGGCCGGTTCAGGCTGGAACAGGCGGCCGCGATGGCGAAAGCCGCCGAAATTCCCCTGATGGCGACCAACGACGTTCTCTATCACTCGGCCGACCGGCGGCCGCTTCAGGACGTGCTCACCGCGATCCGCCTTAACGTACCCGTCGCCGAAGCCGGCCTGGCCCTTTCCGCCAATGCCGAACGCCACCTGAAGACGCCGGCAGAAATGGCCCGCCTCTTCCGCCGCTACCCGCAAGCGCTGTCCGAAACGCTGCGCTTCGCCGAGCGCCTGACTTTCAGCCTGAGCGAGCTGAAGCACAATTATCCGGAGGAAACGACCGAGGAAGGCGTCGATCCGCAGACGGAACTGGAGCGGTTGACCAGGGAGGGCGCGCAAAGACGTTATCCCGAAGGGGTGCCGGAAAAGGTGCAGGGCCTGATCCGGCACGAGCTCGCCATCGTCGCGGAGAAGAAATACGCGCGCTATTTCCTCACCGTCCACGACATCGTTTGCTTCGCGCGGTCGAAAAATATCCTGTGCCAGGGGCGCGGCTCGGCCGCCAATTCCGTCATCTGCTACTGCCTCCATATTACGGAGGTAAATCCGGCGCTTACCGACGTCCTGTTCGAGCGCTTCGTCTCCACCGAGCGCGACGAGCCGCCCGACATCGACGTCGATTTCGAGCACGAGCGGCGCGAAGAGGTGATCCAGTACATCTATTCGAAATATTCACATAAGCGGACCGCGCTCGCCGCCGCCGTCACCAGCTATCGCGGCCGCTCGGCGCTGCGCGAGGTGGCGAAGGCCATGGGCCTGTCGGACGATGTCCGCAGCGCGCTGTCGGGTTCGATCTGGGGCTGGTCGACCTCCGGTGTCGGCGAGAAGGAGGCCAGGGCCGCCGGCATCGACCTCGCCGATCCGACGGTCCGGCACGTCGTCGCCCGCGTCAACGAGATCATCGGCTTTCCACGCCACCTGACGCAGCATGTCGGCGGCTTCGTCATCACCCGCGACCGGCTCGACGAGATCGTCCCCATCGTCAAGACGGCGATGGAGGCGCGCAGGATGGTGGAGTGGGACAAGGACGATCTGGACGCGGTCAGCATCCTCAAGGTCGATGTGCTGGCGCTAGGCATGCTGTCTTGCCTGAAGCGCGCCTTCGACCTTCTCGAAGATCACTATCGCGTACACGACGATTATGATCGCCGCCTCACATTGGCGACGATTCCTCAAAGGCAGGAAAAGGTCTACGACATGATCTGCCGCGCCGACACGCTCGGCGTCTTCCAGATCGAGAGCCGGGCGCAGATGTCCATGTTGCCGAGGCTGAAGCCCAGAAAATTCTACGACCTCGTCATCGAAGTGGCGATCGTCCGCCCCGGCCCGATCCAGGGCGACATGGTGCATCCCTATCTGCGCCGGCGCATGGGCAAGGAAAAAGTCGACTATCCGAGCCCTCAGTTGAAAGCCATCCTGGAAAGAACGCTCGGCGTGCCCCTTTTCCAGGAACAGGCCATGAAGATCGCCATCGATGCCGGCGGCTTCACGGCCGGCGAGGCCGACCAGTTGCGGCGCGCCATGGCCACCTTCCGGCGCAACGGCACCATCGAGCTATATGAAAAGCGGATGATCGAAGGCATGGTCGGCAACGGCTATTCGGAAGAATTCGCCCGGCGCTGCTTCAACCAGATCAAGGGTTTTGGCGATTACGGCTTTCCGGAAAGCCACGCCGCCTCCTTCGCTCTCCTTGTCTATGCCTCCTCCTGGTTCAAGGCTTTCTACCCCGACGTGTTTTGTGCCGCGATCCTGAATTCGCAGCCGATGGGCTTTTACCAGCCGGCCCAGCTTGTCCGCGACGCGCGTGAGCATGGCGTCGAAATCCGCGACGTCGACATCAACCATTCCGCCTGGGATTGTACGCTGGAGGAAGCCGGTTTCGACCCCGGCCACATCCATCCGCGCCATGCGGAAATGAAGGAAACCATCCTGTCCAGAAACGCCGTCCGCCTCGGTTTCCGGCAGATCAAGGGGCTTTCCGGGGAACGAATGGACGCTTTTGTCGCCCGACGCGGCGGCGGCTACTCCACGGTGCGCGACATCTGGCTCCGCTCCGGCCTCGATGTCGACGAGATCGAAAAACTCGCCCAGGCCGATGCCTTCCGCTCCGTCGGGCTTGGCCGGCGCGAGGCGCTGTGGGCGGTGAAGGCGCTGGACAGGAAGGCCGCCGCCGAATTCCTGCCGCTCTTCGACCGTCCGAACCTTGCCTTGCAGGACCGCGAGCCGGAAACATCCCTGCCCACCATGCCGCCCGGCGAGCATGTCATCCACGATTATCGCATGCTCGGCCTTTCACTGAAGGCGCACCCCGTCTCCTTCCTGCGGGAGCGGCTCGATACGGCCGGCATAACGCCCAGTGCACGGCTTCCTTCGGTGCCGGACGGCAGGCGCATCTGGGTCGCCGGCCTGGTGCTGGTCAGGCAGCGGCCGGGCAATGGAAAGGCGATCTTCCTGACGCTGGAGGACGAGGGCGGCATCGCCAATATCATCATCTGGGAAAGACGGTTCGCCGGCTATCGCCCGGTGGTCATGGGCTCCCGCTTCATCCGGGTGCACGGCCGCGTACAGTCGGAATCGGGCGTCATCCATATCGTCGCCGAGCACATCGAGGATCTGACGCCATGGCTCAGCGAATTGTCGGAAGGTTTCCAGGCGCTCAACAATTTTTCCAGGGCTGATGGGGTCAGGAATCCCCCGAGCGACGGGCGCTACCACCGGCTTGCCGCGCTCGCCCGCGCGCTGCCGGCGCTCGAGCGCGACTACGAGGCGCTGGCCGAGGAGCCGCGAAAAGTCATGCCGAAGGGCCGCAACTTCCAGTGACCGGCGTTTTCCGCCCCGATGCCGTTCGGCCCTATCGTAACCTTGTTGCAAGGCGCGGCGTCCTTGCCTCTCGAAAGCCGCGATGCGAACCGCTATATGGCGCGGATGGCCAGAATATATCAAACCCGCGCATGGCAGGACCAGCTCTCGCCGTCCATCGACGAAATGGAGCTCATGGCGCTCGAAGCATACGCCCATCTGCCGGAGGGATTCCGCACGCTTACCGGCGAGATCGTCATCCAGGTCTCGGAGTTTCCGACCGACGAGATCATGGACGACCTCGCGCTGGAGACGCCGTTCGACCTGCTCGGCCTGTTCGAGGGACGCGGGATTGCCGAACGCTGGACCCCGCACACCGGCGAGGGTCCTAACCGCATCACGCTCTATCGCCGCGCCATCCTCGATTACTGGACGGAGAACGAGGAGACGCTAGGCGACATCGTCACCCATATCCTGATCCACGAGATCGGCCACCATTTCGGCCTCTCCGACGACGACATGGAGCGGATCGAGGAAAATTTCGAACGCATCGCGCCCTGACACCTGGCTCCGCGCGGTCAGTAGTCAGACAGCTTGACCGAGGGCTCGTATTCCTTCCCTTCGACGTCCTTCACGACGGTCTGGCCGCATTTCATGATTTTCGCCTCCGCGTCGTAGGCATAGGTCGGCGAACCGTAAAGATGCCAGCCCTTGTTCAAGGCCCCCGTCACCTTGTGGCAGAAGCTTGCATCGTCGGGACCGGTCAGAAAACGGTAAAGCTTCATCTTCCTCGCTCCTTCGTGGCGGCCACCCTGGCCAGCACGCGGCCGGTCTGTTCCAGATGCAGCCTCTCGACCATCCGGCCGTTGATGGTAATCGCTCCCCTGCCCGCATTCTCCGGCTTCGCAAAGGCCTCGGCGATCTCTTTTGCCTCCGCTATCTCCGTCTCGGACGGCGAAAAGACGGCGTTGGCGGGGCCGATCTGCGCCGGGTGGATCAGCGTCTTGCCATCGAAACCCATGGCGCGCGCCTCGCCGCATTCGCGCGTAAAGGCTTCCGCGTCGCGGAAATCGTTGCTCACCCCGTCGAGCACATCGAGCCCGCCGGCGCGCGCGGCGAGCACCATGTGCATCAGCCACGGCATGACGTATCGCCGGTCCGCCGTCGCCAGAACGCCGGTCTCCTTGACGAGGTCGTTGGTACCGGCGACGAAACATTCAAGCCGGGCCGAAGGATCGCGGCCGAGTTCGGCGATGGCGCCGAGATTGAGCATCGCCTTCGGTGTCTCCACCATGGCCCAAAGCTTCAGCGATGCCGCCGCATCCATCTCGTCCAGCGCATCGTTGGCGTCGAGTACGTCGCGCGGCGTATCGACCTTCGGCAACAGGATCGCGTCGGGTCTGCATACGCGTGCCGCCAACAGATCCTCGTCGCCCCATTCGCCGGAAAGCGCGTTGATGCGGATCACGGTTTCCTTTCCGCCGCGCTCGCCTCTGCGGAAGAAATCGCGCACCCGTTCGCGCGCCTCCTTCTTCCGTTCCGGCGCGACGGAATCTTCCAGATCGATGATCGCGGCGTCGCAATCGAGCGAAGACAGTTTGGCGAGCGCCTTTTCGTTGGTGGCGGGCACGTAAAGCACGGAGCGGCGGAGGCGGAAACTCGATGGCATACCCGCTTCATGAACGCTGGCGCAATGGCTGGCAAGCCCCGCTCTTGCGGGTCGGCGGCGAAGCTGGTTGTCTCGCGCCAAACGAGACGGGCAGAGATCATGGCGCACTCGGATATCGTCATCATCGGCGGAGCGATCGTCGGCAGTTCGATCGCTTATTTCCTGCGCGAGGAAGGCTTTGCCGGGCGCATCGCCCTGATCGAGCGTGACCCGCAATTCGCCCATGCCGCGACGACGCTTTCCTGCGCCTCGATCCGCCAGCAATTCTCCATTGCCGAAAACATCCGCCTGTCGCAATTCACGCTCGGCCTTTTCCGCGACCTGAAGACGCGCTTCGGCGCCGATGCCGACATCGGCTTCCGTGAAAAGGGCTATCTCATCCTCGCCAGCCCTGCCGGCGAGGCGGTGCTGCGCGAAAACCACCGCGTGCAGGCGGCCGAAGGCGCCGACATCGCGCTGGACGACGTGGCGGCGCTCGAACGACGCTTTCCCTGGCTCTCGACGGAAGGGATAGCCGCCAGTGCTTATGGCCGGAGCGGCGAGGGCTGGTTCGACGCGCATGCGCTGCTGTCGCTCTTCCGTAATGCCCTGAGAAGCCGCTCCATCGATTTCGTTCGGGACAGCGTCGACAGCATCCGCACGGCCGGCAGCAGGGCGGTCGGCGTGACGCTTTCCAGCGGTGCGACGATCGACGCCGGCGTCGTTATCAATGCCGCCGGCCCGCAAGCGGGCGGGATCGCCGCACTTGCCGGGCTTGCGCTGTCGGTCGAACCGCGCAAGCGCACCGTCTTCGTCTTCGAGGCGCGCGAGCGCTTCGGGGACATGCCGCTCATTGTCGATCCCTCCGGCATCTATGTCCGCCCGGAAGGTTCCGCCTACATCACCGGCGGGGCGGAGCCGTACGACACCGATGCAGCCTCCGATCCAGACGATTTCGCACCGGAATGGCATTATTTCGAGGAGGTGATCTGGCCGGGCCTGGCTGCGCGCATCCCCGCCTTCGAGGCGATCAAGGCGACACGCGCCTGGGCGGGGCATTACGACTACAACACGCTCGACCAGAACGCCGTCATCGGCCCGCATCCCGACATGGAAAACTTCCTCTTCTGCAACGGTTTTTCCGGCCATGGCCTGCAACAGGCGCCGGCCGCGGGGCGGGCCATAGCGGAGTTGGTCGTCCATGGCGCCTACCGCACCATCGACTGCTCCGCCTTCGGCTACGAGCGCCTCGCCGAAGGCCGGCCTTTCCGCGAACTCAACGTGATCTGACCGCGCCGACCCGGCCTCGGGCCATAGCGACGAACCAACCTCAGAAGTCGAAAATCTCACCCAGGATCGACTTCTTTTTCTTGTGAGGGCGCCGCTCGTCCCTGTCTTGATGATTATCGCCGTCATCGCGATAAGCACGAGGCGCGCGCGATTCGGAACGCTCGATGATCTTGTCGAGCTCGCCGCGGTCCAGCCATACGCCACGGCATTTCGGGCAATAATCGATCTCTATGCCCTGGCGTTCGGCGATCACCAGTTCGACGTCGTCAATCGGACATTTCATCGTCTTTCTCCTTGGTGGCCGTATCGAGGTAGGAAGGACGCCATGGGGTTCAACCGCGAGCCCGCCGAAAAATAACCCGATCCGGCAAGGTGGAACGTTCGGTCGGGCTTTGTTGGGTTTTACTTTTCGCTTGCGCGGATGGGCTCCGCGGGGGCGCGGCACATGTCGCGACGCCCGCCGCAGCCGCAAAAGGCGAGTTCGCATCCTCCTACGATCGCCATCGCCAATGGAAAAGGCCGATCGCCGCAATCGCCGTCGTCGGCCATGAGATGAACGGGCATAGACATCAGGCCGGGACACCGGAGGAAGGCTCGTGGCACAAGGCTGCATCCGCGCTCCAAAAGCCTTTTCCCCGGCGGTCGTTTCCTGTAAACAACACACCTGTCATTACAGGAATCCGGACCATGGAAAAATTCACCAAGATCACCGGCGTCGCGGCCCCCATGCCGATTGTCAATGTCGATACCGACATGATCATCCCCAAGGATTATCTGAAGACGATAAAACGCACCGGGCTTGGCAAGGGCCTGTTCGCGGAGATGCGTTTTCTCGACGACGGCGCGGAGAACCCGGATTTCGTGCTCAACAAGCCGGCCTATCGCAAGGCGCAGATTCTCGTCGCGGGCGACAATTTCGGCTGCGGATCGAGCCGCGAGCACGCACCATGGGCGCTGCTCGATTTCGGTATTCGCTGCGTGATCTCGACCAGCTTCGCCGATATCTTCTACAATAATTGCTTCAAGAACGGCATCCTGCCGGTCGTGGTCAGCCCCGAAGATCTCGAGAAGCTGCTGGACGACGCCTCGCGTGGCGCCAACGCGACGCTCACCGTCGATCTCGAAGCGATGGAAATCCGCGGGCCGGACGGCGGCGTGATCAATTTCGACCTCGACGAATTCCGCCGGCACTGCCTGCTGAACGGGCTCGACGATATCGGGCTGACGCTGCAGAAATCCACGTCCATCGATAGTTTCGAGAAGAGCTACGCCGAAAGCCGCCCCTGGGCCTGATGCAGAACCCGTCATGAGGGGCCGGCGGCTGATCTCCACCGGCTCGCCCTTCGAGAAGGTGGCGGGCTATTCGCGCGCAGTCGTCCAGGGCGACTGGTGCTTCCTCGCCGGCACGACCGGCTACGACTATGTCACGATGACGATGCCCGACGATGTCGGCGAGCAGGCGCAAAACTGCCTCGCGACGATCGGAAAGGCGCTTGCCGATGCCGGCTTCGCCATGGAGGACGTGGTGCGCATGCGCTACCACGTGACCGACGCCGCCTTTGCCGATGTGGTCTTCGCGGTGGTCGGCAAGGTATTCGGCGAGATACGGCCCGCCGCGACGATGACGATCTGTGGGCTGATCCGTCCCGAGATGAAGGTCGAGATCGAAGCGACGGCGCTCAAGCACGGCAAGTGAGGCTTGCGCACGCGCCGGCCAGCGTTTAGCAAGACCGCGTTTCAGCCACTCATCCCAGGATACTCCCATGGCAACGCGCAAACTCTTCCTCCTTCCCGGCGACGGTATCGGCCCCGAGGCCATGGCCGAGGTGAAGAAGCTGATCGCGGCCATGAACGACCGCCTCGGCTCGGGCTTCACGACCGACGAGGGGCTGGTCGGCGGATGCGCCTATGACGCCCACGGCAAGGCGATCTCCGATGCCGACATGGAAAAGGCGATTGCCGCGGACGCGGTGCTGTTCGGTGCCGTCGGCGGCCCGAAATGGGACCCGGTGCCCTATGAGGTGCGCCCCGAGGCCGGACTGCTTCGCCTGCGCAAGGACATGCAGCTTTTCGCCAATCTGAGGCCCGCCATCTGCTACCCGGCGCTTGCCGCGTCATCCTCGCTGAAGCCGGAAGTCGTGGAAGGGCTCGACATATTGATCGTGCGCGAGCTGACCGGCGGCGTTTATTTCGGTGAGCCGAAGGAAATCATAGACCTCGGCAACGGCCAGAAGCGCGGCATCGACACGCAGGTCTACGATACGTTCGAGATCGAGCGCATCTCAGGCGTCGCGTTCGAACTGGCGCGGACGCGAAGGAACCATGTCACTTCCATGGAAAAGCGCAACGTCATGAAGTCGGGCGTTTTGTGGAACGAGGTCGTCACGGCCCTCCACAAGGCGCGCTATTCCGATGTCAAGCTTGACCACATGCTGGCGGATGCCGGCGGCATGCAGCTCGTGCGTTGGCCCAAGCAGTTCGACGTCATCGTCACCGACAATCTCTTCGGCGACATGCTCTCCGACGTCGCCGCCATGCTGACCGGCTCGCTCGGCATGCTGCCTTCGGCGTCGCTCGGCGCGCCGGATGCGAAGACCGGCTCGCGCAAGGCGCTCTACGAGCCGGTGCACGGCTCCGCTCCCGACATCGCCGGCAAGGGCATCGCCAACCCGATCGCCATGATCGCCTCGTTTGCCATGTGCATGCGCTATTCCTTCGGCATGGCGGTGGAGGCCGACCGGCTGGAGGCGGCGATCGCCGCCGTGCTCGACGACGGCCTCAGGACCGCCGACATCCATTCGGATGGCATGAAGAAGGTCGGCACGGCCGAGATGGGCGACGCCGTCACCGCAAAATTCCTTACACTCTCAAAATAAACGGGGCGCTCTCAACTAAGCGTAAACGGGAGCGGCCGTCCGCTCCCGGCTTCCGTCAGGAAACGACGTTCTCTGGCACCGGCCCCCATTTGTTGTCGCGCTTCTGGCTGGGGATCAGCGAGAAGGCGAGCAGGACGAGGCTGCCGAGCGAAGGGATGAGGACGAAGAGCGAATACCAGCCTGACAACCCGATATCGTGCTGCCGGCGGACGGCGAGACCGAGCCCCGGCAACAGCGTCGCGAGCACGAAGACCACCGACAGCGTCAGCGTGATCGTCGGCGCCTGGACCGCCGCGCGGAAATCGGTGAGGCCGCCGTCGAAGACGAGCCCGACCGCGATGACCAGCGCCAGCGCCACGAGCCAGAACAGCGCATAGCTCCAATATTCCGCACGGTGTGCCCTGCCCCTGAAATTGGCGTAGTTGCGCGTCAGCCCGTCGCGGAAATGGCGCCACAGGCTTGGCCCCCGGGTGCCCGCCGATTTCTCCGTACTGGCCGCGCGCGTATCGCCGCGGGCGCGCGCGATGCCGCGGGCCCGGCCGCGCTCCGCCCGGAATTCGACCCGTGCCGCCTTCGCCAGCGCCACCCGCTCGTACAGATCACCGCGCGCGAAGGCATAGCGGCTGCCATCGTCGCCGTTGATGACGCCCACGCCCTGGGCGCTGTCGAAATGAAGGATATCTCCGCGCATGTCGCGTTACCCCCGATCTTTCCGTGCGTGTCCGCCTCTGCCGGGCGTTCCGCGCCGCGCCGAATCATCGGCAAATACCTACCCTGGCCGGAGTTTGTGCGGGGGGCTTCTCATGTCAAGCCAGATGGATTCACGTTTCCTGTAACATACCGGGAAGCGCGTCGATATTCCTGCATTGGTGGGGAGGTGGTGCAGGAATTCAACAATATTGCCGACGTCGTTCCACCCCTTGGGTCCTATAGGTCACCTCTAAATCATATAGGCAAGCACGAATGCAATCATGACGGCGACGGCAAGACCGCCAATGAAGACAGCGCGGCGCAGAGGTGTATTGAGGACAATCCTGCCTTGACGCGCCTTGCGCGCGGAAAATTCACGCGGGCTCGCATATTGGCGGCGTCCGAATTGATTGGTGCGTTCGGTATCGGCGGGCCGGTACGGCATCATTCTTTTCCTTTCCCGAGGAAAACCATGGGCGACGGCAAACGTTCCATCCGCAGCAACATCCGCTCGAAGACGAATTGACTATTTTTCCGATGCGCGTAAAACCACGCGCGATACGGAGTTTCCCATGCGTGGCCACGTGCCTTCGATCCAGACGTTCCCAGGTTCCGGCCTTGCCGCCGGGCTTGACGGCGTACGCATGTCCTCCGTCCTCTTCATGGCCAAAACGACGTCGAAAACGACCGCCAAAACGGTCTGACTTCCCCGACCTGTTCGCCCCTCTCCCCGGGCCCCGGGGATGAGCCAAAGACCCGCATCGGCCGGCGGGTTTACGAAACCAGCGGAGAGGGACAGGAGAATACCATCATGGGTTTCAAGGTTGCGGTTGTGGGCGCCACCGGCAATGTGGGCCGCGAAATGCTCAACATCCTCGAGGAGCGCGGCTTTCCGGCCGACGAAATCGTGGCGCTCGCCTCGCGCCGTTCGCTGGGCACGGAAGTTTCTTTTGGCGACCGCACGTTGAAGGCGAAGGTGCTCGACAATTACGATTTCTCCGACACGGATTTGTGCATCATGTCCGCCGGCGGGGCGGTGTCGAAGGAATGGTCTCCGAAGATCGGCCGCCAGGGCTGCATCGTCATCGACAATTCGTCCGCCTGGCGCACCGATCCGGACGTGCCGCTGGTCGTGCCGGAGGTCAATCCGGACGCGGTCGCCGGCTTCACCCGCAAGAACATCATCGCCAACCCGAACTGCTCGACGGCGCAGCTCGTCGTGGCGCTGAAGCCGCTGCACGACGCCGCGACGATAAAGCGCGTGGTGGTGGCGACCTACCAGTCGGTGTCCGGCGCCGGCAAGGAGGGCATGGACGAGCTCTTCGAACAGACGCGCGCCGTCTTCGTCGCCGATCCTGTGACGGCGAAGAAGTTCACCAAGCGCATCGCCTTCAACGTCATTCCCCATATCGACGTCTTCATGGAGGACGGTTCGACCAAGGAAGAGTGGAAGATGGTCGCCGAGATCAAGAAGATCCTCGACCCGAAGATCAAGCTGACGGCCACCTGCGTGCGCGTGCCGGTGTTCATCGGCCATTCGGAGGCGGTGAACATCGAATTCGAGAAGCCGATCACGGCCGACGAGGCCCGTGAGATCCTGCGCGAGGCGCCCGGCTGCCAGGTCGTCGACAAGCACGAGGACGGCGGCTACATCTCGCCGCTTGAATCGGCCGGCGAGGACGCCACCTTCATCAGCCGCATCCGCGAGGATCAGACGATAGAGAACGGGCTGAACCTCTGGGTCGTCTCCGACAATCTAAGGAAGGGCGCGGCGCTGAACACCGTGCAGATCGCCGAACTGCTCCTGGAGCGCGGCTTGATCCAGCCGAAGAAGAAGGTGGCGTAGGTTTTCCCTGCCACTTCTCCTTCTGCCCTGCAGGGCAATTGCGCATGAAGCTCGACCCCCACTCCGTCTCGGCTTCGCCGATCCACCTCTCCCCCGTTCGACAGGGGAGAGGAAACGCTAG
>JAKDNM010000017.1 GCA_030456445.1 Hyphomicrobiales bacterium
CCGGTTCCCACTTTTCCTGGAATTGCTCTAGAAGCAGCGGACGTCGGCTTCGGCCTGCGCGCGCCGCAGCTCGGTACGTGCCTGCCTGGCCGGCTTGCTTTCGCGAAACAGCCCGGCATTTTCTCCCGTCATCAGCGCCATGCTCTGGAACGTCTCCGCTCTCTCATAGTGATCATATGGCAGGATGGTCGCGATGACGTCGATCGAACAGGAACAATCCTCCACCACCTTGTGCGTCCGGCCATTGGCGCGCATGCAGCCAAGTACGTAGTCCACCACGGCGGTGGTGGGATAATCGCCTGCGGTGGCCGCCGGACTGCCGCCGCCCGGCGCGGCAAGCGCCAATGTCGCGGTAAAGAGAAACGGCAGGGTGAAAGGCGCTACGAACCTGTTCATTGCAAATCCTCCAGTCAGCCGGACTGCGATCGACCTCGCAGCCTTGTCGTTCCGATCCAGTTGGCGACGTATGACAAAGCCAGTCAAGGACCCATGATTGCGATATAGGACCAAAGGAGGAATGCGCCCCTCATCCGCCCGGCGAGGCCCCTCGGACCTCCCTGCCGCCTGCGTGGAGCGGCCCCGGCACTCATTTCAAGCGTCCGCTACAATCGGAAGTCGCTGTGCTACGCGAATGCCAAAATTGCAAATCAACCGAGAGTTATGGATAAACAAGCCACGAAATAAACATATATATGTTACGCATATGATACATGATTTTAATATATTCTAGTTGGATTGTACAATATCGTTATGGTAAATTAAGAATATATGTGGCGAGTAACTTATATATTGCGCTGCATCATCAACTTTTTTGCGGTGCAAAATACGGATTTGGTTTTTGCTTGCTTAGTGCGTTTTAATGACATAGCCTTTCCCTGTTTCCGGCTTCAAGGGCGTCACCGTCTTAGGGAGCGGCGACAGTCTTTCGTAGGCCAAGTGAGGTGGGCGGTAACGGTGCCCTCTGCTCGTCTGGCTTAGGTCGTGACACGCTGCCGGAAATACTTCCCCCGCGCGAATCGCTTGGGCAAGCCCTTGCTGGGCTTACTGATCGATTCCTCGTCTTGAACCTCGGGAGGATTTTGAATGCGTGTACTTACGAAAGCAACAACTATCCTGGCGACCTCCGCTCTTCTTGCGGGCGGAGTGGTGTTCGCTGCATCGGCCAATGATGATCTCATCAAGATGTCCGAGAACGCCAAGGACTGGGTGATGCCTACGGGCGACTACGCCAATCACCGCTACAGCAAACTCGATCAGATCAACACGGAAAACGTAAAGAACCTAAAGGTCGCATGGAGCTTCTCGACCGGCGTTCTGCGCGGCCATGAAGGCGGGCCTCTGGTCATCGGCGACGTGATGTATGTCAATGCGCCGTTCCCCAACACGGTCTTCGCGCTCGACCTCAACAATGACGGCAAGATCCTCTGGAAATACGAACCCAGGCAGGATCCCAACGTCATTCCGATCATGTGCTGCGACACGGTCAACCGTGGCGTCGCCTATGCGCCGGCCGATGGCGACCGTCCCGCCATGATCCTGCTCAATCAGGCCGACACCACGCTCGTCGCGCTCGACGCCAAGACCGGCAAGGAAATCTGGTCGGTCAAGAACGGCGACGAAACCGACGGCAGCAAGGGCGAAAGCGGCACCGCCGCGCCAATGGTCGTCAAGGACAAGGTCATCGTCGGCATTTCCGGCGGCGAGTTCGGCGTCCGCGCCTCGTTGACCTCCTATAACCTCAAGGACGGCTCGCTTGCCTGGCGCGCCTATTCCATGGGGCCGGATTCCGACATACTGGTCGATCCGGAAAAGACCACGGATCTCGGCAAGCCGATCGGCAAGGATTCCTCGCTCAAATCCTGGGAAGGCGAGCAGTGGAAAACCGGCGGTGGTGGTACCTGGGGCTGGTTCTCCTATGATCCGAAGCTGAACCTCGTCTATTATGGTACCGGCAATCCGTCGACCTGGAACCCGGTCCAGCGGCCGGGCGACAACAAGTACTCCATGACCATCTTTGCCCGCGACGCCGATACCGGCGTGGCGAAATGGCTCTATCAGATGACGCCGCACGACCAGTGGGACTATGACGGCGTCAACGAGATGATCCTCGTCGACGGCATGGAAGTGGACGGCAAGAAGCACAACGTGCTCGTTCATTTCGACCGCAACGGCTTCGCCTATACGCTCGATCGGGAAACCGGCGAGCTTCTCGTCGCCGCCAAATACGATCCGGCGGTGAACTGGGCGTCGAAGGTCGACATGGACCCTGACAGCAAGACTTATGGCCGACCGATCGTCGATCCGAAATATTCGACCGGCCACAATGGTGAGGACACGAACACGACGGGCATCTGCCCGGCGGCGCTCGGCACCAAAGACCAGCAGCCGGCGGCCTATTCGCCCGATACCGGCCTGTTCTACGTCCCGACCAACCATGTCTGCATGGATTACGAGCCTTACCGGGTGAGCTACACCGCCGGTCAGCCCTATGTCGGCGCGACCGTGTCGATGTATCCGGCGCCGGGCGGGGACACGATGGGCAATTTCATTGCCTGGGATGCCGCCAAGGGCAAGATCGTATGGTCGGACCCCGAGCAGTTCTCGGTGTGGTCGGGTGTGCTCACGACGGCCGGCGGCGTGGCTTTCTACGGCACGCTCGAAGGCTACATCAAGGCAGTCGATATGAAGACGGGCAAGGAACTCTACAAGTTCAAGACGCCGTCCGGCATCATCGGCAACGTGACCACCTACGAGCATGACGGCAAGCAGTACATCGCCATCCTCTCGGGCGTCGGCGGCTGGGCCGGCATCGGGCTGGCGGCGGGCCTGCTCTCGCCCGACAACGCGCAAGGCTGGCACAACGCCGTCGACCAGGGCAACCAGAGCGCCAAGGGCGACATCGTCGGCACGGCCGGTCTCGGCGCCGTCGGCGGTTACGCCGCGCTTGCGGACTACACGAACCTGGGCGGCCAGTTGACCGTCTTCGAGCTTCCCGACTGACGGGCAGCACGGCGAACGCCCTGAATAGGGGCATGAAGCAGGTGGCGACCGGAAGGCTTGGGCAACAGCCCTCCGGTCGCATTTCGCGGAGAGGGGATGGGAAGACGCTCGCTATGGCGCGAACCCGTCCCACACCCGCGCCAACGCGACGAATACCATCACGACGAAACAAAACGATTGTCCCAGACACGAGGCCAGTGAATGTTCTTCAGACCAGTATTGTTGGCATGCGCGCTAGCCCTTGCCCCGACGGTTGTCACAGTGGTCACCACTGGAGTTGCCCATGCCGACGACGACGCGCAAAAGGCGAAATCCGTGAAGGAGGAAAGCGGGCAGTATCTCGACGCCGAAGGAAACCCGACCTACATGATCAAGGGCGACACCGTCGATTACTACACCTATGCCGGGTACATCCGCTATCACTCCGACTGCCACGTCTGCCACGGCCCCGACGCGATGGGCTCGACCTATGCGCCGGCGCTGAAGGATTCGATGAAGCACATCTCCTATTCCGATTTCATCAGCATCGTCGCCGGCGGCAAGCAGGATCTCGGTGGCGGTAAGGAAAAGGTCATGCCGGCCTTCGGCAACAACAAGAACGTCTATTGCTACATGGACGCGCTCTACACCTATCTGCGCGCCCGTGCGGTCGGCGACATGCCCCGCGGTCGCCCGCCACACCATGAGCCTAAGCCGCAGGCGGCAAAGGACCACGAAAAGGAATGCATGGGCGGTTGAGATGAGTTCCAGTTCACCAAATTCACGTATCGCATCGCTGGCCGTGGCTGCCCTTCTGGCGCTCTGGCCGGCATCCGCCCTTGCGCAGGGCGCGGGGCTCGGCGCGGCGGGCGAGCTTGTGGACCCGAACGTGCTGCGCGTTTGCGCCGACCCGTCGAACATGCCCTTCTCGGACAAGAGCGGGAAGGGTTTCGAAAACAAGATCGCGGAACTGGTCGCGCAGAATACCGGCCGCAAGTCGGTCGCCTACACCTGGTTTCCAACCGTGGTCGGCTTCGTGCGCAATACGCTCGGTGCCCATCGCTGCGATATCGTCATAGGCTATGCACAGGGCGACGAGGCGGTGCAGAACACCAACGCCTATTACCGTTCGAGCTACGTCCTGGTCTACAAGAAGGGCAGCGGGCTCGACGGGGTCGACACGATCGAGGATCCGAAGCTTACCGGCAAGAAGATCGGTGTGATCCAGAACACGCCGCCGACCGCCAACATGGCGACCACCCAGCTCATGCGCACGGCGAAAATCTATCCGCTGATGATCGACACGCGGCTCCTGCCCTCCATGGGAGAGGTGGCGATCAAGGATCTCAACGCCGGCACGCTCGACGCGGCGATCCTGTGGGGACCGATGGCCGGCTATTATGTGAAGGAGTCGGGCGCCGACCTCGCGGTCGTGCCGCTCCTCAAGGAGAAGACGGGGCAGCGCATGGCCTATCGGATCACGATGGGCGTGCGGCCTTCCGATCAGGAGTGGAAGCGCACGCTCAACAAGGTGATCCGCGAGCATCAGGCGGAGATCAACAAGATCCTGCTCGACTACAACGTGCCGCTGATCGACGAACACAACAATCCGATCACGCAGTAGCGGGATCGAACTGCCGGGTCGAAACGGGATGCGGCTGGAAGTGATAGGAAAGGGAACGGTCTTGCTCATGGCAGCGAGCATCATGGCTCTGGCGGAACCGGTCCTGGCCGGCAACGTCAAGGAGCCCGCCGGCTACCGGATGGATGATTATCGCGCGCCGGTGCCCGATACGCTGCGCGGCGCAAGGGTGGTGACGACCGGGAAGGCCGAGGAGCTGTGGCGCCAGAAAGATGCCGTCTTCCTCGACGTGATGCCATATACGCCCAAGCCGGCCAATCTGCCCGCCGGAACGATATGGCGGGACAAGGTCAGGAACGACATCCCCGGAAGCCTGTGGCTGGCCAATGTCGGCTACGGAGCGCTTTCGCGTGAAACGGAAGCCTATTTCCGGCATGCCCTGGAAGCGGTTACCGGTAACGACAGATCGCGGCCGCTTCTGTTCTACTGCATGACGGGATGCTGGATGTCATGGAACGCCGCCAGGCGAGCAGTCGAATGGGGCTACAGTTCGGTGCTCTGGTATCCGCTTGGCGCCGACGGTTGGGAAAAAACGGGGCTTCCGCTGGACGAAAACAAGCCATACGTGGCGAAAGATCAGGTGAACTAGTGCTTTCTTTTCAAATTTTGAGAACCGAATGCTTCGTTTGTCCATTTTGAACGATGGACCAGCCATTGCGTAACGGTGCCAGGCAATGGCTAATCGTACTGGAATCGACCCCCTGAGGGGTTGGTAGAAGAGGAGAAGAACGATGAAGAAAAGCTGGAAGAAGCCGGCCATGTGCGAGGTCGCTGCCGGTTTCGAGATCACGCGGTATCTGCCTGCCGAGATTACTCCCAAGAGGTAGGCCGCAGCGGTGCGTGTCCCTGGCAACAGGGGCACGCACTGTCCTGTTCCAGATGGAGTGGGCGGATTCTTGTGACGTCGGCGGTGCCGGCGCGGTGGATTTGTTGGCAATCCTGCCAACCGGCCGAAGCTTTCTCCGATCGGGGTTTTCCTTGGTCGGGGTTTTTCCTGGCGGAACGGGCCTTGTGATGCGTTTGAAGATCATCGGATCGGCGGCCGGTGGCGGATTTCCGCAATGGAACTGCAACTACCGGCTGAGCCGTCAGGCTCGCAATGGGGCCTACGGCATCGAAAGCCGGACGCAATCGAGCCTTGCGGCATCGGCGGACGATGCCGGATGGGTGCTTTTCAACGCTTCGCCCGACATTCGCCAGCAGATCGCCGATACGCCCGAACTGCAACCGGCCGCGGACGGGCCGCTGCGCTCGACGCCGATCAGGGCGGTAGTGCTGACGAATGCGGACGTCGACCATGTAGCCGGCCTGCTCAGCCTGCGCGAACGCCAGCCTTTCGCTGTCTACGCAACGGATGAGGTGCTGCGCGTGCTGGAGGCGAACCCTATCTTCAATGTGCTCGATCCGTCGATCGTGCCCCGGCGCGTATTGCCGCCGGATGAGGAAACGGCGATCCGCGGTGCGGACGGCCGCGAGACGGGCATCGTCGTGGAGGGATTCGCAGTACCGGGCAAAGTGGCGCTCTATCTCGAAGACACCAGCGATCCGCAAGCCGATTTCAGCTCCGACAACGGCGACACGGTCGGCGTGCGCGTCACCAATGACCGGGACGGCGGCGCGGCGTTCTATATCCCCGGCTGCGCCCGCATCGACAATCGTCTGAGGACACGTCTTGCGAATGCCGGCTGCCTGCTGTTTGACGGCACGCTCTATGCCAATGACGAGATGATAAGGGCCGGCGTCGGCCGGAAGACCGGCGCGCGCATGGGGCATCTGTCGATGTCCGGCGGCGAGGGCGCCATCGCCGGTCTCGCCGATCTTGCCATCGGCCGCCGCGTCTTCGTCCACATCAACAACACCAACCCGGTGCTTGACGAAAACTCGCCGGAACATGCTGCGGTGCGGGCGGCCGGTTGGGAGATCGGCCGCGACGGCATGGAGATTGAATTGTGAGCGACTTCCGTGACGCGGCCCGCAACGGTCTTTCCACCGCGGAACTCGAGACCGTGCTGAGAGAGGTGGGGGCGGAACGCTACCATAACCGCCATCCCTACCATCACCGGATGACGGGCGGCGACCTGTCGAAGGGTGAACTGCAGGCATGGGCGCTGAACCGCTATTGCTATCAGGCGGTCATCCCGCGCAAGGACGCCATGATCCTCGCCCGCGCCGAGGACCCGGCCTTTCGCGCGCAATGGCGCAAGCGCATCGAGGATCATGACGGCGAGGACGGCTGGAGCGGCGGCATCGCGCGCTGGCTGCATCTCGCCACGTCGCTCGGCCTCGACGCCGAAGCGGTGAAGAGCGAGAGGCTGGCGCTGCCCGCGACACGCTTCGCCGTCGGCGCCTACCTCTCCTTCTGCACCAACCGGCCGTTGCTCGACGCGGTCGCCTCCTCGCTCACCGAGCTATTTTCGCCAATCATCATCGGCGAGCGCGTGCCGGCCATGCTCGCGCGATATGATTACGTCACCGAGGATACGCTCGCCTATTTCACGCGTCGGCCGGAACAGGCCTCGCGCGATTCCGGTTTCGCCCTTGCCTATGTGCTGAAGCATGCCGATACGGCCGAGCGCCAGCAGGCGGTGATCGACGCGCTGGTGTTCAAATGCGATTTACTTTGGGCCATGCTCGATGCGCTTCAGCATGCCTATGGCGAGGCGGGAAACATCCCGCCCGGCACTTTCAGGCCGGAGGGGGTGCGATGACGATGCCGCGCCAACGGATGTTGGTTTCTGGCGGTTCGAAGCCGTCGCTGCCGAACCACGTACGCATCCAGTTCGATCCGCTGCGGCAGGCATACGCGGTGCTCGCGCCGGAGAAGATATTCTGGCCAAACGAGATCAGCCTCGACATATTGCGCCGCTGCGACGGGAGTTCGACGGTCGAAACCATCGTCGCCGACCTCGCTTCCGACTACGACGCCCCCGAAGAGGATGTGGAGGGCGACGTGACTACCTTCCTGCAGGAATGGTCCGACAAGCTTCTGGTGCGGCTATGAGCGCGTCGCTGCCCCCGATCGGCATGCTGGCGGAAATCACCCACCGCTGCCCGCTGCAATGCCCCTATTGCTCCAACCCGGTCGAGTTGCTGAAGGCCAACCGGGAACTCGACACGCGCACCTGGCTCGACCTGTTCGACCAGGCCGCCGATCTCGGCGTGCTGCAGGTGCATCTTTCGGGCGGCGAGCCGACCTTGCGCCGCGACCTCGAACAATTGATCGCGGGACTTGCGGCGCGCGGCGTCTACACCAACCTGATCACCGCCGGGGTCGGCATCGCGGACGGCCGTATCGAAGCTTTCGCGGAGGTCGGGCTCGACCATTTGCAACTGAGCTTCCAGGGCGCGCGGGCCGAGACCACCGACCGGATCGGCAATCATGGCGGCAGCCATGAAAAGAAGCTGGAAACGGCGCGCCGGGCGCGGGCTGCCGGGCTGCCGCTCACCATCAACGCGCCGATCCACCGCCACAATATCGAGGAAGTCCCCGAATTCATCGAACTCGCCCTGTCGCTCGGGGCCGAGCGGCTCGAAATCGCCAACGTGCAATATGCCGGCTGGGCGCTGACCAACCGCGACGCGCTGATGCCGGACCGCGAGGCGGTGGACCGGCAGGGGGAAATCGTCGAGGCGGCGCGCGAACGGCTCACCGGAATTATGAATATCGACTTCGTCACGCCGGATTATTTCGCCACCTATCCGAAGCCCTGCATGGGCGGCTGGGCGCGCGACGCCTTCATGGTGGCGCCGGATGGCGCGGTGCTGCCCTGCCACGCGGCGCAAACCATCCCGTCGCTCGCCTTCGAGAGGTTCGGCGCGCGCACGCTGGCCGGGATCTGGAACGATTCGCCGGCTTTCAATGCCTTCCGCGGCACCGACTGGATGCAGGAGCCATGCCGAAGCTGCGAGCGGCGCGAGATCGACTGGGGCGGCTGCCGCTGCCAGGCGATGGCGATCGCCGGCGACGCAGCGGCGACCGATCCGGCTTGCGTGAAATCCCCGATCCATGCCCGAATGGCGGCGCTGATCGACGAAGCGCGGCACGCGGCCGAGGGTGCACCGGCGGACGTGCCGTTCGTCCATCGCCGCATCGGCACCGTGGTGGATATGTGAGCGGGCGTTCGTAACGGGATCGTCGCCCGCTACCCTGCCGCCCTCTCGCGCTCGATTACCGCGTCGGCGAAGGCCAGCGCATCACGATTGACCGCGATGTCGTGCACGCGAAAGAGCGCGGCGCCTTTCAGGCGAAGGATGACGCTGGTCGCGGCGGTACCGATATCGCGCGCCTCGTCATATTCTCCGACCAGATGGCGCGCGAGGCGCTTGCGCGATGTGCCGACGAGAAGCGGAAAGCCGAGGCCGCGCAGCTCGCCGAAGCGGGCCATGAGTTGAAGGTTCTCCTCCCCGTCCTTGGCGAAAGCGAAGCCCGGATCGAGCACGATACGGCCGTCCTCAATGCCTGCCGCCCTTGCGATTCCAAGCGATTTTTGAAGAAAGGCAAACTCGTCGGCGATGACGTCCGGCAGCTTTTCGCGGTCGCGGCCGGTATGCATGATGACGATGCCGGCGCCGGTTTCGGCCGCCACGCGCGCGATATCGGGCTCGCGCTGCAACCCGCGTATGTCGTTGACGATATGCGCGCCGGCCGCTACCGCCATTCGCGCCGTGTCAGCCCGGTAAGTGTCCACCGAGATCAATGCCCTGCCTTCGGACGCAAGCTGTTCGATGACCGGCAGGATACGGGCCTGCTCTTCACGGGCGGAAACCGGCTCGGCACCCGGACGCGTCGACTCGCCGCCCACATCGATGATCGCCGCGCCCTCATCCAGCATTTGCCGCGCCCGCGCTACCGCTTGTTCGGGACGCTGAAATCGACCGCCATCGGAGAAGGAATCCGGCGTGACGTTCAATATGCCCATAAGCACGGATTTCGCGCCGAGATCCAGATGCCGCCCATGGCCAAGTCGCCAACGCATGGATTCCGCCTGTAGCCGCATGATGCGCCGTTCACTATCAGCGGCTCCAGCCGGCGGCAAGATACCGCTGCCGTCATTGCGAAGCGGTCTTTCCGTATTCCTCGAAGAGCGCCTCGAAGGCTTTCTTTGCCTTGCCCGGATGTTTCACGGCCTTGGCTTCGTCTGTATTCGTGGGCGTGCCGACCACCACCAGCGCCACCATGCCCATCGGGTAATGCGGCTTGCACTTCACGCCATAGACGCCCGGAACGGTGAAGGCGACGGTGACATCCTTGCTCATCTCACCGGCGAAGGGCTCGGCGCCTTCAGGCACCATGCCCTCGATGCTCTGCGCGTCGTGGCCCTTGTTCACCGCGACGAAACGGACGCTGTCGCCGGGCTGAATGCGCACGAGATCGGGCTCGAACACCATGACGCCCTTTTCACCCTTGTTGAGCATCTTCACCTCTACTTCGGCCGCGTTCGCACCCGCCAGGGCCGACCATGTCAGCGCCATGCACGCCGCCGCTATCGCCAGATACCGCATGAGTTTCTCCTTCTTTTCCGTGGAATTTCCGCCCGATGCCGGCCCGCTATTGCCGGTCGCGGGCCTCGACATAGCCGCCCTTTTCAAGCGCGGCCTTGACTTCGCGCGGCATGTAATTCTCGTCGTGCTTGGCAAGGACGCTCGCGGCCTCGAACGTGCCGCCCTGCATCGCGCCCTCCACCACCACGCCCTGCCCTTCACGGAACAGGCTCGGCAGGACGCCACGGTAGGAGACCGGCACCGAGCCGGCGCCATCGGTCACCTGGAAGGCGACGTGGAGCCCATCCGCCGAACGTACGACACTGCCGTCCTCCACCATCCCGCCGAGCCTCAGCTGTTTGCCTTCGGCTACCCCGGTCAGCACTTCGGAAGGCGAACGGAAGAAGACGATGTCGTCCCGCAGCGCCACCAGCACGAGGCCGACGGCGAGGGTGAGCGCCGCGCCTGCGCCTGCGAGCGCGATCAGCCGCCTGGTCTTCCTCGTCCGCCCTGCCATTTAGGCACCATTCCCCGCCAGCGGCAGTTGCAAGTCGCGCCAGCATTCGCAAAGCGCCGCGACAAGCGCCTCCGCCATCGCGTCGGTATGGGCCGGCGAGGTTGTGATGCGCAGTCTTTCCGTGCCGCGCGGCACGGTCGGATAGTTGATCGGCTGCACGTAGATCGCATGGCGTTCAATCAGGAGATCGCTGATCGTCTTGCACTTGACCGGATCGCCGACCATCACCGGCACGATATGGCTCGGGCCGTCGAGGAAGGGGATGCGCGCCTGCCGAAGCAGCGTGCACAATTTGCGGACATTCTCGTGCAAGGCGGCGCGTTCACTTCCGCTTGCCCTCAAATGTCTCACGCTGGCGAGCGCCGCCTCGGCCACCGGCGGCGGCAGGGCGGAGGTGAAGATGAAGCCATTGGCGTGGCTGCGAATGGCGTCGACCATCACCGCGGAGCCTGCGATATAGCCGCCGATGACGCCGAAAGCCTTCGCCAACGTACCTTGTACGAGATCGACGCGGCTGCCGATACCGTCGCGCTCCGCGACGCCAGCGCCGGTCGCGCCATACATCCCGACCGCGTGCACCTCGTCGAGATAGGCCATGGCGCCGTAGCGCTCGCAGATTTCGACGATATCGGAGATCGGTGCGATGTCGCCGTCCATCGAATAGACCGATTCGAAGGCCACCACCTTGCAGCGGGATTTGGGAATGCTGCGCAGGATCTCTTCCAGATGGAGGAGGTCGTTGTGCATGAAGACACGCTTTTCGGCGCGGCTTGCCCGGATGCCCTGGATCATGGAGGCATGGTTCAGTTCGTCCGAGACGAGAATGCAATCGGGAAGCAACTGGCCGAGCGTGGCGAGCGTCGCCAGATTGGCGAGGTAGCCGCAGCCGAAGACCAGCGCCGCCTCCTTGCCGTGCAGGGCGGCAAGCTCGCGCTCCAGCGCCACGATCGGCGAATGATTGCCCGATATGTTGCGCGTGCCGCCGGCGCCTGCCCCAAACATGTCGACCGCATGCTTCATCGCCGCGCGGACCTCGGCGTGCTGGCCCATGTTGAGGTAGTCGTTCGAACACCAGACGGTGACCGTCCTCTCCCCCTTGTCGCTGACGGCGACCGAAAGCGGGAACTCCCCGACCATCCGGCGGTGCTCCTGGAACACGCGGTAGCGTCCTTCCCGCTTCAGTTCCATCAGCGACATGCGGAAGATGTCGTCATAGTCCGGACCGCTGCCCCAAAGCGGTATCGGCTCGGTTTCGAGATCGGGCATCGCGCTGGTTTGTGCCATTTTCCGGCTCCTGCCTATTTGGGTGGGAGTTGTTGATGTTCGGGAATGTCGAGGCGGGCGAGAAGGCTCGACACCGCCTTGGCCGCCTCCGGGATGCCGGCGACGAGCGGCTGGAGCGCGTGCAATTCCTTGCGGGCCGAGTCGAGATCGCCTTCCATGACAAGGAACAGGCTGTGATACCAGCGCGCCTCCGGCAGGTCGGGCTGGGCCGAAAGCATGTCGGCGACCATCTTTTTCGCCTGGGCGAGATCGGCCGGGTCGGAACCGCCGAGCGCTGTCTCCACGAAGGTCAGCTTCAGCCTCATATCGTCCGGAAAGGCCTTGATCGCTTTCGGCAAAAGTGCGTGCGCATCGGCGTCCCGGCCGAGCGTGCGATAGCTTCTGAGCAGCATCGCCGCATCCTCCGGCGTGTAGTCGCCGCCCTTTACCCTCGCCTCCAGGCGGGCGACCATCGCGCCGATATCCGGCGCACCGTCGGCGCCAAGCGGCATACCCGCCCCGCCCTTCGCAACATCGACGGGCATCTCGCCATTCGCATGCGGCGAGCGCGTCCTGTCGATGTCGCCGAGCGAGGCGAAGGCATGCACGCCATAGGTCGCGGCCATGACGAGCACGGCGGCGAAGGCGGCAACGGGCAGCCTTATGCGGCGCGCCGTTTCCGCCGCGACCGGCGTCAGCCCTTCACGCGCCCGGCGCAGCCGGACGAGGGCGTGGTCGGCGTCGGCCGCCAGCCGCGCCGCGATGGACGAATGCGCCGTCGCGTCGATGCGGCCTTCCGCGAGCGCCATGTCGTTTTCGCGCAATTGCACGGTCAGCCGATCCTTTTCCTCCTGCCACCGGCGGATCGGGTGGTCGTCCTCCACCCCCCTGCCGAGCGGCTCGTTGCCTCCCTTGCGGAACAACGGGCTTGCCGTCAGCGCCACGACAGCGGCGCAAAGAAGAAGCGAGACGAGAGTGATCGTCATAGTTCGAGCCCCTTCAAATGTTGTTCCGTCAACGGGCTGCGTTCAGGTGCGGCCGCGTCGAGCGCGCCCGACGCGCGGGTGCTGCGGCGAAGAAGCAGCAGATAGGCGCCGCCGCCGGCCAAAAGCAGAAGCAAGGGGGCGGCCCATACCAGCCCGCCATAGCCAGAAGCCGGCGGCGAGAGCATGACGTAGTCGCCGTAACGGCTGCGAAAGAACTCGACGATCTCGGCTTCCGAACGGCCCTGGGCGAGTTGTTCGCGCAGGATCGTCATCATTTCCTTTGCCGTGCCCGACTGGGAATCGAGGATGTTCTCGCTCTGGCAGACAGGGCATCTGAGCTTGGCCGCGATCGCCCGCACGGTCGTCTCCTGCTCGGCCTCGGTGCGGAACGAGGCGGCCTGCGCGGCCACCGCCAGCAGAAGGGAAGCGATGAGCATGGCGAACAGTCGGGTCATGGCTGTGCTCCGATCAGCGCCAGGTTCTTTACGATCGCTTCGCGGGTCAGCGGCCCGACATGCCGGGCGCGAACGATCCCGCCCGCATCGACGAAATAGGTTTCCGGCATGCCGTAGACCCCGAAATCGATGCCGGTACGGCCGCGTCCATCGACGCCCGAGGGGTAGGGGAAGCGCCCATGCCGGTCGAGATAGGAGAGAGCCGCCGAGCGGCCGTCGCGATAGTTGATGCCGACCATCGTAAAGCTGCCGGAATGAGCCGCCTGCTCGCCGAGCGCGATGAGGATCGGATGCTCCTCGCGGCACGAGACGCACCATGACGCCCAGAAATTGACCACGAAAGGCTTGCCGACAAGCACGCTGGAGGCCACCTGGCCTTCCCCCGAAAGCTTCGACAGTTCGAAGGCGGGAATCTCATGCCCGACGATCATGGACGGGATGAAGGAAGGGTCCTTGGTGAGCCCGATGCCGAGCAGGAGCGGTATGGCGACCACTGCGCCGCCGAGCAGCCATTTCCAGCGCGGCGTGTCCCGCATTTTCGCAGCAAGCGCGGTCATTCCGCCGGTACCCCCTCGATCCCCGCCGCCGATACCGCTCGCGGCGCCCGTTTTCGTCTCACGCTGGAAAGCGAGAGCAACGCGCCGAATGCGACGACGAACCAGCCCGCCCAGATCCAGTTCACCAGCGGGTTCCAGTAGCCGCGGATGACGATGCCGCCCTGGGCCGTCTCGTCCCCCGCCACCATGTAGAGATCGCCGGCAAGCGAGGAACGGATGGCGATCTCGGTCGTCGCCATCGAGCGCACGCGGTAGAAGCGCTTCTGCGGCCGCATCTCGGTGAGCGGCACGCCGTCTCTCGATATGCTGAGTATCGCCGCGCGGCCGCTATAGCCCGGGCCGTCGGCATCCTCGACGCCGCGCAGCGTGACGACGTTACCGGCAAGCTCGAAGCTGTCGCCCGGCTTGAGCGACACGGTGATTGCGGTCTGGAACAGGCCCGACGCGATGATGCCGGCGCCGATCAGCGCGATGCCGAGATGCACGATCAGCCCGCCATAGCGCTGTCGGCCGATCAGGATCGACCGAGCCGCCGCACGCCATAGCGGCTCGCCGGTGGTGCGCTGCCGCGCCCTTATGCCGGTGACGACATCGGCAAGGGTAGCAGCCGCCGCAAAGGAAACGGCGAGGATGGCCACGATCGTCAGCACGTCGCGCACGCCGAAGGCGAGCGTGACGGCGAGGGCGAGCACGAGCGCCGCCGCCGGAATCCTGAATCCTGTTTTGAACCGGTGCGGATTCATCCGGCGCCACGGGATAGACGGGCCGATCCCGAGCAGGAACACCACGGCGAGCATCAGCGGCACGACGACCTTGTTGAAATAGGGCGCGCCGACGCTCAGTCGTTCGCCGGAAACGGCTTCCACGAAAAGCGGATAGAGCGTGCCGACGAAGACCGTGGCGGCGGCGACCAGAAGCAGCACATTGTTGCCGAGAATGGCGCTCTCGCGCGACCAGGCGCTTTCCACCAGCGCGTCCGCCGACAGCCGCTCGGAGCGCAGGAGGATGAGGCCGTAGCCGACCAGCATCACCATTGTGAGGAAGCCCAGCATATAGGCGCCACGGCCGGGATCGACCGCGAATGCATGAACGGAAGTGAGCACGCCCGAGCGCACGAGGAAGGTGCCGATCAGCGTCAGCAGGAAGGTGGTGACGACCAGGAACACGTTCCATGTGCGAAAGAGGCCGCGCTTGTCCTGCGCCATCATCGAATGGAGGAGGGCGGTGCCCGTGAGCCACGGCATCAGCGATGCGTTCTCGACCGGGTCCCAGCCCCAGTAGCCGCCCCAGCCTAGCTCGTAATAGGCCCAGAAGCCGCCCATCAATATGCCGCTGGTCAGCATCGTCCAGGCAAACAGGGTCCAGCCGCGAACCACCTTCACCCATTCCGTGCCGGCCTGCGTGCGGATGAGCGAGGCAAGCGCGAAGGCGAACGGTATCGCGAAGCCGACATAGCCGAGATAGAGGACCGGCGGATGGAAGACGAGGCCCGGATCCTGGAGCAGCGGATTGAGGTCCTGCCCCTCGGTGAGCGGCGGCGTCATCGTCAGGAACGGATTGGACAGGAAGACGATAAAGGCAAGGAAGCCGAATTGCACCGCGGCAAGCGTGGCGATCACCCACGGCATGGAAAGCGGATGGTCGCGGAAATGCAGCCATGCCGCGATAGCCGACAGGACGGTCAGGTACCACAGCCACAGCATGAGCGAGCCCTCATGCGCACCCCACATCGCCGTCAGCCGGTAGATCATCGGAAGCTGCGAACTGCCGTTGGCGGCGACATAGGCGACGGAGAAGTCGAGCGTCGCGAAGGACCAGATCAAAGTCGCGCAACCGAAGCTCACCAGTGCGACATTGGCGTAGAGCACATTGCGCGCGGCACGCAGCCTTGCCGGCGCATGGCCGGTGACCGACAGCACGGCCTGAACCACCGCGTAGACGCTCAGCACCAAAGCGAGGCAGACCGCGAGCTGGCCGAGCTTTATCAGCGAGTCAACCATTGACGAGCACCCTTTCCCGCGCCGCCGCGATCCCGGCCAGTTTTGCCATCGCGGTGCGAATGTTCTTTTCCGGCAATGCCGCGTAGCCGAAGAGCAGCGTGTCGGCGGCGCGCGGATGGTCGGGCGAAATGAAGGCGCCGCCCCGGCCGGGCGTGTAGATGCCGACCCCGTTCCGCGCCGCTTCCTTCTCGATCTCCCCCGCCCTGCCGAAGCGGCACGGTACGCGCAGCGAAAGATGCATGCCGCCGCGCAGCCCCTTTATCTCGGCATCGCCGAAGCTTTGCCTGAGCGACGTCGCCACGAGGTCGCGTCGCGTCTTGTAGATCGCGCGGATGCGGCGCAGGTGCCTTATGAAGCCGCCGCTGTTCATGAACTCGGCCATGGCGGCCTGCTCCAGCCAGGGCGTTCCGTTGCTGGCGAGCGATTTCCACTCGCGCAACGAGGCCGCCAGGGACGGCGGCGCCACGATGAAGCCGAGGCGCAGGCCCGCCGCAAGCGATTTGGAGAAGGTGCCGAGATAGAGCACGCGCCCTCCCCGGTCGAGGCCGCGCAGCGCCGTCAGCGGCGCGCCCTCATAGCGGAAGTCGCCGTCATAATCGTCCTCGATGATGAAGCTGTCGGTACGGGCAGCCCATTCCAGCAATTTCAGCCGCCGTTCCAACGACAGCGTCACGCCGAGAGGGTACTGGTGCGAGGGCGTTACATAGAGGATGGAGCGCCTCGTCTTCGGCAGGCGATCGACATCGATCCCGTCATTGTCGACCAGGACCGGCTGCATGGAAAAGCCGCAGCTCTGGAAGAGGAAGCGCGCGCCCTGATAGCAGGGGTCCTCGTGGATGAAGGTCTTCGCGTAGCCTGAAAGCGCGCGCGTGATCAGCGACAATCCGTCTTGCGAGCCATTGACCACGATGATGTGTTCGGGCCTCGCGGAAACACCGCGCGCCGGCCCTATATGGTCGGAAATAGCCTGGCGAAGCTCCGGCAGCCCCTGCGGGTCCTGGTATTCGGCAAGCCGGGCGCCGCCATAGCGTACCTTGGCGTCAAGGATGCGGCGCCATTCGTTGGCCGGAAAGGTAGAGGCATCGGTCCTGCCGACCCAGAAATCGAAATCCAACTTGCCGCGGTTCGGGCTGATCACCGTCTGGGCGCTCACGGCGCAGGCGAGCGGATGGGTTACGTCGTAATTGTCGTTGGCCTGCGGTTCGGGCTGGCCGGTCTCGACCGTCGCCGCCATCACCCTTTCGGGAAGGTCCGAACTCACGAAGGTTCCGACATTGGGGCGGCTTTCGATATAGCCCTCGCCGAGCAATTGCTCATAGGCAAGGATCACCGTGTTGCGCGACACGCCGAGCTGTTCGCTCAGCGCGCGTGACGCCGGTACAGGATCCCCGCTACGCAGCTTGTCGTTCAGGATCAGTTCCCTGATCTGGTCGAACAACTGGCGTTGAAGCGTACGTGAATCACTCGGATCGATCGACAAGACGACCTGCATCTCGAGCCCCTCCCTGGTCCCATAGACTATCCCAATTCAGAGAAATCCATGAGTCCGGAATTCCGCAAATCTCTGGTGCCGGGTCAGCCCGTCCGCACGGCGGAAATCCTGTAGACCCAGTAGCCGCCGTTCTGGAAAACAAGCGTGGCGCCGGGCACCAGCCCGAGCCGGGCCGAATTGAAGGGCAGGAGTTGGGCAAGCAGCGCCGACTTGTCCCTGTCGGCGGCAAGGTAGTAGGCGCGCACGGCGTTCTCGTCGCGCGAGGTCACCGCATAGGCGGCATAGCCTTCCTTCTCGATCCAGCTCTTCACCAGCTTGGTGGCGCCATGGACGTCGGCGGCGCTCGGAAAATCGCGCAGCCCGACCGACAATTTGTCCGGCGCGGCCACTCCGATATCGAAAGCGTCCCTGACATGCAGGACGAGATAGCATTCCGCTCCCCCGGCCATGACCTGGAAATGCGCGACGCCGTATTTGTCTTCTGCCGTAAGCGCCTCGGTAAAGCCGGCGAAGGCCTTGTTGGCGGCCTTGTCCTCCGCGTCGGGACGCCATTTGCGCTCGGCTTCGAGGATGGCCGCGCGCGCGCCGGTCCACGGCGCCGGCAATCTGGTCGTGGCACTGTCGTCGGCTGGGGCAAGCGGATATTCGGCCGTGGTCATCGCGGCAAGCCGGCGCGACAGAGCCGGCATCGCGAAGACCGTGCTTTTTGCCGGCAGATGCTTTTTCAACGCGGCGACCAGCGCCTCTTCTTCCTTGACGGAGATATCGGAGCGGATGAGCGGCTCCCCGATGCGGCTTTGCCAGCCGACGAGAATCTCCCTGCCGTCGGGCAGATCCAGGATTTGGCCGGCGACGAGCAGCTTGCCGGTCGCGACCGACTTCATCTCGATGGCGCGCGCCTTCGCCCCCTCGATTCCCCCGGCCAGCGCAACCGCCGCTTCCGATGGTTTGTCCGCCGTCGTCGCATAGCTGTAGGGAAGCGGCTGGTTGCCGGCCTGGAAGGCGGAGGCCGCCAGCAATCCGCCGGCGACCAGCATCACGGCACCCAGCCCAGCGGCAAGACCGGTACCAAGGCGGGAAAACCGAGCCATCTGCGCCTCCCCGCTATTTCCGCCGCCGGCGGCGCACCGCCGGCAGGAGAAGGAGACCGAGGCCAAGCCCGGCGAGGCCGAAGCCCGCACCGCCGGCCGCCGCGCGCTTCGTCGGCGTATCGAGGTCGAGCCAGCCCTGCTTGCCCTTCGCCTCGAGCGCCTCGACGCGTGCCTCCAGTGCTGCCTTCTCGCGAAGCTGGGTGTCGGCGTCCTTGATGCGCGCCAGGCTGCGGATCAGCTTCGACCAGCCCTGGGAGTAGGTGAATCCGCCGGGATTCACATGGGCAAGGCCCTTGAAGTGCTGCATGAGGTGCTGCTCCCACATCTGGGCGAACTCGTAGTCTATCGCCGTCGGGAAGTTGCCGGCCGAGAAGAACAGGCCCGAGAAGGCGCCGGGGGCGTCGGCAGCGGGCTTGGGCGGCGCGGGCCGGTTGGTGGTCTGGCCGACAAGCAGCTTGTCGTCATAGAGCTTCTGCATGACGCCGCGCGCTTCCTTGACCAGTTCGATGCCCTGCTTGGTGCCCTTGTCCATCATGTCGAGATAGGAGGTGGCGAAGGACGGCGAGTGGCACTGCGTGCAGGTCCCGATCCAGGCTTCCTTGCGCTTCTGGAACCACGGATCGTCGAGATTGTCGGCGATCTCGGGCTTCGGCTCGAACCCCCAGCGCACTTTGCGGACGAGGTTGTGGCTGTATTCGCCGTTGAATTCCATGTGGCAGGTCTGGCAGGTCGGGCCGACCTGGCCGCCTTCGCTGAAAGCCTTGGCGAGCGGCTTCTGCCAGTCCCAGGTCGAACCTTGCGTCTGGTAGACGACGCCATGCTTCGACAGCATGAAGGCCTCGAACTCATTGTGGTCGACGCCATTATGGCAGGTCGAGCAGGTCTCCGGCTTGCGTGCCTCCACGGCCGAGAATTCATGCCGCGTATGGCAGGAGTTACAGGTGTTCTGCATGGTGTGGCACATCGAGCAGCCATCGGCGACCTCGCGCTGGGCCATGCCGGCCCAGATCGCCGTCTCGACATTCGCCTGCCATGACAGAGCATGCGAAGGGCGACCGTCCGGCCACTGCTTCTGCGGCCAGCTTTGCGTGTCGCGCTCGGATTCGCGCTCCGCGAACTGCTTCAGGTGGCATTGGCCGCAGGCCGCCGCGTCGGGCATGTGCAGATCGGTCTTGTGGTTGCCGGCTTCCTTGCCGACGCCCATGTGGCAGTCGATGCAGCCGACCTCGCGCAGCTTCTCGTCTTGCGGCAGGAGACCCATCGAATGAAGGTTGGTTTCAACACCCGTGATCAGTTCCTGCTTGTAGGAACGCGAATCCTTCGCCGGCAGGCTGCGGATTTCGTCCAGATTGCCGTGGACGCTCTTTTGCCAGGAATGAACCCAGCCGGGCGTAACGGAGGAATGGCACTCCACGCAATCGCTGCGCTTGACGTCGAAATCCATGTCGGGGGCGACATAGAGCGTCTTCGGCTCCAGATAGCGGGTGAAGGGGGTTGGCTCCCAAAGATCGGCGAAGGCACCTTTGCCATGACCCTGCTTGGGATCGTAGTAACGCTTGACGATCGCGTCGTAGACTTCCTTGGGCGAAGCATCCTTGGCGAGCTTCAGCGCCTTGTAGAGCTCGTCGGGTATTTCGGCGCGGGCGGACTGGACTGCCGCAAAGACGAAACAGGACAGCACAATCGCAATCGCGCGGCACAGCAGATGTCGAGACATTGGGCGCAATCCCCCATTAATGATCGCAATTGCCGCAAGATAGGCGCAAGCTGAGCTCTGCCCTTAGGTCCGACGCCCGAGAAATCGATAGGACCGCCGCCAGGCAACCCTGGCGGCGCTGCAAGAAAAACCTACGGAAAGCATCGCCGATAGCATGGTCTTTTCGTTTCCAGCCCACAGTTCGAAATCCTTGCCTGCCTGAGACAAGCGGGGCGCTTTATTCTCTACGCGGACGCGAGGGACAATAGCTTGAACCTGATACCGCTCATCGATGCACTGGGAGAAACGGCCGCCGCCGCGGCTGGCGGCGCGGTTCTGGGTCTTTTCTTCGGCTTCTTCGCGCAGCGCAGCGCGTTCTGCACGCGATCGGCGGTACTCGACATTACACGGGGACGCGACCTCAGGGCGCTGGCCGTCTGGCTTGCGGGTTTCGCCATTGCCGTCCTTGGCGTCCAGTGGCTCCTTTATCGCGGTTCGATCTCGGTCGTGGAGACGCGGTTCTTCGGCACACCGCAATCGCTTTCCGGCGCCGTTGCAGGCGGGCTGCTGTTTGGAGCAGGGATGGCGCTTGCCCGCGGCTGCGTCTCGCGCCTGCTGGTGCTTGGAGCATCGGGCAATCTCAGGGCGCTGTTTTGCATTCTGGTCATCGGCCTCGTCGGTTGGATGACCTATGACGGGGTGCTCGTTCCGCTGCGCGATTGGCTGGGAGCATTTGCCAATACCACGGCGATCGGCGGCAACGATCTGCTGGCGCTCGGCGGGCTGGAACAGGGTTTCGGCGTGGCACTGGGTCTGGCCGCGGCAATCGCCGCGGCAATCGTCTGCTATCGGGCGCGGCCGGGGCTCTGGTCCGTTCTGGGCGGCATCGGCGTTGGGCTGACGGTGGTCGGCGGGTGGTTTTTCACCTATCAGCTCTCCACTCAGGTGTTCGAGCCAATACAGGCGGAAAGCCTGTCCTTCGTACGTCCGCTGGCGACCACCGCGGACCTCTCAATCGGCGCCGCAACGGCCGTCGGTCTGGATCAGGGGCTTCTGGCGGGAACGCTGATCGGCGCTTTCCTGGCCGCTTTGTCGTTTCGCGACTTTCGCCTCGTCGGCTTCGGCGAACCCGGCACTCCTTCGATACTACGCTACGCCGCCGGCTCGGTGTTGATGGGATTTGGCGGCATCCTGGCCGTGGGCTGCACGATCGGCGCCGGCTTCACGGGCGGATCGGTCCTGGCCGTCAGTTCGCTTCTGGCGCTGATCTCGATGATAGCGGGAACCGCCCTTACCGACCGGCTCGTGGACGGCCGCCGGGCGGGTGCCGTTTCCCTGCCCGCCGGGGCGATGCCCGCGGAATAGACTGCCGGCCTCGGCTATTCGATCCCCGCACTGGGTTTTTTGTCGTCGCCCTTTTCCTCAGGCGTGACGTCAAGAACTTCCGCATGCATGCTGATCCGGGCCGCCCCCTCGACGCAGTTCTTCATGCAAGGGTCGCCCTTGTCCGCATATTCGGGCTCCTGCTCGCGATCGTCTTGTATGAAATTGTCCTGATTGGGCAATCTGATCGTCGTGAAGTTCGACTTCGAGAGCTCGAAATCCTCATCCGTCACGATGTCGTTCAGATAGAGGACGTAAGCCGTCAGGGCATAGACGTCGTCATCCGACAGCGACCGGGCATTGCCGAAAGGCATGGCACGCCGGATATAGTCATAGACCGTGGACAGATAGGGCCAATATGAACCCACGGTCTTGACCGGCCGATCGTCCCTGAGTGTGCCCTGGCCCCCGGCGAGCACGGGCCAGCGGCCGATCGCCTCGCCGAAATCGCCGTGGCAGGAAGCGCAACTCTCGTCGAAAATCTTCTCGCCCTGAGCCACCGTCCCGTGCCCCTCGGGCAGGCCGAGACCGTCCGGGCGCACGTCGATGTCCCAGGCCGCGACTTCAGCGGCGGTGGCGACGCGGCCCAGATGGAAGTGCTCTCCCGCCCCCTCGCCGCCTGAAGAGGCGGCTGCATTCGCGGCCTTAGCCGGCTGTTGCGCGACAGGTTTTTCGGGCGTGGCTTCGGTCTTCTTTTCCTTCGGTTCGGATTTGACCTCGCCGGCATCGGCAGCCTTGGAGAAGGTCTCGAGATAGGCGATCACATTGTCGATGTCGGCCGGCTTCCTGAGGCCGGCGAAGCCCATCTTCGTGCCCGTCACCATGGTCTTGGGGTCGGCCAGAAAGGTGGAGAGCGTTTCGAGGCTCCACACCAGCCCGTCGGCGCCCGCCTTCTGCATGGAAGGCGAATATTTGTAACCGTCGGCCGTGCCCGCGATCCGTCCGACGAGTTCGTTGAGTTCGGGACCGACGCGGTTCCTGGCATCTTCGCCGACCGCATGACAGGCCTTGCACCGGTTGAAGACCTTTTCGCCGGCGGCCGCATCGCCGGCACGGACCGGCCCCGCCAGGCAAAGGGCGGCCAGCACGCCGCAAACCGCCGCCTCAAGAAATCTCGACATTCTCGGCCACCCCGTTCTTGTCCACGTACCAGGTCTGGATCCCGTTATTGTGGTAGATGGAATTGCTTCCGCGCACGGCGCGCAGCGCCTGCTTGGTCGGCTGCACGAAGCCTTTCTCGTCCATCGCGCGCGACTGAAGGAACATCTCCGAGCCGTCCCAGTCCATCTCGTAATAGAACCGGTGAAGGGCGAAAGGCAGGCTCGGGCCGTCGATGCGCGCGGTGTTCCAGTTGCGGCCGCCGTCGACCGACACGTCGACGCGCGCGATCCCGCCACTGCCCGACCACGCCAGCCCGGTCAGCACCAGCCGGCCCTTGCCGTGCCTGATCGGCGCCTGCGGGCTCGGGTTGGTGATGACCGACTTCACATCCATCTTCCAGGTGAAGCGGCGTGCCTTCCCGTCGGCGAGAAGGTCGGTATATTTCGATGTTTCTTCGCGCTGCTCCCAGGGCTGGTCGCCGATTTCGAGGCGACGAAGCCATTTGACCCACATATTGCCTTCCCAACCGGGAACGACCAGCCGGACCGGATAGCCCTGCTCGACCCGCAGCGCCTCGCCGTTCATGGCAAAGGCGACCATGCAGTCGTCCAGCGCCTTTTCCATAGGGATGGAGCGCGTCATGGCGGCCGCGTCGGCGCCTTCGGCAAGCACCCATTTACCCGCCGTCCTGACGCCCGCCTCGTTCAGGATGTCCTTCAGGAGCACGCCCGTATATTGCACGCAATGGACCATGCCGTGGGTGAACTGGCAGCCATTGAGCTGGGCGCCGCGCCACTCCATCCCCGAATTTGCGGCGCATTCCAGAAAGTAGATCTTGTTGTGCCGGGGAAAGCGCCTGAGATCCTCCATGGTGAAGACCAGCGGCTTGTCGATCAGCCCATTGACCATCAGACGGTGTCTGGTGGGATCGACGGCCGCCGCCCCCGCATGGTGCCGCTCGAAGCAAAGGCCGTTCGGCGTGATGATGCCGTCCAGCGCGTGCAACGGCGTGAAATTGACCGATGAGACCGGATCGGCCGTCAGCCACGGCACGTTCCGCCGGATGACATCGGCCTCGTATTTCGACGGTACCCCGTAAGGATGGGCATCGACGCCGTCGCCGGAATAGCGGTTCCAGTCCTGGATTTCCGTGATTGCCGGGTCGTCGGCCGCCGCTGCGCGTCCTGCCGCCAGGCTTCCGGCAAACGCCGCGCCGCCGGCCAGGCCCGCCTGCAGGAACCGTCTGCGCGAGGCTTTAAGAGGCCGTTCGTCGGATGCGTCCATCGGCTCCTCCCGAGGATTTATAGAAACATATGATTTTTTATATGTATCAGGGCGCGCTCGCCCTGTCCACCGGGATCGGCGGTGTCAGCCGATCACTTTCACCGACCGGTTTTCCTCCAGCCGCACGACCGGATGACGGCCGAGATAATCCTCCACGACCTCCCAGATCGGGGGGCCTTCCGTGCCCTCGTTCACCGAAGCCCAGCCTGTCACCGTGTATTCCGTGGCGGGATCGATCGGCTCTCCGGATTTCAACAGCGTCATCTGGGAAATCCGCCCGCCGATCTCGGCATTCGGGTCGATCGTGTAGCCCATGCCGCCGACACGGACCATGTCGCCGCCTTGCTGGTAGTACGGATCCTTGTTGAAGAGATTGTCCGCCACATCCTCCATGATGTCCTTGAGCGTCTTGCCGGTCATGGTCGAACGATAGGCGGCGGGATAAGTCATCGCGCAGGCATTGTGCAAATCCTCCACGGTGATCTTCTCGCCCGGCAGCACCGAGGTCCCCCAGCGGAAGCCCGGCGAAAGCGCGATGTCGGCCTCCCGCACCTCCAGCAGCGCCTGGCAGATCAGATCATCGAACGTGCCGTTGAAATTGCCACGGCGGTAAAGAAGGCTTTCCGTGGTGGCGAGCTCACGCCCGAGTTCCGCCTCGAAAGGCGCGCGCGCCGTCTTCACCGCCGCCGCCACCTCTTCGTCCGGCTGGATGACGTCGGAGAAGATCGGGATCAACCGATGCCGGTAGTCCTTTACCTCGCCCTCCCGCACATCGAGATCGAGCCGGCTGACAAATTTGCCGTGCGAACCGCTCGCGATAAGCAACGTCTTGCCGACCACCACCGGTTCGGGAAGGGCGTCATGCGTATGGCCGGTGAGGATCACGTCGATGCCCGACACGCGGCCCGCAAGCGCCCTGTCCACATCGAAGCCGTTATGCGAAAGCAGCACGACCAGTTGCGCGCCCTCGGCGCGCGCGGCCGCGACATGTTTGGCGATCTCTTCCTCGCGTACCCCGAAGGACCATTCCGGGATCAGCCAGCGCGGATTGGCGATCGGTGTATAAGGAAAAGCCTGGCCGATGACCGCGATTTTCACCCCGCCTCTGTCGAACATCTTGTAGGCGTCGAAAGCCGGCTCGTCCCATTCCGCATCGAAAATGTTGCCGCCCAGGAAGGGGAACGGCAGACCGCCCACGATCTCCTTCACCCGATCGGTTCCGTAGGTGAATTCCCAATGCCCGGTCATCGCATCGGGCTTGAGCAGGTTCATGGCGTCGACCATGTCCTGCCCCTTCGTTTGCAGGGCGGTGTAGCTGCCTTGCCAGGTGTCGCCGCCATCCAGGAACAATGTCCTGTCCTGCCGCTCGCTGCGGATACGCTTCAGGACGGTCGCGATCCGGTCCAGCCCGCCCATGCGGCCATAGGTCTTCGCCAGTGCGGTGAAATCCTCCGATGTAAGCGCGTATGCATCGGGGCTTGCGGCCTCGATGTCATAGAGTTTCAGGAAATCCGCGCCCGTGACATGGGGCGGCAGGCCGGCCACCTTGCCGACCCCGAGATTGGTCGACGGCTCGCGGAAATAGACCGGCATGAGTTGCCCGTGGATGTCCGTCAGATGAACGAGCGTGACATTCCCGAGCGGCTGGAAATCGAGCAGCGTATCCTCGCTGAGCGCCTGCCGGGCTGCCGCATGCGCCCACCGGCCGGCCATGCCGGAGCCCGTGATTGCGCCGAGCGCCGCCGTCGCGGCAAGGAATTCGCGTCTGTTCATGCCGGAAACCCTCCCTTTGAAGCGCAAAGAGAAATTGCCGGCCGACGCGCGAACGCATCGGCCCTGCCGGCGGAGATCGGTCCGCCTCGGTGGATTGCTGCTACTGGCGGACGGCCGGCGTCTCCACAGAGAGCCCGGTGCCGCGCCATGTCACATATACTTCGAGCGCCATCAGCTCGTCGGAGAACGCCTTCGGCATTTCCGCGCGCGTGTCACGAATGCAGCCGCGCATGCGGTTGTGCAGCGAAACCATGTCGGCCTGTTTGAGCCGATAGGTCGGGAAGCCGTTTGCCTGCCCCTGGCTCAGATGGTCGGCGCGAATGTGCCTGCCCATGCTGGCCTCGTGACAGGAGGCGCAGGCAAGGTTGAGCTGGCCCGTGCGCGTGTAATATTCCTTCTTGCCCCTGTCCCACCAGCTCTGCATGTCGCCCTTGGCGAGATCCAGCTTCACCGGCGTGCCGAACGACTGGTACTTGATGTAGGTCGTCAGCGCCTTCTGGTCGGCGGCGTCGAATTTGTAAGCTTCCGCGCCCATCTGCTCGGTGCGGCACTTGTCGATCTGCAACTCGATGTTGATGGGGCGCTTCGTCTCAGCATCCCATTTCGGATAGTGGGCGCCGACATCCTTCATGGTTTCGGAAGCGTCGTTGTGGCACGACGCGCAGGACTTGCCCTTTGCGCCGTCCACCGTGTTCCATATCTCCTCGCCGCGCTCGACATAGAGCATGCCGGGATTGGCGAAGGAGTCGGCCTCGAGCGCCCGCGTCTCGGGTTCGCGGAACAGCCATCCCGAGAGAACCTCCTTGAAGGGGTGACCTTCGGGCGCCGGCGCGCGCGTAATCATTTCCTTGCCGTCGATGACCAGCTTGTCGCTGACCGGATCGGCATAGGCGAACTGCGCCACTCCGACGGCCACGGCCGCGACAGCCGCCAGCAGAACCAGATTCTTGTTCACGTCGTCCCTCCCGATAAGCCCATCCTTGGCACGCCTTCGCGCCATGCCCGTAGCCGACGCCGGTCAGCTCGCCTCGATTGTCAGCTCACCTCTATGGCGGCCTCGTCCGTATAGACGGACCCGTTGTCGTCTTCCCAGGTGAATTTGAACTTGCCGCTCTCGTTCACCTTGGCATTGAACTCGAAATAGGGGTTTGCCGAGATCGCCGGCTCCATGTCGCAGGAGAAGACCGGCTTGCCGTTGAACTCGCAGGCGAATTTGTGGATGATCTCGCGCGGGATGACCTTGCCGTCCTTGTCCTTGCGCTGGCCAGATTCCATCTGGTGGCTGATCAGCGTCTTGATGACGACGGTCTCTCCCGCCTTGGCGGACTTCGGAACCTTGACGCGTGGTTTGGGTGTTGCCATTTCTCGAACCTCCTGCCGTCAGCCGCCGCAGCCGCCGATGGTGACCTTGACTTCTTTCCTGTCCATATAGACGGAGCCGTCGGCCATCCTGGCCACGGCGATCACGTTCTGGGTCTTCGCCAGCCGCATGCGGGTCGTCGCTTCGGCCGCGCCGCTCATGGCGGTGAAATGAAAGGTCGCAACGTCGGGATTCGGATTGCCTTCGGCGAGGATCATCACCGATTCGACCATGTCGTCGCCTTCCATGGCGCTGTCGACCTTGACGGCCACCGGCACGGTATTTCCGTTTTCGGCGATCTCCGGCGCCGTCAGGGTGATCTTGCCCGTCGCCGGCGCCTTTCCGCCGGCGAATTCGGCGATGCGCTTGTCGGCCGCCGGAGCATCCGCATAAGCCGGCGCAACCCCGATCGCGCCCGTACCGGCAAGGGCAGCACCCGCCGACAGCAGGAACAATTGCCGCCTGTTGATATTCATCCGACTTTCCTTGCGATGCCGCACCGCGTCTACTCCTTTAACGTCTCGAGATAGGCGACCACATCCTCGACCTGCTGGGCGGTGAGGATGGTCTTGCCGACGAGATCCTTGCGCACGTTCACGCCGACATTGAGGGAATAAAAGCCCGGCATGACCGTCTCCGGTCCGAATACCTTCTTGGAATCGGTGACGATGGCACGCAATTGCGCCGGCTCCCAGCGCGTACCGGCACCGTCCAGAGACGGGCCGACATTGCCGTGGAAAAGCTGCTTCTTGAGGGCGCTCACCTCATGACAGGCAAGGCAGTTGCCAAGCTTGCGGTCGACGAACACCTTGGCGCCCTCGGCGGCATCACCGGGCTTTCCCGTAAGCGCCGCCGAAACGGCGCCATCGGCAAATTCCACATCACCTGGCGCAATATCTTCCGCCCAGGCCGCGCCCGCCAGCATCGAGACCGACACGGCGACCACGACCGCTATACCCGATTGCATATCGGCAGCCCTCCCCTTCGCAAAACCTTACAAAACCAGTCGTGGTTCCGACCTCCGGCTCCGCACGATAAACGCTGCGCAACAAAGGTCAATGAAAAATATGATTTTTTGCATATGTCGTGAACGGCAAGCCGGCATCGCTTCTTCATTCGGCATCGAGACGGCCGGCGGCGCGGGCTTCGTCGATGTGGCGCGCGTGATATTTCTGGAACGGCTCGTCCTTCTCGTAGCCCTTCTCGCGCACCCATTTGAACATGTCGAGGAAAGTCCATTTGCCGAACGCCCCCGGCATGACGGCCACCGCGGCCTTGTCGACCGGGAGGCCTTCCGGCGCGTTCTCGGGCAGGAAGACGATGGTGGGCGTGAACAGATAGCCCCATTTGCGCACCGCCGTCTTTTCGGTCAGCGTCTGGCCATCCGTGTCGGTGACTTCCTCGTCGCCGAACATGTTGTACTGGACGACCATGTAGTTGGCCTCGATGTAGTCTCGCACCTCGGGATCGGTCAAAAGCTTCTCGTGCATCTGCCTGCAATAGATGCAGCCGCGCTGCTCGATGAAGAGGACCAGACGCTTTCCCTGCGCCCTGGCCTGGGCGATGTCGTCGGCGATGTCGCGGAACGTTATGGTGAACCACGCCTCCTTGTGCAGTCCGTCATCGCCGATCTCCGCCCGCGCCGGCAGAGCGGCCACAAGCAGGAACAGCAGGGCTGAAATCGCAACCTTCGTCATGGGTTCATCCTAGCCGATCGATTGGAAGATGGGAAAGGTTTCCAGGAGCCAATAGGAGATCACCGACATTTTGCCGGTCACGAAGAGGATGCCGGTGAGAACCAGCAATCCGCCCATCGCCTTCTCCACCATCTCCATATGCCTGCGGAAGCCGGATGCCCAGCGCAGGAACGGCCCCGCGAAGGCGGCGGCCAGCAGAAACGGAATGCCGATGCCGAGCGAATAGACCGCAAGCAGCATCGCCCCGCGCGCTGCCGTCCCCGCCGAACCGGCCACGAACAGGATCGCCGCCAGCACCGGCCCGACGCAGGGCGTCCAGCCGAAGGCGAAGGCGAGACCGATCACATAGGCGCCGGCAAGGCCGACAGGCTTGCGCCGCACCTCCACCCGCGCCTCGCGAAACAGAAGGCCGATGCGGAACACACCGAGGAAGTGCAATCCCATCACGATGATGATGACGCCGGCAACCAGCGCGAGCGTATCGAAATATTGCGCGATCGTCTTGCCGATGACGCTCGCGGTGGCGCCCAGCGCTACAAAGACGGTCGTGAAGCCCAAAACGAAGGCCAGGGCGGAAGAAAGCACGGCGCGGCGCTGGGCGGCGTCTGGATGCTCGTCCTTGAGCTGATCGAAGCTCACCCCCGCCAGCCAGGCGAGGTAGGGAGGCACGATAGGCAGCACGCAGGGCGACGCGAAGGAAAGCAGGCCGGCCAGCAAGGCGCCGCCGATTGTGACGTCGAGCATCTCCACCTCGAAATTAACGCCCGCTCGTCCTTGTCTCTCGGCCGGCGGCGCACCGAAACCTTGACTATCAAATATATTCAGGAATGGCTATATATAGCAATCCGCAATCCGGGACTTTCGACGATGCGCCGGCTGAAACTGCTGATATGTCTCGCCATGCTGGCCGCAGTGCCGGCCATCGGGGCAAGCGCCGCATGGCCGGCGGAAATGGTCATGCTCGTTCAGCCCGGCTGCCCGTGGTGCGCGAAGTTCGACGCCGAGATCGCGCCGGCTTGGCAGAACACGCCGGAAGGCAGGCGCGCGCCCTTGCGCCGCGTCGACATCACGGGTCCCTGGCCGGAGGATCTCGCCGAGGTGACGCCCGAGCGGTTCACGCCGACATTCATCCTGATGGACCGCGGCCGGGAAGTGGCGCGCCTTCGCGGCTATCCCGGCGACCAGTTTTTCTGGTATCTTGTCGATGACATGCTCGCCAAGCTGCCGCCAGGCAATGGGTAAGCTCACGCCGTTCTTCGCATGGCCAGGCCCTGTTCGTTCTTATTGGTTGCACAATGCTGAACTTGCCTAAATTCGATCCCGACCAGCCGCAGGAGGAGTTCGACATCCTGCTTGCCCAGGCGCGCCAGGCGAGCGACCTGCTCAAGGCGCTGTCGCATGAAAGCAGGCTGCTGATCCTGTGTATCCTGTCGGAGGGCGAGAAATCCGTTACCGATCTCGAAAACATCATGCGCCTGCCGCAGGCCGCCGTATCGCAGCAACTGGCACGGTTGCGGCTCGACGGGCTCGTCAATTCAAGGCGCGACGGTCGCGTGATCTACTATTCGATTGCCGGCGAGGAGGTCTCCTCGATCATCGCTTCTCTTTACCGGCTCTTCTGCGCGCCGGTGCGTGGAAGTCCCAGATAAGAGAGCCGCCGGGCGAGCCGGGCCAAGGGAGGAAGCCATGGATATAACCACCTCGTCGTGGTTCCTGCCGTTCACCGGCCTGCTGGCCGGTATAGCCATGGGATTTGCCGCGCGGTCACAGCATTTCTGCACCATGAGCGCGCTGGAAAGATACTGGCATGCCGGCGACAGTTCGGGTGTCCGCACATGGGTGCTCGCAGCGGTCGTGGCGCTGGTCCTGACCCAGGCGCTCCAGTTTGCCGGGATCATCGACACGCATGACAGCTTTTACCTCTCCTCCAGCCTGCCCTGGACCGGGGCGATCATCGGCGGGCTGGCCTTCGGGTTCGGCATGGCGCTGGTGGGCACCTGCGGCTTCGGCGCGCTGGTGCGCCTCGGCGGCGGAAGCCTGCGCTCGCTGGTCGTACTGACGGTCCTCGGCCTCTCGGCCCTGTCGGCGCAGCGCGGCCTCGTCGCGCTGGGCCGCGTGGAGATCGTTGATCGGCTGGCCGCGGATCTTTCCTTCGCGGGCGACCAGTCGATCAGCTCCATCGCCTCGGCTTTCATCGGCGCCGACATCCGCCTCCCGGTCGCTGCCCTGATCGCTGCTTCCATGCTGGCCTGGGTGTTTTACGAACGCAAATACCGTGGCCGGCTCGGCCTGATCGCGGCCGGCACGGCGATCGGCAGCGCGGTCGCTTTCGGATGGCTCGCCACGACGATCGCCGCACGCCATTCCTTCGATCCGGTACAGATTGAATCGGCTTCCTTCGTGGTTCCGGTCGGCGATTCCATCCTTCAGCTTGTCACCTTTACCGGCGTATTGCCCGATTACGGCGTCGGCCTTGTAGCCGGCGTCGTGCTCGGCGCCGCCTTTTGCGCGTGGCGCAGGCGGGACGTGCGCTGGGAAGCCTGCGATGACGCGCGCGAGCTCGGACGCCATCTTGTCGGCGGCTTCCTGATGGGCACCGGCGGCGTGTTCGCCATGGGCTGCACCATCGGCCAGGGGATCAGCGCCGTCTCGGTGCTGGCCGTATCGGCCCCGCTCGCGATGGCGTCGATTCTCCTCGGGGCGCGCCTCGGCCTTGCCTATTTGCTGGAAGGCTCGCCGCTCGCCGCCTTCGCCGGCATAGGCACGCGTCAACGAAGCCCGTAGAGCCCTACGACTGAACGAACCGGAACGTGCTGCCGTTGCGCTCGACCATGCCGGTCGCCGGATGAGGAAAATGGTAGCCTACGATCCGCGCCCGATCGCCCGACAGCCGATCGAGCAGGGCCTTCCGGGTCGCAATCGCCAGCGCCTGATCCTGATCGGCGCCGGCCGGCCATTCGGGATGGACGAAGGAGACGACCGACTGGGTGATGGCGTCGCCGATGACGACGAGCTGATCCGTGCCGCCATGGACGACGTAGCTCATATGGCCGGGCGTGTGCCCCGGCGTGGAGAAAGCCTCCACGCCCGGCACCGGTTCGGCTCCCGCCTTGACGAAACCAAGCCGGTCGCCGATCGCCTCGAAGCGGTTCTGTGCGCCGACGACGAAGCTCTGGCGGTCTTCGGATACCGCCTTCAACGCGTCCGGAGACGACCAGAAGTCGAATTCGGCCTGGCCGATGTGATACCGGGCGTTGGCGAAGACCAATTCATCGAAATCGTCGGTGACGCCCCAGATGTGATCGGGGTGCGCGTGGGTAAAGACGACATCCGTGACGTCGGCCGGATCGATCCCGGCCTCGGCGAGATGGGCGACAAGCTTGCCGGCGGTGTCCATGAAAGCTGGGCCGGACCCTGCATCGAAGACGACGAGCCGCTCTCCCCGCCTGAGAACCGTCACGTTGCAATCGGGCCGCAAAGCATCCGTCGGCAGCCCGTTCTCCTCAAGCAGCCGGATAAGCTCCTCTTTCGGAGCGTCGCCGAACGAATAGGCCATCGGCAGCGTCAGCGTCCCGTCGGTGACGGTCACAATCTCCGCATCGCCCAGCGTCAGCCGGTCGACAGCCACCGCGCGGGTGGGAACGAACTGGGCGGCCGCGACCGAGGCCCCGATCAGCTTGAGCACGTCCCTGCGTCGCAGTGCCCCGAAACCGTTTGCCGTTCCCATTCCGCTCATGGCTTGTCCTCTCATCTTGCCCGGCCACTTACGGCGTGGCCGGCAACCACATTATGCCTAAACATAGAGAATTTTCTATGTATAATCGAGATCGCCCGAAAAGCCCCGGGTCAGGGAGGATATATGCGCACGCTTGGAATTGCCGCCGCCGCCGCGGCCATGCTGATGGCGATCAATGCCGGTCATGGCGCGGAAGCCCAACACCGCCTCGCCATCCAGGTCGACCAGAACGACCCCGCCATCATGAACCTGGCGTTGAACAATGCCGGGAACGTCAAGAAATACTACAAGAGCAAAGGCGAAACGGTAGCTATCGAGATCGTCGCCTTCGGTCCCGGCCTTGCAATGTTCCTGGCCGACCGAAGCCCGGTCAGGAACCGGATATCGGCGATGTCCCTGGAGGATCCGGAGATCACGTTCTCGGCCTGCGCCAACACCCACGCCGCCCTCGACAAGAAGGAGGGCCGCAAGGTGCCGCTGATCGATGAAGCCAGCGAAGTTCCCTCCGGCGTCGTCCGCCTGATGGAACTGCAAGATGAGGGATACGCCTATGTCAGGCCATAGGCCCCATGGACGGATTGGAGTATCACGATGAAGCAGATTTTCGCCGCCGCGTTCGCGGGCATGTTGCTGTTTGGCATGGGTACGGCGCGCAGCGACGAGCTGGTGACGACCTACGAGACCGATGCGCCTTTCGCCGACGTCGTTTCCGACATACAGGACGCCATCGTCAATCGTGGCTACGTGGTCGACTATCACGGCCGTATCGGCGAAATGCTGAAGCGCACGGCAAGCGACGTCGGCGCCGCCAAACAGCTCTACAAGGATGCCGAATTCATGCAGTTCTGCTCGGCGGTGGTATCGCGCTCGGTGATGGAAGCGGATATCGGCAACATCGCCTACTGTCCCTATATCGTTTTCGCTTATGAAGCCGATGCCGCGCCCGGCAAGGTGGTGGTCGGATACAGACGCCTGCCGAAGGGCGACGGCCGCGATCAGGTCAACGACCTGCTCGACGGGATCGCCAGGGAAGCTTCGGGCCGGTAGGGCGCGCAGAGCCGGGTGCCGCTGCCGTGGCGTCTTGCGGCACGGAGACGCCGCCGGTCACGGCCCGGCCGTCCTCATGACCCTTTCCATGGCGGCGGCGGTGCGTCTGACCCCCTCGGGGATGCGATCGGCGGAAATCGACGAATAGGCGATCCTGAAGAACCGGCAGGGACCCTGGTCCGTCGGAAAGAAGGGGGATCCGGATTCGATCAGCACGCCATCGGCCTGAAGTTCGGCGGCCAGCTTCTCCGAATCGAGCCCTTCCGGCCCCTCGATCCAGAAACACGTTCCGCCGAAGGAGGACGAGCCAGCCACCTTCAGCCCCTGCCTGCGCAGCGCCGTCGCCATCACCTCGTGGCGCTTCTCGTATTCGTGGCGCATGCGCCGGATGACGCTGTCGTAGTGGCCGAGCGCCAGGAAATAGGCGGCCGTACGCTGCAAATGACCCGGCGGATGGCGAAGCATCAGCGCCCGCAAGGCGCGCGCCTCGCGAATGACCGGCTCCGGCGCCATCAGATAGCCAAGACGCAGGCCGGGGAAGAGCGACTTCGAGAAGGAGCCGACATAAAAGACGCGGCCGCGCCTGTCGAGCGACTTCAGCGCCGGCGCCGGCGGCGCCAGGAAACTCATCTCGAACTCGTAGTCGTCCTCGACGATGACGAAATCGCGTTCCTCGGCCATCTCCAGAAGCTTCAACCGCCTCTCCATCGGCATGCGCGTCACCGTCGGGGCCTGGTGGCTGGGCGTGACGAAGACCGCGTCGACCTTGTCGGGCAGGCGTTCCGGCGGCAAGCCTCCGCCGTCGACGTCGATCGGGGTGACTGTCGCCTCGCTGAGCTTCAGTGAAGCGTAGATGTCGGGATGGCCGGGATTTTCGCATACCGCGTGAGTGCCGCGCCTAAGCAGAAGCTGCGCGGCGATCCAGATGGCGTTCTGGGCTCCGAGCGTGACCAGGATCTCCTCCGGCCGGGCGCGGATACCGCGTCTCGGCAGCGTGCGCGAACAGATATAGCTGACCAGTTGCATATCGTCGGCCGCCGCGAAATCGCCCGCCATATATTCGAAATCGTTGCGGCCGAGCGCCCGCCTGGAACAGTCGCGCCACGCGCCGAGGTCGAAAAGCGTCGTATCCATCTGCCCGTAGAGGAAGGGATAGGGATAGCGCCGCCAGTCGAGCGGCTTGCGGATGGTCTTGGCGATCTGAAAGCGCGGCTTGAGCTTTGCATTCCAGTCGACCGCGTCGTCTCCCGCCGCTTCGTCGCTGGCGCGCAACCTGGCCACCGGCGCACTGTCCGACACCGAATAAGCGCTGCGCGCCTGGGGTTCGATATAGCCTTCGGCGGCAAGCTCCTGATAGGCGAGCGTGACGGTGATGCGCGAGATGTTGAGATAGCCTGCCAACCTGCGTGTCGAGGGCAGCCTTGTGCCCGGCACCAGGCGTCCCGACAGGATGCCGGAAACCAATGTCTCGCGAAGCTGCGCCTGCAGGCCGACGGGGCGTTCCCTGTCCAGAAAGAAGATGCCTTCCGAGACGGGCGGCACGGTCATGTTTCAGTCTCCGGGCGCAACTGGACTTAATCAGTTTCCAATCTGGATATACGGGATTTTATTTCTCCGTCCAATATCGAGTTTGAAACAAACAAGACTGGCGAGACAGCCGGCAACTGGCAATCATGCCTGGGGAATAACAGGAAAGAGGAGCACTTCATGAATTTCTTCACAAGGGCGAAGGCTGCCGTCGCAGCCACGACGATCGCTGTCGCGCTGGCCGGCACCGGTGCCGCGTCAGCGGAAACCACCGTTGTCGTGGGTTACCAGCAGATCGTCGGCCCCTTCGTCAGCGCCATCGCCGACGGCAGCTTCGACAAGGCCGTGGCCGCCGACGGCTACAAGATCGACTGGCGCCAGTTCGCGTCGGCCGGCGACATCTCCGTGGCGCTGGCTTCCGGCAACGTCGCCGTCGGCGTCATCGGCTCCACGGGTGCGACCGCGTCGGTGACGCGCGGCGTCGACGCCCAGCTTTTCTGGATCCTCGACAATATCGGCAAGTCGGAGGCCCTGATCGCCCGCAACGGTTCCGGCATCGAGAAGCCGGAAGATCTGAAGGGCAAGAAGGTGGCCGTTCCTTTCGTCTCCACCTCGCATTTTCATCTGCTCATCGCGCTGGAAAAGGTGTGGAAGATAAACCCGCGCGACCTCACCATCCTGAATATGACTCCGCCGCAGATCGTGGCCGCCTGGGAACGCGGCGACATCGACGCTGCCTATGTCTGGCCCCCGGCCCTCTCCAAGATCGAGAAGACCGGCAAGGAAATCACCAACTCGGCGGAAGTGGGCAAGGCCAGCGTGCCGACCTTCGACGCCATCATGGTGGACCGGACCTTCGGCAAGGATAATCCGAAGTTCATGGCCGATTTCACCAAGGTGCTGGCCAAGGCCTATGCCGACTTCAAGGCCAACGGCGCCAACTGGACGGTCGACTCTCCGGAAGTGAAGGGCATCGTGAAGATGATCGGCGGCCAGCCGCAGGACATCATCGACGCATCCAAGCTGCTCGAGTATCCGACCGTCCAGGAACAGGTGTCCAAGGAGTGGCTCGGCGGCGGCGCCGAAAGCGGAGCCGTGCGTGCCTTCGCCGCGAGCGCCGACTTCCTCAATGCGCAAAAGCAGATCGACACGGTCCTGCCGGACTATGCGCCTTTCGTGAACAGTTCCTTCGCTGAAGAAGCAGCGAAGAACTGAGCCGTATCGGAAAAGCCGGAACGGCCCTGAATTCCGTCACGCCGCCGGCTTCGGCCGGCGGCGGCAGAAATCCCCTACGAAAGGCGGTTCGAGATGACGGCGCAGATGGAAAGACTGAAGGTCGACAACGTCAGCCTCACCTATCCGGGTTTGCGGTCGAACGAGGCGGTCGTGGCGCTCAAAGGCGTTGACCTGACGATCGAGAGCGGCGAATTCGTGGTGGCGCTGGGCGCTTCCGGCTGCGGCAAGACCACGCTTCTCAACCTGCTCGCCGGCTTCATGTCGCCAAGCGACGGCGAGATCACGCTCGGCGGCAAGCGTATCCTGGGACCGGGTGCGGATCGCGGCGTCGTCTTCCAGAAACATGCGCTGCTGCCCTGGCTGAACGTCATCGAAAACACCGCGTTCGGGCTGAAGCTGCAGCACGTTGGGAAAGCGGAGCGCCGCGAGCGCGCCACGCGCAATCTGGCGCTGGTCGGATTGCAGGACTTCCATAACCACATGATCTACCACCTGTCGGGCGGCATGCAGCAGCGCGTCGGCGTCGCGAGGGCGCTCACCTGCGATCCTGCCATGCTCCTGATGGATGAGCCGATGGCGGCGCTCGATGCGCTGACGCGCGAAAGCATCCAGGAACTGCTCCTGAAAGTATGGGAGCACACCCACAAGATGTTCTTCTTCATTACCCACAGCGTCGAGGAAGCACTCTTCCTCGGCTCCAGACTGATCGTCATGTCACCGAGGCCTGGCCGCATCACCCATACCTACGAACTCGACTTCAACAAGCGCTTCCTCAGGGAAGGCAACGCCCGCGCCATCAAGTCCAGTCCCGACTTTATCCAGATGCGCGAGACCATCCTCGGCATCATCTACGGCGACGAGCGCGAGGTTTCGAAGGAGTTGATCCATGTCTAGCTTCGCACTCAGTCTCGTGCCGAAGGCAAAGGCCGCGCGCGCGGGCAAGGTCTATGGCGCGCCGGGCGACGGCTATTCCGGCCATATCAGCATCATCACCGCGCTGGTGCTGTTCGGCGCGTGGTTCCTCGTCACCGAGGCTGGCTGGGTCAAGCCGCTCTTCCTGCCGTCACCGATCGCCGTCTACCACAAGTTCATCGTCGCGGCGACCGACGGGGTCGCCAACTCGACGCTGTGGGAGCACACCTCGGCGAGCCTGACGCGCGTCTTCGGCGCCTTCTTCCTGGCCTGCCTCACCGCCATCCCCATCGGCATCTGGATGGGCGTGTCGCGGATAGGGCGTGGCCTTTTCGATCCGATCATCGAATTCTACCGGCCGCTGCCGCCGCTGGCTTATCTGCCGCTGGTCATCATCTGGCTGGGCATCGGCGAATTTCCGAAGATCTTCCTGATCTTCCTGGCAATCTTCGCGCCAATGGCGATCGCCGCGCGCTCCGGCGTCAAGTCGGTATCGATCGAACAGATCCATGCCGCCTACGCCATGGGCGGGACGCAGGGCCAGATCATCCGTCACGTCATATTGAAGGCGGCGCTGCCGGAGATCTTCACCGGCATGAGAATCGGCATCGGCGTCGGCTGGACCACGCTGGTGGCGGCCGAGATGATCGCGGCCGATCGCGGCCTGGGTTTCATGGTGCTCAACGCCGCGCAGTTCCTGGCGAGCGACACCGTCATCATGGGGATCATCGTCATCGGCGTGTTCGCCTTCGCGTTCGATCTTCTGATCCGCTATCTCGAGCGCTTGCTGATCCCGTGGAAGGGCAAGATCTGACCATGACCTAGCAGCGCCGGAACCGGACTGCCGCGCCGATACGACGAGCCGCAAAACTGGAGAAATCCTGCACGCCCTGCGCGGGGTGACGCTTGTGCTGTGCCTGTAACAACAGGGAAAGACGAGGAAACGATGACCAGGGAAAACGAGATGACCGCCGAAGATCTGGCAACCATGTTCGATGCATTCAACCGGCACGACGTCGATGCCGTGATGACGGCTTTCGCGGATGACTGCACCTTCAATGCGGTCGGCGGGCCGGCCGTTTACGGCACCCGATTCGAAGGCCGGAAGGAAATCGCCGAAGCCTTCGCCAAGGTCTGGAAAGACATGCCGGACGCGCGCTGGGATCATCACAGCCATTTCGTGCATGGCGACCGCGCCGTCTCGGAGTGGACCTTCTCGGGCACCAACGCCGAAGGCATGCGCATCGAAGCGCAGGGCGCGGACCTGTTTACGCTGCGCGACGGCAAGATCGTCTTCAAGCAGGCCTTCCGCAAGAACCGGCCGATGCAGAAGGCCTGATCGGGAACCACCGCATATCATCGGCTTCAGGAACGACGCAGATGGACGACAAGGTCATTCAGTTGGACCGCAACCACGACAGCTACGATCCCCGCTACGATCCGGTGGTCGATAGGGGACCGGGCCGCAACCGCGATTACGCGCCGACCTACTGGATCGCGACCGCCGGCGAACCGCCTCGCGACGATGGTCCGGTGACGGCCGACATGGACGTGGACGTGGCGGTGATCGGTTCGGGCTATACGGGCCTCTCCTGCGCCATCCATCTGGCCAAGGAGCACGGCATCAAGGCGACGGTGCTGGAGGCGAACCGCGTCGCGTGGGGCTGTTCGACGCGCAATGGCGGACAGGCTCAGTTTTCCGCCGGCCGCCTGACACGCTCGGGCTGGATCGCCCGCTGGGGCATCGATGTCGCCCGCCGGATGCATGCCGAGATGCTCGACGGATTCGACCTGTTCCGCGGCCTGATCCGCGAGATCGACTGCGACCCGCAGGATGGCGGCCACCTCTACCTCGCGCACAAGACGAAGATGATGCCCGCGCTGGAGGCTGAATCGAAGCTGCTCAACGAGATGTTCGACTACAAGACCCGCATCCTGTCACGCGAGGAAGTCCATCGTGACTATGTGCGCGACGAGGAAGCGGCCGGCGCCATGCTCGAGCCGGACGGCATCGCCATCCACGCCGGCAAGCTCGCCTACGGCTATCTGAAGATGGCGCGCGCGCTCGGCGCGAAGGTGCATCCCGGCAGCCCGGTCGCCGGTTGGACGACAAGGGACGGCGTGCACTACCTCTCGACGCCGGGAGGCACGGTCCGCGCCCGCGCCGTGGCGCTCGCCACCGCAGCCTATACGCCGCCCGGCATGCATCCCTTAACCCGCCACAGGCTGATGCCGATCCTGTCGAACTCGATCGTCACCCGCAAGCTGACCGATGCCGAGCGCGAGGCGTGCAATTTCCAGACGAAGATGGTGCTGACCGATACGCGCACGCTGCGCTTCTATTATCGGCAGATGCCGGACGGCCGTTTCCAGATCGGCAGTCGCAGTGCGATCACCGGCGCGGACGCGGAGAACCTGCGCCATCTCCAGCTTCTGCTCGACGGGCTCGGCCGCAAGTTCCCGGCGCTGAAGGGCATCGACATCGATTATTCCTGGTGGGGATGGGTGGATGTCAGCCACGACATGATGCCGCGCATCTTCCAGCCCGATCCGAAACAAACCATCTATTACGCGCTCGGCTACGGCGGAAACGGCGTGATGTATTCCGCGCAGGCGGGCCGCCGCATGGCCCAGCTCGTCGCCGGCAAGGGCGGCGCGCTCGACCTCCCGATCTTCTCTTCCGAGCTTCCCGGTCATGGGGTGCTGACGCCGTTCCGCCGGCTCGGCCAGCGCGCCATGTACCGCTGGTACACCCTCAAGGACGAAATGCTCTGAAGCCCGCGACACATGACGGGCAACTGGAAACGAAAGGACATTACAATGAAGATGACGACCGAGGAGGCGTTCGTGAAGGTGCTTCAGATGCACGGGATCGAACATGCATTCGGCATTATCGGCTCGGCCTTCATGCCGATTTCCGATCTCTTCCCGCAGGCGGGCATCACCTTCTGGGACTGCGCGCATGAGGGCTCGGGCGGCATGATGGCCGACGGCTACACGCGCGCGTCCGGAAAGGTCTCGATGATGATCGCCCAGAACGGGCCGGGCATCACCAATTTCGTCACCGCGGTGAAGACGGCCTACTGGAACCATACGCCGCTGCTTCTGGTGACGCCGCAAGCGGCCAACAAGACGCTGGGCCAGGGCGGGTTCCAGGAAGTCGAGCAGATGGCGCTGTTCGAGGACATGGTCGCCTATCAGGAAGAAGTCCGCGATCCTTCGCGCATGGCCGAAACGCTGAACCGCGTCATCCAGCACGCCAGGCGCGCCTCGGCGCCTGCGCAGATCAACGTTCCGCGCGATTTCTGGACCCAAATCATCGATATCGAGCTTCCGGCCATTGTCGATTTCGAGCGTTCCGACGGCGGCGATGCGGCGCTCGACAGGGCCGCGCAGCTGCTCTCGAAAGCAAAGTTCCCGGTCATCCTGAACGGCGCCGGCGTGGTGCTGGCGGGCGCCATCGGCGCCACCGCCAAACTCGCCGAACGGCTCGACGCGCCGGTCTGCTGCGGCTACCAGCACAACGACGCCTTCCCCGGCTCGCACCCGCTCTTCGCCGGTCCGCTCGGCTATAACGGTTCGAAGGCCGGCATGCAGCTCATCTCGAAGGCCGACGTCGTCGTGGCGCTCGGCACGCGCCTCAACCCGTTCTCGACGCTGCCGGGCTACGGCATCGACTACTGGCCGAAGAACGCCGCCATCATCCAGGTCGACATCAATCCCGACCGCGTCGGCCTCACCAAGCCGGTCACTGTCGGCATTATCGGCGATGCAAGGAAGGTGGCGGAGGGCATCCTTGCCCGTCTCGACGCCAAGGCGGGAGACGCCGGCCGCGCCGAGCGCAAGGCTCTGGTCGCGCAAACAAAATCGGCATGGGCCCAGGAACTGACCTCCATGGACCATGAGCAGGACGATCCGGGCACTACATGGAACGAACGCGCCCGCAAGGCGAAGCCGAAATGGATGAGCCCGCGAATGGCGTGGCGCGCCATCCAGGCGGCACTGCCCCGGGACGCCATCATCTCCTCCGACATCGGCAACAATTGCGCCATCGGCAACGCCTATCCCTCCTTCGAGGCGGGGCGCAAATACCTGGCGCCCGGCCTGTTCGGCCCCTGCGGCTACGGCCTGCCGTCGATCATCGGCGCCAAGATCGCCTGCCCGGACACACCTGTCGTCGGCTTCGCCGGCGATGGCGCCTTCGGCATCGCCGTCACCGAACTGACGGCGATCGGGCGGTCCGAATGGCCGGCCATCACCATGATCGTCTTCCGCAACTACCAGTGGGGGGCGGAGAAACGGAACTCGACGCTCTGGTACGAGGACAATTTCGTCGGCACCGAACTCGATATCCAGGTTTCCTATGCCGGCATCGCCAAGGCATGCGGCCTGCAGGGCGTGCAGGCCTTCACCATGGAGGAACTGACCGCAGCACTCGACAAGGCAGTCGAGGACCAGATGAAGAACGGCAAGACGACGCTGATCGAGGCGATGATCAACCAGGAACTGGGCGACCCGTTCCGCCGCGACGCCATGAAGAAACCGGTCAAGGTCGCCGGCATCGATCGCGCCGACATGCGGCCGCAGCCGGGCGCCTGAACCCGAAAGCCCGGCATGAAGGCGCTTGACGATATCGTCGCCAGGGCACGCTCCGACCCGCGCCATGTGGTGCTGGCGGAGGGTGAGGACCCGCGTATCGTCGAGGGTGCCCTGAGGGCGATCCGCGAAGGGGTGGCGCGCGTCACGCTCGTCGGCAACGCGGAAAAGGTCGCTCGTCTCGTGCAAGCCGAGGGGGACGATCCCGCCGCCCTCGGCATCGAGGATCCGGGCCGCTCGCCGCGCATGGAAGCTTATGTCCGCGAATATCATGCGCTTCGCCGGCACAGGGGCATCGACGAGGCCGCCGCGGAGCAGGCCATGCGCGAGCCGCTTCGCTTCGCCGCCATGATGGTGCGGCGAGGCGAGGCCGATGGCGCGGTGGGCGGCGCCGTGGCAACCACCGCCGAGACGGTTCGCGCCGCGCTGCATATCATCGGCAAGGCCGGCGACAGCCGCCTGGTCTCCTCCTTCTTCATGATGATGCTGTGCGAGCCCTACCACGCTCGAAAGGGCGCCTTCGTCTTCGCCGATTGCGGCCTCGTGGTGGAGCCCGACGCGGCCGACCTTGGCGCCATCGCGATCGCTTCCGCCCGTTCCTTCGCCGCACTCACGGGCGCGGAGCCGCGCGTGGCGATGCTTTCCTTCTCGACCGGCGGCAGCGCGGCGCATGAGAGGGTGACGAAAGTCGCGGAGGCGACAAAACTGGTTCGCCAGACAGACCCCGCATTGACGATCGACGGGGAACTGCAATTCGATGCCGCCTTCGTCGCCGCCGTCAGCGCGTCGAAGTCCCCCTCTTCTCCGCTGCACGGAGAAGCGAACGTATTCGTGTTTCCCAGTCTCGAAGCAGGAAATATCGGCTACAAGATCGCCCAGCGCATCGGCGGCGCCACGGCCATCGGCCCGATCCTGCAGGGACTGGCGAAGCCCGCCAACGACCTGTCGCGCGGATGCAGCGCCGACGATGTCTTCCACATGATCGCCGTCACGTCTCTGCAGGCGGCCGCAACCGCCCCCTCCATCGCGCCTTCCGGCGCGCTGCCGCTGAAAGCGGGTTGAAAGCTTACCGGCGTATGAATGTCTCCGCGGCTGCAGGCCGTACATCGGCAGGAGGAGACGCGGCGGACTCAGGCACGCCGCCCCGCAGGAGGAAATCCGGTTGACTTCCGTCCAGGGTGCCGTTCTTGATAATCGGCCAAATGCCGACTATATTCACGGCAGATTGCCGATCACGACGTTTGATTGCGAAAAGGAGGACTGTCATGGCGATGGTCATCGTCGAGGAAGTCGCACGAAAGCTTGGTGGCCAGACCGTACTGGGCCAGGTCGTGCGCTCGCAAGCGGACCTGGCCTTGGCTGTTCGCAACAGGCTTCCGCTCTCTGCCCTTCATGGCCTTAGCCAGGCCGGCCTGACCGAGCAGGAAATCGAGAAATTCGTGATCCCGCAACGCACCCGCCGTCACCGCGCGGACAAACGGCAACCGCTGACGGTGGATGAATCGGATCGTGCCGTTCGCCTGTTGCGCGTCCAATCTCTGGCCGAGCAGACTTTCGGCGACCGCGCCAAGGCCAATCGCTGGCTTCGCCGTCCCCTCATGGAACTGGGGGGCGAAACGCCGCTCGTGGTGGCACAAACGGAAGCCGGCGCGCGCGTGATCGAGACCATCCTCGGCAAGATCGACTGGGGCGCCGCCGCCTGATGCTGCTTTGGCGCCTGTCGGGCAAACAGCATGCGCAGGCGCTCGACGGCGGATACGGACTGCACTTCGACGGGCGCTGGAACACCATCGGCCACGCGGTCACCTACTGTGCCACGTCTCCCGCCCTCTGCGTGCTCGAAAAGCTCGTCCATGTCGAAGATCCGACGCTTCTGCCGAAACTCGTCATGGTCACGTACGGGTTGCCGGATCAACCGGCAACAATGGACATGGAACTGGCGGATTTCCCGCCGAACTGGCGGCGGCACGAAGCCTGGAGCCAGAAAAGGGGCGATAAATGGCACGAAGGGCGCTCGACCTTGTTGCTGCGTGTACCTTCCGCCATCGTGCCTGTCCGAGATTCTCCGGATTTGAACGTATTGATCAATCACAATCATCCGGCCGCGACCGGCATCCATATCGTCCGCCACGAGCCTTTTTCACTCGATCCGCGGCTGTTTTGAAGTCTCTGCTTGTTATCTTGCACCTGTCGCCTCGCAATTCATCGGGTTCCGGCGATGACAGGAAGCCGCGACGCTTTCTGGCGTCCACCGGGAACTGCAGAGGCCAATTTTGATACGCCCTATCCCGCCCTCCTGTCCGCGGATGGACCGTTTGCCTTGAGCGCGGCCATCAGACGGCGCTTGACCTTACACCGACTGGAAGGATCAGGTTCGTTCGAATGCGGCGCGGCGCCGAGCCTGTGCTCTTCCCGACGCTTCAAGGCCGGGGTGTGAAAAAATGATGATGAACGGTTCGGGCGCTATGATGGGCGGCATGATGATCCTTTGGATCCTCGTGGCCGTCCTGCTCGTACTGGGCATCGCCGCCCTGGCGAAATATCTGCTTACGAAACGCCGATCCCGAAAACTAGAGCATGATCCGGAAAAGTGGGAACCGGTTTTCCGAAAAGATCATGCTCAA